>NZ_LMME01000010.1:0-98866 GCF_001422125.1 Methylobacterium sp. Leaf85 | reverse complement strand
GGGCTGTTGCCGTGACGTCGTTGACGCGGTCTCCCGGCCTCGACTAGCTTGAGCATGACGGTTCCTCTTCGGGGGATCAAAAGGGAACGCGGTGAGGACCTTGTGTCCGATGCCGCGGCTGCCCCCGCAACTGTAAGCGGCGAGTCCTTCATCAACACGTCACTGGGTGATCACCTGGGAAGACGATGAGAGGGCGGYGACCCGCGAGCCAGGAGACCTGCCGTCAGTCGTGGTCACACGCGAAACGCATCGGGCGGGGTGTCCTGGTGGGGTGTCGGGGCGTTCGCATGTCGCGAAYGCATCGGCTTCGTTCGCGGTGACGTGCCACTGCCGTCGCCCGAGGTTTCGCCCGTGTCCGCCCATCCTCCACGCGCTCTCCATCCCCTCCTCGTCCTCGCGCTGCTGACATCCGCGTCACCGGTCCTCGCCCAGTCCGGCGCGGCGACCACCGCCGAGGCGACCCTCGACGAACTTTCCGTGGCCGCCGACATGCGTCCGCCGCCTCCCGCTGCCGGTCCCGGCCTCGGCGGGGCCACGGGCGGAACTGGCGGGGCCGAAGCGTTCGGCGCCCTGTCCGCTCCCGCGCTGACGTCGAGTTCCGGCGTCATCACCGGCAAGGCCCTCAACGACCGGCCGGTCACCCGCCCCGGCGAGGTACTGGAAGCCGTGCCCGGCCTCATCGTCACGCAGCATTCCGGCGAGGGAAAAGCCAACCAGTACTTCCTGCGCGGCTTCAACCTCGACCACGGCAGCGACATCGCCATCACCATCGACGGCATGCCCGCCAACATGCGCACCCATGGCCACGGCCAGGGCTATGCCGACATCAACTTCCTCATTCCCGAACTCGTCGGCGCGGTGGAGTTCCACAAGGGCCCGTATTTCGCCCGCGACGGGGATTTCGCCTCCGCCGGCTCGGTGCGGATCGACACGATCGACGCGGTGCCCCGCCCTCTCGCGCTCACTTCCCTCGGCAGCTTCGGCTACAAGCGGGCGCTCACCATCGCCTCCGCGCCGCTGGGGGAGGGGACCCTCCTCGCCGCCGGCGAGGCTCAGGTCTATGACGGCCCCTGGGTGGTGCCGGACGATATCCGAAAGCTCAACGGCGTGCTGCGCTACAGCCAGGGCACCGCCCTCGACGGGTTCTCCCTCACCGGCATGGCCTATTCCAACCGCTGGACGGCGACGAACCAGATCCCTCAGCGGGCGATCTCCGAGGGCCTGATCGGCCGCTTCGGCACCCTCGACCCAAGCGATGGGGGTAATGCGAGCCGCTTCTCCCTGTCGGGCCGCTGGAGCCGGTCGGACGACGGCGGCGTCACCCGCGCCAGCGCCTACGTCATCCGCTCGAATCTCAACCTGTTCAACAACTTCACCTATTTCCTCAACGATCCGGTCAATGGCGACCAGTTCCGCCAGCTCGACAGCCGCACCGTCGCCGGCGGCGAGATCGCGCGGGTGTTCAAGGGTGAGCTGTTCGGTCTCGCCATGGAGAACGAGATCGGCGTGCAGGCGCGGTTCGACGACATCCATGTGGGCCTGTTCAACACGCGGGCGCGCACCTCCCTCTCCACCGTGCGCGACGACCGCGTGCAGGAGGGCAGCGCCGCCCTCTACTTTGAGAACCGCCTGCGCTGGACCGAGTGGCTGCGCACCAGCGTCGGCCTGCGCGCCGACGCCTACGACGCCACCGTGAGATCGAACAATCCGCTGAATTCGGGCCATGCGCGGGACGGCATCGTCAGCCCCAAGCTCGGCGTCGTGTTCGGCCCCTGGGCCGGGACCGAGCTGTTCGTGAATTACGGCGAGGGTTTCCATTCCAACGACGCGCGGGGCGCGACCATCACGGTCGATCCGGGCAATCCCTTGTTCCCCCTCGACCGGGTGCCCCTGCTGGTGCGCTCGGTGGGCTCGGAGGTCGGCATCCGCAACCGCTCCATCGCCGGTCTCGAGTCGACCGTGACCCTGTTCCAGCTCGATTTCGATTCCGAGAACCTGTTCGTGGGTGATGCGGGCACCACCGAGCCGAGCCGCCCGAGCCGGCGCACCGGCATCGAGTGGACCAACCACTACGCGGTGACGCCCTGGCTCGCTCTCGACGCCGACCTCACCGTGACCCATGCGCGCTTTGCCGACCGCGACCCTGCGGGGAGCCGCATCCCCGCCGCCCCTACCGCCATCGCGGCCGCCAGCTTTACGCTGGGCGAGTCGCTGGGCTGGTTCGGTACGCTACGGCTTCGCTATTTCGGCCCACGCCCGCTCATCGAGGACAATTCCGTCCGCTCGAAGCCCACCACCCTGGTAAACGGCCGCATCGGCTACAATTTCGACAACGGCGTCACGGTGCAGCTCGACATCCTCAACCTGCTCAACGTCAAGGCGAGCCAGATCGATTATTTTTATGAGTCGCGGCTGCGGGGAGAGCCCGCCGGCGGGGTGGCGGACACGCATCTGCATCCGGTGGAGCCGATGGCGGTGCGGTTGACGGTGGCGGGGCGGTTTTGAGGAATGGGAGCGGGTTGCGGGCAGCCAAGCCGCTCTCCGGTCATGCTCATGGCAGCGATCCGGGCCGGAGATACGCGAACATGTGAGGCACATAGTCGGCTTTGCCGAGCGCGATGCCGTGATGTCGCAAGATGGCGTAGGCGGTGATGACGTGGAAGTAGAACTGAGGCAGAGCCCAATCCCGAGCGTATTGTTCGCCGCTCATATCGAACGTGATGTTGCCCGGAAGCTCGATCGTGATCTGCAGGGTCGCTCCGGAATCGAGGGCATTGTCCGAGAGGCTGTCCAGACGCGCCAATGCGTCGGCGATGCGAGCCCGTGCATCCGCGATTGAGCCGGGCACGTCGCCGGCATTGCGCCCCTCGGCCGCCACGGCAGCAAGCGATTGGGGAATATCTTCGCCGCGAAGGCGGAACGTCGCCTCCTGAGCTTGGTAGGCGGCAAAACACACCTGTGACGCTAACGGGTACATATCCGGTGCCAGACGCGCCGATAGCAGACCATTGGCCGGATCCACCCTCTGATGCTCTGCCTTGTCCAGCAGCCCGGCCAGCGTCCGCAACATGTTCCTGTAGGTCGGTACCAGAAGGTTAGTCAGCGACATAATCAGTCTCGCGTCGACGGCTACTTCAAGGCCTATCCTATTTCCCCGGGAGCGAACACCATGAGTCGACGCTTACTTTTTCCCATTCCGGCCTCCTACGGCCCCACCCGCTTGCGCACCACCATCTCCCCCTTGAACAAGAACTTCTGCGCGCGCTTGCCCGTATCCACCTCCGTGGTGAACACGTTGCCCTTGCTGTCCACGGCGAGGTTGTGGACCCAGTGGAAGTCGCCGGCCATGCGGCCGTTGCGGCCGAAGGCGCCGAGCACTTCGCCGGTGTCGCGCTTGAGGGTGCGGACCTCGTTGTTGGCGCCGTCCGCATTGAGGAGGTAGGTCTGGTCGGGGTCGGGCCAGAGGGCCAGTTCCCAGACCGAGCCGTTGGCGCGGGTGTTCTTTTCCACGAAGAACTCCTTCACGAAACTGCCGTCGCGGCGGAACACCTGGACCCGGTCATTGGCCCGGTCGCAGACATAGACCAGCCCGTCGCGGGCGATCTGGACGCAATGGACCGGGTTGCGGAATTGCTGGGCCGGCGCGGCGGCCGGGTCGTAGGCGGGCAGCGCTTCGTCGGTGGGCGGCTTGCCGTAGGCGCCCCACATCCGCTTGAACGCCCCGGTCTCGGCATCGAACACGATGACCCGGTGGTTGTAATAGCCGTCGGCCACGAAGAGCTCGTTGGTCTCCGGGTCCACCTGCATGGCGGCGGGGCGGCCAAGGCGGGTGGTGTCGAGGCTGTTGGTCTGCGGCCCCTGCTTGCCGATCTGCAGGACGAATTTGCCCTCCGGCGTGAATTTCAGGATCAGACCGTCCTGCTCGCCGTTGCCGGCGAGCCAGACGAAGCCCTTGTGGTCGATATGGATGCCGTGCTCGTTCTGCGGCCAGTCATAGCCTTCGCCCGGCCCGCCCCATGACCGGACGAGGGTGCCCGCCTGGTCGAAGACCAGCACGGGAGGGGCGGGGTGGCAGCATTTGGTGCGCGGCGGCGTGAGGCTCGCCGCCTTCTCGTCATCGGTCAGCGAGCGGGGCCGCTGCACCACCCAGATCCGGTCCTCGGCATCCACCGCGACGCCGGAGGCCTGGCCCATGATCCAGTCGTTCGGCAGGGGCTTGGGCCAAGCCGGATCGACCTGGAAGGTCGGGGGTTCCGCCGAGGCCGCCCCCGCGAAGGCGACGACGAGCGCGGCCAGAGCAAGCCTGAGCCTCATGCGATTCTCTCCCTGACCCGTTTGTTCTTTCGACAAGTCTCCGCTGCGACGAACCCCATGTCCATGGCAGGCAAGCGTGTTCGGCGTCCGCTTTCACGACAATCGGTATCGACACGGGGGGCTTTGTCACGAACACCTCGGCCCGGGAGCCCGGCGGGGCGGCCGGATGCGGTTTGACCACGCTCCGGCCCGGCCTGTAGACACCGCGGCCCCTTCACGCGCGCGAGGATTCCATGGCCGCCATCACTGCAACCATCGCGGCGGAGCTCAAGGTCGCCGAGCGGCAGGTCGCTGCGGCCGTCGAGCTTCTCGATGGCGGGTCGACGGTGCCGTTCATCGCGCGCTACCGCAAGGAGGTCACCGGCGGCCTCGACGATTCCCAGCTCCGCGATCTGGAGGAGCGCCTCGCCTATCTGCGCGACCTGGAGGCGCGCCGCGCCGCCATCCTCGACAGCATCGACGGCCAGGGCAAGCTCGACCCTGCCTTGAAGGCCCGCATCCTCGCCGCCGACACCAAGGCGCGCCTCGAAGACCTCTACCTCCCGTTCAAGGTGAAGCGCCGCACCAAGGCGCAGGCCGCCCGCGAGGCCGGGCTCGGCCCCCTCGCCGAGGCGCTGCTCGCCCATCCCGAACGCGCGCCGGAACAGGCCGCCGCCGCCTTCGTCGATGCGGGCAAGGGCATCGCCGATGTCGAGGCCGCGCTGGAGGGCGCGCGCACCATCCTGATCGAGCGGTTCGGCGAGGACCCGGAACTGGTGGGAAGCTTGCGCGACACGGTCTGGCAGCGCGGCCGGATGACCTCCACCGTCAAGAAGGGCAAGGAGGCGGCGGGCGAGAAGTTCGCCGACTATTTCGATTTCTCCGAACCGCTCACGCGCCTGCCCTCGCACCGCATCCTGGCTCTGTACCGGGGCGAGAAGGAGGAGATCCTCGACCTCGACATCACCGATGCCCCCGGCGACGTGGCCGAGAAGGGCGTGCCCTCCTGGCAGGAACTGCGCATCGCCCGCGCCTTCCGCATCGGCGATCACGGCCGGCCGGGGGACCGTTTCCTGATGGAGACCGTGCGCCGGACCTGGCGCACCAAGCTGAAACCCGCCCTCGACACCGACCTGCGCGGACGCCTGAAACAGGTGGCCGAGACCGGTGCGGTGAGCGTCTTTGCCGGCAACCTGCGCGACCTGTTGCTTGCCGCCCCCGCCGGTGCCCGGCCGACCCTCGGCCTCGATCCGGGGTTCCGGACGGGGGTGAAGGTCGCGGTGGTGGATGCCACCGGCAAGGTCGCGGCCACCGACGTGATCTACCCGCACGAACCGCGCCGGGACTGGAACGGCGCCCTCGTCGCCCTGGCCAAGCTCTGCCGCGCCCATAAGGTCGAGCTCATCGCCATCGGCAACGGCACCGCCTCGCGGGAGACCGACAAGCTCGCCGCCGAACTCATCGCCAAGCAGCCGGAGTTGAAGCTCACAAAGGTGATGGTGTCGGAGGCCGGCGCCTCGGTCTATTCGGCCTCCGCCTATGCCAGCGCCGAATTGCCGGGCCTCGACGTGACCCTGCGCGGGGCGGTCTCCATCGCCCGGCGCCTGCAGGACCCGCTCGCCGAACTGGTGAAGATCGAGCCGAAGGCCATCGGCGTCGGCCAGTACCAGCACGATCTCGGCGAGGGTCAGCTCTCCAAGGCCCTCGATGCGGTGGTGGAGGATTGCGTGAACGGCGTCGGCGTCGACGTGAACATCGCCTCCGCGCCCCTGCTCGCCCGCGTCTCCGGCCTCTCCGAGCGGGTGGCGGCCAACATCGTGACGACGCGGGACGAGAAGGGGCCGTTCCGCACCCGCGCCAGCCTCAAGAAGGTCGCCGGCCTCGGCCCCAAGGCCTATGAGCTCGCCGCCGGCTTCCTGCGCATCCGCGACGGCGACGATCCCCTCGACGCGTCGGGCGTGCATCCGGAGGCCTATCCGGTGGTGCGCCGCATCCTCGCCGCCGCCGGACAGCCCATCCAGGCCGTCATCGGCAACGGCCCCGTCCTGAAGAGCCTCGACCCGAAGCGCTTCACCGACGAGACCTTCGGCCTGCCCACGGTCACCGACATTCTGTCGGAATTGGAAAAGCCCGGCCGCGACCCGCGCCCGGCCTTCAAGACCGCGACCTTCCAGGAGGGCGTCGAGAAGATTTCGGATCTCCGGCCCGGCATGCGCCTCGAAGGTGTCGTGACCAACGTCGCCGCCTTCGGCGCCTTCGTGGATATCGGCGTCCACCAGGACGGCCTCGTCCACATCTCGGTCCTGGCCGACCGGTTCGTGAAGGACCCCCGCGAGGTGGTGAAGCCCGGCGACGTGGTGCAGGTGCGCGTCGTCGAGGTGGATGCCAACCGCAAGCGCATCGCGCTCAGCATGCGCTCGGAGGAAGCGGGCGCGCCGCGACCGGGGCGACAGGAGGAGCGCTCCTCCTCACGCCCCCAGCAGAGACCCGCGCCGGCCCCGGCGCCACGCGGCCCGGCCCCCGACGGGGCCATGGCCGAGGCCCTGCGCCGGGCGGCGGAGGGCAAGGACCGGGGACGCCGCTGACGGCGGCGTGCGTCTCCTCTCCCAGGAGACGATTTCGGGTACCTCGGGCGCGATCCGGACCCAGGCCTAGGCTCTGAATCCCGTGATCGGGCTCTCGGCTGGACGGTGAGCGATCTTCGCGCCGTTCATACCGAAATCTCGGCTGGGACCGTTTCCCGGCATCCGGCACGTCGCGTAAAGACCTCCGCCTGTCGCTGGCCCGAGCGGGGAAGAGGATTCCAAGAGCTGCTTATCGTTGCGTATTCGGATTTGATTAACTTCGCGATCAAACAAGACAATCGGGTCAAGGCCGATATCGTTCGTGCGGCGTTGGTGGGCTGCATGAGCGTCAGAGACGATCATTTTCTTACGCTTCGCTTTTTAACGGAAGTGAAAATCTACGATGATTCACCAACTCGTCTATTATAGCCGTAACGTCGTGCAGGGTAACGACCGCGCAATGCTTACGAATCTGCGGGACATCGTTTCCGCTTCTCAGCGCAATAATAGCAGAGACGGGATCACCGGCTTCCTCATTTTCGACAAGACGTGGTTCATTCAGATTCTGGAGGGTGAGCAAGCCCAGGTGAGTGCCACCTATACTCGGATTGCACGCGACCCGCGCCACGCCACCGCAACCATCATGGATGCGCGCAATGTTCAGAGCCGCTCCTTCCCCAACTGGACCATGGGCGGCGCGATGCGAACGCCAGAGGTGGAAGAAGTCTACCTGCAGCACGGTATCGGAAGCGCGATCGAGCCGACACGCCTGAAGAGCGCCCACGTCATCAATCTCGCCCTCGATCTTCAGGCCTTCGATGCGGCCAAGCGTCAGGCGCAGCGTCTCGCCAGCTAGCCCCGGCACCCGAGGGTTCGCAGAGTGCACGGACGGCCATGGGTTTTGCTCGTCACCGTCTGGATAATCTGCAGAACCGGCCGTGACGGCTGAGACGGGATCGGCGGCTCAACACGCCGCCACGTTCACCGCGAGGCCGCCGAGCGAGGTCTCCTTGTACTTCGCCTGCATGTCGTGGCCGGTCTGGCGCATGGTCTCGATGACCTCGTCGAGGCTGACCCGGTGGATGCCGTCGCCGCGCAAAGCCAGGGAGGCGGCCACCACCGCCTTGTTGGCCCCGAAGGCGTTGCGCTCGATACAGGGGATCTGGACGAGGCCGCCGATCGGGTCGCAGGTCATGCCGAGATGGTGCTCCATGGCGATCTCGGCGGCGTTCTCGATCTGCAGGGTCGAGCCGCCGAGCAGCGCGGCCAGACCCGCCGCCGCCATGGCCGCCGCCGAGCCGACCTCCCCCTGGCAGCCGACCTCGGCGCCGGAAATCGAGGCGCGGCTCTTGATGAGACCACCGATGGCGGCCGCCACCAGCAGGAATTCGCGGCCGCGCTCGTCCGACCAGCCGGGGCAGAAGTCGCGGGCGTAGCGCAGGACGGCCGGGACGATCCCGGCGGCGCCGTTGGTGGGGGCGGTCACTACCCGGCCGCCGGCGGCGTTCTCCTCGTTCACCGCGAGGGCGAACAGGCTGATCCAGTCCATGATCTCGTGGGCCGGCCGGGCGTTGAGGTGGCGGTTGGCCTCCAGGTCCTCGAACAGCTTCTTGGCCCGCCGCCGCACCTTGAGGCCGCCGGGCAGTTCGCCGGTCTGGCGAAGCCCCCGGTCGATACAGGCGAACATCGCGTCGCGGATGGCGTCCAGGCCCTCGTCGATGGCCTCGCGGCTGCGGCTCGCGCCCTCGTTGGCGCGCTGGACCTGGGCGATGGAGAAGCCGGTGCGCAGGCACGTGGCCAGAAGATCGGCGGCGCTGGCATAGGGCAGCGGAAACTCCACCGCCTCGCCCGCGCGGACCTCCTCCTCGCCGACGACGAAGCCGCCGCCGATGGAATAGCAGGTGACCGTGTCGAGGACCGTGCCCTGACTGTCGAGGGCGCGGAAGCGCATGCCGTTGGTGTGCACCGGCAGCACCTCGGTGAAGTTGAAGACGAGATCGGTCTCGAGGGCGAAAGCCGGCCCGCCGAGGCCGAGCCGGCCCGTCCGCTTCGCCTCGGCCACGTATTCGTCCACCCGGTCGGGGTCGATGGCGGAGGGGCTATGGCCGAGGAGGCCGAGGAGGATGGCGATGTCGGTCCCGTGCCCGCGCCCGGTCCAGGCGAGGGAGCCGAAGATCTCGGCGCGGATGCGGGCGAGGCCGGGACGGCGCCGCGTCCGCTCGCGGAAATCGAGGGCCGCAACCATCGGCCCCACCGTGTGCGAGCTCGACGGGCCGATCCCGATCTTGAACAGGTCGAAGGCGCTGATCATCGGTCCCGGTCCGTCTCATCCGCAGCATCGCGCGGCGTCGCGACCGCTCGTCTCATCGGCCTGATCTGAAGATCGGGCCTCGTCTTCGCAAGTGCGAAGCCAGTTCCAAGACGGCGGGATCATTCCTTGCCGGCCACCTCGTTGTCGTCGCGGGCGCGATGCAGCAGGAAGATCGAGATCACCATGGTGAGGATGAGCCCGGACAGCACCCCGAGTTCGATCATGGAGGCGCGGAACAGCGCCTCGCGCTCGGCCGTCATCGGCGCGTGCATCACCTCGGAGGATTGCAGGGTGATGACGAGGACGCGCCGGATCGAGGCGATCAGTCCGACGATGAGGAAGGGCTCGCAGGTGAGCCGCCCCGAGCGCATCGAGACCCGCACCGTGTGCAGGATCTCCACCAGCATCAGCAGGAACAGCAGGCTGTCGACGATCTTGAGGAGTTCGCCCGAGCCCCCGAGATGACGGATCGCCCCGAAGAGCAGGCCCGTCGCGTCGATGAGCGCGAGGATCGCCGTCCCGGCGAGGAGCAGGCCGAGGGCGGCATAGACCGCATGTTCGGTGTGAAGGAAGACGAAGGCCGAGACCCGGGTCAGCCGGCCTTCCTGCTCGCTGTCTTGCGCCATGTCTCGCCTCCCTTTCCTTCAACTGTCGCGAAGGAGGCGAGAGTCCAGGCTCGGTGCCGGGATTCGTGCGTCAGTGGAAGAACGGCAGAACGTGCGGCGCGTAGAGGCCGAAGCCCAGCATCACGAGGCCGGCGAGGCCCAGGAACCCGCCCGCCAGCGTCAGCGCGGCGATGCCGGTGATGACCTGGGCCGAGGCGAGCACGATGCCGATCTGGAAGGCGGCCGAGCCGAACTCGTAATGATGGTAGCGATGGAGCGCGAGGTCGCGGTGCTCCTGCGAGGCCCGCGCCTTCTCCTGCAGCTCCTTGCGCCCGTCGCCGGTGGCGGGGTCGGATTCCCAGCGGGCCATGGTCTTGGCCCATTCCGCGCGCTTGGCCGCGATGGCCGGTGCGTTGGCCGTCTCCGGCGGGATCAGGGCGAGGGTCTCGTCGGCGGTCTTGAGGATGGTGCCGCGGATGGTGCGGGCCTGATAGTAGGCCCATTGGTTGGAGGATTCGACGTTGGCGCTGAGCGCTTCCGTCTGCGCACCCTTGGCCAGGGTCTCGGCCAGCGCCAGGAACAGCGCCAGCACGGAGATCAGCAGCGCGACCTTCTTGTTCGAGCCTTCGATGGCTCCATGACCCGACATGCCGGATGCTCCCTCTCGATTTCGACGGCGGGAGTCACAGCCGATCCGCGGAGGAAGCGCAACCGTTTCCTCCGCGGCGCTGGCGCCGCCCCGTCAATCCTTGAAGACGTAGCCGGCGTTGATCGTCAGGCCGACCTTGCGGCCGGCGGCGAGGCGGTGGGTGTCGGAGGCCTCCACCACCACGGTCTTGCCCTCGGAGCGGTCCACCTCGATCCGCTGGCGGCCCTGGCTGCGATAGGAGGAGCGGACATGGCCTTCGAGATGGGCCTGGTCGGGCTCGGCGAATTGCAGCTGCCACGGCCTCGCATAGAGCTTGACCGGGCCGACGAGGCCGGGCGGTGCCTTCACCGGGGTGAGGCGGCCGTTGACGCGGACCTCGCTCCCCTGGGCGATGGCCTCCACCTCGATCGTGTCGCCGAGGAACTTGAGCACGGTGGAGGAGACCGGGTTCTCCTGGACCTCGTCGGGAGTTCCGATCTGTTCGAGGCGGCCCTTGGACAGGACGGCGACGCGGTCGGAGAGTTCCAGCGCCTCGTCCTGGTCGTGGGTCACGAAGATCGTGGTCTGGCCGGTGCGGTCGTGGATCTCGCGCAGCCAGCGGCGCAGGTCCTTCCTCACCTGGGCGTCGAGGGCGCCGAAGGGCTCGTCCAGCAGCAGCACGCGGGGCTCCACGGCCAGAGCGCGCGCCAGCGCGATGCGCTGGCGCTGGCCGCCGGAGAGCTGCGACGGGTAGCGGTCGGCGAAGCCCGAGAGCTTGATGAGGTCGAGGAGATCGCCGACCCGGCGCTTGATCTCGGCCTTGGCCGGCCGGTCCGCGCGCTTGCGGGCGTTGAGGCCGTAGGCGATGTTCTCGGCGACACTCATGTGCTTGAACAGGGCGTAGTGCTGGAACACGAAGCCGACGGCGCGCTCCTGCACCGGAACCCGCGTGGCATCGTCGGCGCCGAAGATGATCCGCCCGCGATCGGGGAAATCGAGCCCGGCGATGATGCGCAGCAGCGTGGTCTTGCCCGAGCCCGAGGGGCCGAGCAGCGCCAGCAGCTCTCCCGCCCGCACGTCGAGGGAGAGGTCGTGCAGCACCGCCGCGGTGTCGAAGGTCTTCGACAGCCCCTCGACCCGGATCGCCGTGGACGATCCCACCGGGTCAGTGGCCCCGTGCGCCGGCTGCGATCTCGGCGCTGAAGCGCCATTCGAGAAGGGATTTGACGAGGAGGGTGACAAGAGCGAGGCCGGCAAGGAGGGAAGCGACGGCGAAAGAGGCAACGAAGTTGTACTCATTGTAGAGGATCTCCACGTGGAGCGGCAGCGTGTTTGTCAATCCGCGGATATGGCCCGAGACCACCGACACCGCGCCGAATTCACCCATCGCCCGGGCGTTGCAGAGGAGCACGCTGTAGAGCAGCCCCCAGCGGATGTTGGGCAGCGTCACCGTCCGGAAGGCGTGCCAGCCGGAGGCGCCGAGGGTCAGCGCGGCTTCCTCCTCCGCCGTCCCCTGCTCCTGCATCAGCGGGATCAGCTGGCGGGCGACGAAGGGGAAGGTGACGAAGATCGTGGCGAGCACGATGCCGGGAACGGCGAAGATGATCTGGATGTCGTGCGCGAGCAGCCACGGGCCGAGGAACCCTTGAGCGCCGAAGACGAGCACGTAGATCAGGCCCGAGACCACCGGCGAGACCGAGAACGGCAGGTCGATGAGGGTCACGAGCAGGTTCTTGCCGCGGAATTCGAACTTGGCGATGGCCCAGGAGGCCATGACGCCGAAGACGAGGTTGAACGGCACGGCGATGGCCGCGGTCAGCAGGGTGAGGCGGATCGCCGAGCGGGCATCCGTTTCGGAGAAGGCGGCGAGATAGGCCGACCAGCCCTTGGCGAAGGCCTGGATGAACACCGTCACCAGGGGCAGCACCAGGAACAGGGCGAGGAAGACCACCGCGATCCCGATCAGCAGCGCGCGGACGGCGAGGCCTTCGGTGACCACGCTCCCGGCGCGGGCGGGGGGCTGGGTGGTGGCGAGGGCGCTAGACATATCCGAACCTCCTGCGGCTCCAGGCCTGGATCAGGTTGATGGCCAGCAGCGTCACGAACGAGATGCCGAGCATGATCGTCGCGATGGCGCAGGCGCCCCCGTAATCGAACTCGGAGAGCTTGATGACGATGAGGAGCGGCGCGATCTCGGAGACGTAGGGCAGGTTGCCGGCGATGAAGATGATCGAGCCGTATTCCCCGACGCCGCGGGCGAAGGCGAGGGCGAAGCCCGTGAGCACCGCCGGGATCAGCGGCGGCACCACCACCTTGATGAGGGTGTGCCAGCGATCGGCGCCGAGGGTGGCCGAGGCCTCCTCGATCTCCTTGTCGATCTCTTCGATGAGGGGCTGCACCGTCCGCACGGCGAAGGGCAGGCCGATGAAGACCATGGCGATGTAGATGCCCACCGGCGTGTAGGCGGCCTCGATCCCCAGCTTGGCGAGCTGTTCGCCGACGAGACCGTTGGGCGCATAGAGGGAGGCCAGGGCGATGCCGGCGACGGCGGTGGGCAGGGCGAAGGGCAGGTCCACCACCGCGTCCACGATCTTGCGGCCGGGGAACCGGTAGCGGGTCAACACCCAGGCGATGAGGAAGCCGAAGACCGAGGCGGTGAGCGCGGCGAGGAGCGACACGCCGAAACTCACGCGCAGGGCGCTGGCGACGCGCGGATCGGTGGCCACCTCCCAGATCCCCCACAGGCCGAGGCCGGAGGCGCGGGCGACGAGGGCGGCGAGCGGCAGCAGCACGATGATGCCGAGGCAGGTCAGGGTGTAGCCGAAGGTGATGCCGAAGCCCGGAATCACGCTGGGCTGACGGAAGCGTCGTCTCGGACGCAGAGGGGGCTCTGCCATGGGGTGGTCCTGAAGTGGGTCGCCTCGCTCACGCATCGGCGGGTCGGGAAGCGGGTGCGGTGTCCGGCGGAAGGTCGCCCTCCGCTCCGCGGGCACCCTCGCCGTGACGGCTAAGGGTCACACATTTCGCGGTCTGCGCTGACGAGCCCTCCTCCCCCTTGTGGGGAGGAGTTGGAGGTGGGGGTGGTCGGGCGACCCTCAAGCTGCGGAGGCAAGCGGCGCCACCCCCACTCCTGACCTCTCCCCACAAGGGGGAGAGGGACGCGCTCTGCCTGCAGCAGCAGATGTAGGAATCCCGTAGCCGCGACGGGGGAGGTCCGCGTTATTGCGGCGGCTTGCTCAGCTGGTCGAACAGGCCGCCATTGTCGAAGTTCTTCTTCTGGATATCGTCCCAGTTGCCCTGGAGATCCTCGATCTTGAAGAGCTTGAGCTCGGGCAGCTGCGCGAGATGCTCGGGCTTGGCGGCCTCGCGCTTGATCGGACGGTAATGGTGCTTGGCGAAGATCGCCTGTGCCTTGTCCGTGTAGAGGAACTGCAGGTAGGCCTCGGCCTGCTTGCGGGTGCCCTTCTTGTCGACATTGGCGTCGACCAGGGCCACCGGCGGCTCGGCGTAGATCGAGGTCGGCGGCACCACGACGTCGAACTTGTCGCGGCCGAACTCGTCGAACACGAGATAGGCCTCGTTCTCCCAGGTCGGCAGCACGTCGCCGAGACCGCGCTGGGCGAAGGTCACGGTGGAGCCGCGCGCGCCCGTATCGAGCACCGGCACCTGCTTGTAGAGCTGGCCGACGAAGGCGTTGGCCTTGTCGGCGTTCTTGCCTTCCTTCTCGTAGGCGTAGCCCCAGGCCGCGAGGAAGTTCCAGCGCCCGCCGGCGGAGGTCTTCGGGTTCGGCGTGATCACCTTCACGTCCGGCTTCACCAGGTCGCCCCAGTCCTTCACGCCCTTCGGGTTGCCCTTGCGCACCAGGAACACCACGGTGGAGGTATAGGGCAGGCCTTCGTTGGGCAGTTTGGTGCGCCAATCTGCAGGAATCTTCTTCGAGATGCGGCTGATCGCGTCGATGTCGGAGGGGATGCCCAGGGTCACAACATCGGCGGGGATGCCGTCGATGACGGTGCGGGCCTGCGAGCCCGAGCCGCCATGCGCGGCCCGGATGGTGACCGTCTCGCCGGTCTTGGCCTTCCACTCCTCGATGAAGGCCGCGTTGATCTCCTTATAGAGCTCCCGCGTCGGATCGTAGGAGACGTTGAGGAGTTCGGTCTGCGCCTGGGCGGCGCCGGATGTCAGCAGCGCGGAGCCGAGCCCCGCCGAGACCAGGCCGACCGAACCGGCGCACAGGGCGAGGATACGCCTTCTCCGGGAGAGACGGCGGGCGTTGGGCGTCGAGGACATGGTCGAGCTCACAGGGTTGTCTCCGGCTACGTCGCGGCGCGGGAACGTTGCCGTCCCGATGCCCCGGTGATGCTACGTTTCGTTCTTTTTAAAGAACAATGTCAAGCTTGGCCGGATTGGCGTTACTGAGCTTAGATAGGTAATTCTCCTTCAAAAAACGAGGTCTAGAAGAACTCCCGGCGGCATGGAGAACGAAAATCTCTCCGTTCCCGGCGATTTGGAACAAGATGCTCAGGGAAGCTGGTTCTTTAGAAAGGACGTTCCGCCCCGGATCACGCGCCGATCCGCATGGCGGACTCCGGCCGATCGCGAGGGCCGCTAGGCCGGCGAATCGGCGAAACGGAGAGCGGGGCCGGACGGCGTCGGACCGATCCATGGAGGCACGACGAAGCGCCGGTTGCGGCATGCCGCGACCGGTCGTCCGGGCTGGGTGGCTCTCGCTGTGTCGAGGGCCGTGATGTGGAGGCAGGCTGGAACGCCGAAGCGTCTCGCGGGGGCCGTTCAGTCGGAGGCGAGGGCGACCAGGGAGAACAGGGTCGCGAGCAGGATGTTTCCGGCGACGACGAGAACGAGGACGGTCATGGGATCGGGTTTCGCGGGTTGGCTGCGGACGGGCCGGGCAGGTCCGGCGCGTTGGCGGAACCCATAGCACCGCAATTCTGAACGGCGTGTGTCGTCCCGCTCATCCGGCGTGACGAGTCAGCCCTTCGTGCGGCCGAGCTTCGTCAGCAGCGTCTCGATCCGCTCGCCCACTGGTTCGACCAGTGAAGCCGCATAATGGGTGCGCAGGTTCAGCCCGAGATGGCGTCGTACGCTCGCGGAGAGCGCCACCGGTCTTGCCCGGTGTGCTCGACCGTCCTGCCCGTCATCCGGCTGCATTTTGGTCATGAGGGGTGGCTCCGCTCATACTCGACTTTCTCACGGGTGAGTGAGTCGGTCGTGACCAGAAGGCTCCCACGGATTGGTTAAGAACAATTTTATCGATTCCGCGAAAGACGCATGCGGCCGAGCTTTGCCGAGCGCCGCCAGTTTTCCTCTTTCCTGTCAATGACATTTTACATTTCCAGAGCGAAATAAATCCGCCGCCCGTCCCTCCAGGAGGAAATGGCACGCCTGCAAAGGGTTGCCTCCGGCCGACCCCTCGGCCGACCCGCCGACAGGGTTACCGAATGGTTTCCGGCTGTGGACGGCTGCACCGAAGCGGGGTTACAACGCTCTCGCTCGCTGAGTCGGATTCAAGTGTTCGGAGAGCAAAAACTGCACGAAGGGGAGATCTTCAAAGAATGCAGACCATCACCATCACAGTGCGAGAGCGCGACACCGTATTGGCGGCATTGCGTTACTATCAATTCTATCGCCTTCAGGGCCATCCCTTCGATCCTCGGCAAGATCACCTGATCGATGCAATTGCAAGCCACTCAGGTGAAAGTCTAGATCTTGCGGAGATCGATGATCTGTGCGCCGGCATTCAGGGCAACAAACACGCCCTCAGCGCCGCCGCCTAGGCCCCCCGAAGGGATCCTCCATCGACGGCGGCGGCCTTCCCACGCCGCCTGAAAGACAAGGGACGGGCGAGCCGGCACGCAGTCCGCGTCCGTGCCGATACGACGCCGGTCGGGGCGGATGTCCGAGACGGCCTCAAAAGAAGAAACTTCTCTTTTCACGCTTTGCCGGGACATCCCCACGACCCGCCGCGCCATCGCGCAACGGGCCATCCTGCGGGCCACAGGCACCGTGCCGGGCTCCCCCGGCCGGTGCGCCCGCGCTCACGGAGCCGTGGCAAGCTGGCTCTTGGCGCGCTGCAGCGCGGCGTTACAGGCCTGGGCGTCGCCCTTGCCGTCGGCGGTGCGGGCCTCGTCCAGGGCGACCTTGGCCTGCATCGCCGCATCGGAGCCCTTGCCGGCCTCGGCGGATTTCTCCGGCGGAGCGGCCGGGGTCGAGGCGTTGCCTGCCTGCCCGGTCTCTCCCTGGCCTTCCCGCGCGCCGGCCGCCGCCTTGCCCGAGGTCGAGGCCGAGATGGCGCCGGTCGCCTCCTCCTTCACCTTCGCTTCGAGGCGCGCGATCTCCTCCGAACACGGGGAGGCGAGGACCGGGCCGGCCACGAGGCTGGCGGCGAATCCGGCGGCCAGTACGGCGGCGAAGGAACGGGGTCTCTGAAACATGGGGCATCCTCAACGGGCGGGTCTGTGACGGGACAACCCGCCGCCCGCCCCTTCGGCTCCGCCGGAGCGGCGAAGTTTACGCCTCGGCGAATCCCGGCCGCGCACCGCCATGGTCGTGGTCGCACTCGCCGTGATCCGCCAGAACCTGGATGACCCGGCACTCGCCCACCCGCCCGTGGCCGCATTCCGTCACCATGCGCTGCAATTCCGTGCGCAGGGAGACCAGCCGGGCAATGCGCTGCTCCACCACCGCGAGGTGGCGCCGCGCCAGGCGGTCCACCTCGGCGCAGGATTCCTCCGGCTGCGCGCTCATGGCGAGAAGTTCGCGAATCGCATCGACCTCGAAGCCGAGCTCGCGCGCGTGCCGGATGAAGTTGAGCCGCGCCACCTCGGCGTCGCCATAACGGCGCTGCTGCCCGTCGGTGCGCGGGGGAGAGGGCATCAGCCCGACCTGCTCGTAATAGCGGATCGTCGGCACCTTCACCCCGGCGCGGCGCGACAGGATTCCGATCGAGAACGTCATTTTCCGCTTGATCCTCTAGTCGCTAGAGCTTGTAGGCTCCTGTCTAACGACGAAACGAGGAGACAGCCATGGCCGAATCCTGCTGCGGCACGAGCCAGAACCAGCCCGACATCCACACGCACGCGCATGCTCATGCACCCGGCGACGGGCATCACCATGCCGCCGCGGCGCGGGCTCCGACAGCCTCGGCGCACGAGGAATCCTGCGGCTGCGGCGGCGGCGTTCCGGTCTTCGACGGGGTCGATCCGCGCTACAAGCGGGTGCTGTGGTTCGTCATCGCCCTCAACGGCGCGATGTTCGTCACCGAGATGGCGGCGGGCCAGGCGGCCGGATCGCAGGCGCTGAAGGCGGACGCCCTCGATTTCCTGGCCGACACCGTCACCTACGGCCTCAGCCTCGCGGTCATCGGCGCGAGCCTTCGCACCCGCTCGTTGGCGGCCCTGGCCAAGGGGGTGAGCCTCAGCCTGATGGCGGTCTGGGTCTTCGGCTCGACGCTCTACCAGACCCTCGTCCTCGGCGTGCCGAGCGCGGAATGGATGGGCGGCATCGGTCTGCTGGCGCTCGCCGCCAACGTCGCCTCGGTCCTGCTGCTGATGCGCTACAAGGACGGCGACGCCAACGTCCGCTCCGTCTGGCTGTGCTCGCGCAACGACGCCATCGGCAACATCGTGGTGATGGGCGCGGCGCTCGCCGTCTGGGGCACCACGTCGGCCTGGCCTGACCTCGCGGTCGCCGCCCTCATGGCCGGCATCTTCCTCTCCTCCTCGGTCCAGATCCTGAGACAGGCCTGGGGCGAGTATCGGGAGGAAGGCCGGGAGGGGCGGGCGGTGGCGGCTGAGTGAGGTTCGAAAGGCGATTCCGCCTTCGGCATTTCCAACCCGGCCCCTCATCCTGAGGCGCCGGAGCGCAGCGGAGGCCTCGAAGGAGGCCTCCAGTTCGCGCAGTCGGCGCTGGACCCCTCCTTCGAGGCCGCTTCGCGGCACCTCAGGATGAGGTGGAGGACTGGATCACGTGTCGAACGATGTGACCCTCCGGCCCAAGTCTTCGGGCCGAAGGGTCTTTGTGTTTACGAGCTCAGCTGGTCGCGGATCGGCAGCTGCCGGATGCGGCGGCCGGTGGCGGCGAAGACCGCGTTGGCGATGGCCGGCGCCACGGGGGGGACGCCCGGCTCACCGACACCGCCGAGCGGGCGGCTGTAGTCGTTGTTCTGGATCAGGTGGACGTGCAGCTCCTTCGGGGCGGCGTCGAGACGGGTGATCTCGTAGCCGTCGAAGTTGTTCTGCTGCGCGCGCCCGTCCTTGAAGGTGATCTCGGCCGACAAGGCCAAGCCCATCCCCATGACGACGGCGCCCTCCATCTGCGAGCGGATACGCTCCGGGTTGACGTGCGGTCCGCAATCGACGGCGATGTCGATGCGTTTGACCGAGACCTCACCCTTGGACCCCACCTCCACTTCGGCCGCCACCGCCGTATGGGTGACGAAGCTGTAGTGTCCGGCAATGCCGAGGCCCCGTCCCTTCGGCAGCTTCCGGCCCCAGCCGATCCCCTTGGCCGCCGCCTCGATGACCCCGCGCAGGCGCGCCGTCTCGATGGGATAGCGGGCGGGATCTTCGCCGTAATTCCAGACATCGCCGATGCTGGTCGGGTCGATCACCCGGTCGGGGCCGATCAGGGCCAGCAGGTACTCCTTCGGATCCTTGCCCGCCGCATGCGCCAACTCGGCGACGAAGGACTGGATCGCGAAGGCGTGCGGGATGTTCGAGACGGAGCGGAACCAGCCGATCCGCACATGCGCGTCCGCCGCCGGGTTCTCGAGGCGGATGTTGGGCACGTCGAAGGGCGTGTTGGTCAGCCCCATCCCGAGCTCGAAGGGCAGCTCGTTCTTGGCGCCGGCCGCGAAGATCGAACCGATCGTGGGCGCGGCCGAGCGGTGGAGCCAGGCCACCGGCATGCCCTTGTCGTCGAGCCCGGCCTCCAGGCGCTCCACCGAGATCGTGTGGTAGTAGCCGTGATGGAGGTCGTCCTCGCGGGTCCAGGTGAGCTTCACCGGCGCGCCGTCCACGGCCTGCGAGCACAGGGCGGCCTCGAGCACGTAGTCGGGCTTGGACTTGCGGCCGAAGCCGCCGCCGAGCAGCGTCACGTTCACCCGCACCTTGTCGGCGGGCAGGTTGAGCTTCTTGGCCAGCCGGTCGTGGGTCGCCTGGGGAGCCTGGGTACAGGCCCAGGCCTCGCAGAACCCGTCCTTGATCCGCACCGTGGCGGCCGGCGGCTCCATCGGGGCCTGGACGAGATGGGGCACGAAATACTCGGCCTCGATCCGTTGCTTGGCCTTGGCCATGGCGCCGTCGACGTCGCCCTGGTTGCGCACGACCTTGCCGGGCGCCCGCGCTGCCTTCTCCAATTCGCCGCGGAAGGCAACCGAATCGTAGTTCGCGTTCGGGCCATCGTCCCAGGTGATCTTCAGGGCCTCGCGGCCCTTCATCGCCGCCCAGGTGTTCTTGGCGATGACGGCGACGCCGCCGATCGGCTGGAACTCGGACGGGATCTCGGGCGCGTCGATCTTGAACACCTTGACCACGCCGGGGACCTTCATGGTCTCGGCATCGTCGTAGCTCGCCACCTTGCCGCCGAAGACCGGCGGGCGGGCGACGAGGGCGTAGAGCATGCCGTCGAGGCGGGTATCGAGGCCGTAGATCGCCTTGCCGGTGGTGATGTCGCGGTTGTCGATGAGGCCGATCTTGCCCTTGCCGATGAACTTGAAGGCCTTGGGGTCCTTCAGGGTCACGCTCTCGCGGGCGGGCACGGCGAGTTCGGCGGCGGCCGCCGCGACATCGCCGTAGCCCAGCGTGCGCTTCGACTTGGCGTGGGTGAGGACGGAGTTCTCGGCCTTCACTTCCACTGCCGGCACGCCCCATTGCTTGGCGGCGGCCTGGACCAGCATGGCCTTCGCCGCGGCACCGGCATGGCGCAGATGCGGGAAGAAGTGGCGCAGGCTGCGCGAACCGTCGGTATCCTGGTTGCCGAACCGGGCTTCGTCACCCCAGGCCTGGGCGACCTTCACCTTGGCCCAATCGGCCTCGAGCTCGTCGGCCACCACGAGGGCGACGGAGGTGCGCACGCCCTGGCCCATCTCCGAGCGGTGGCAGGTGATGGTGACGGTGCCGTCCGGCGCGATGGCCACGAACACCTTCGGGTCGTCCTGCCAGCCATGCGGCATGGCATCGGCGCCGAACTTTTTGGGACCCTCGGCCTTCTCCTCCGCCCGCGCGGAATCGCGCCAGGACAGGGCGAGCACCAGGGCGCCCAGTCCGCCGAGCATGGCGCGGCGGCTGACATTGGCGAGAGCGCTCGGCGCTTCGGGGGCGGCGGTCGTCTCGGTGGCGAGGTCGGCCGTGAGCTGTGCGTCGTGAATCACAGGCGCTCTCCCTTGTTGGCGGCCGGCGCGTTTCCGGCGGCCTGGTGGATCGCGGCGCGGATGCGCGGATAGGTGCCACAGCGGCAGAGGTTGCCGCTCATGGCCTCGTCGATCTGGTCGTCGCTGGGCTTCGGGGTCTCCTTGAGGAGGGAGGCCGCCTGCATCATCTGCCCGCACTGGCAGTAGCCGCATTGCGAGACGTTGAGGTCGCGCCACGCCGCCTGGACCGGGTGGTTGCCGTCGGGGGAAAGCCCCTCGATGGTCACCACCTCCTGGCCCTCGGCCGCGGAGATGGGGGTGACGCAGCCACGCACGGCGGTGCCGCCGAGATGGATGGTGCAGGCGCCGCAGAGGGCCTGGCCGCAGCCGAACTTGGTGCCGGTGAGGCCGACTTCGTCGCGCAGGAACCACAGCAGCGGCATATCGGGATCGCCGTCGAAGCTGCGTTCAGCCCCGTTCACGGTGAGTTTGATCATCGGTGTATCCTGTCATCGCTCAGGCCACGGACCGGACGAGATCGGCTGGCCACCAATCCGTCGGGCTCGCGAATACCTCGGAGGTCGTCAGTCAGGCGCGGGGCGCGCGCGACATGGTCGCCGTCCCGCATCGAACGTCTTTGAGGTGCGGCAGCGGATCCGGCGCCCCTCGACAGGGAGCCGTCGCAGTGCACGAAGCGCCCACGCCCCGTACCTCATAATGAATCCAATTAAACGGTCGGGGTGCTGCAGTGCAACGGCCGGCAGCCAGGGGCGCCGCTTTCGCGAAGCTCGGCCGCGGATTCGATGTGCTGTTGCGCACGGCGCGCATCGGGACCGTGCGACGCTTTCGACGGTCGCTCGTTGTCTATGCCGCCCCTGCCGACATCGCTCCGGCTGAGGGCCAAACCTTTCGAATCACGCTGATATCGCTGCGGTCACATTGCCCGATCGGTCGGTCCGCTCAGATGCTCATGCCAAGGTGGATCATCCCGGCGGACCACCTCATCCTGAGGTGCCCGCGTCAGCGGGCCTCGAAGGAGGCCTCCAGTCGTCGCGCGATCCTAAGGAGCCCTCCCTCAAAGCCGCTACACGGCCCCTCAGGAGGAGGCAAAGCCTTTCAGAACCACCGCAAACGGGCGATCAGGTCTCCACGAGACCGGAGCTGGACCCGCTCGCCTCGGAATCCCCCCGCCCGTGCGGCAAGGCGAGGTATTCCGACGATCGCATCTCGATGAGGCGCGACACCGTGCGGTCGAACTCGAACGCCTCGCGGCCCTCGGTCGCCGTGTAGAGACCGGTCGGCTCGGCCGCCGCCGAGGCGATGAGCTTCACGTGGGCGTCGTAGAACGTATCGACGAGGGTGATGAAGCGCTTGGCCTCGTTGCGGTTCGCCTCGCCCATCACCGGGATTCCCGAGACGATCACCGTCTGGAACGACTGGGCGATGGCCATGTAGTCGGAGGCGCCGAGCGGCTGGGCGCAGAGATCGGCGAAGCCGAACCGGGCGACGCCGGCGGCCTCCTCCGGCACGGCCACCTCGCGGCCCTTCACCCGGATCGTGGCCGGCTTGCCCCTCGCCTTGCCGGTGAGGCCCTTGAAGGCCTGAGTGAGGGCGGCCTCGGCCGCCTCGTCGGCGGGCACGTGATAGACCGAGGCACCGCCGAGCTTCTCCAGGCGGAAATCCGTGCGGGAATCGAGGCGCAGGATCTCGACCCGGTTCTTCAGCTCCGCGACGAAGGGCAGGAACAGCGCGCGGTTCAGTCCGCCCTCGTAGAGCCGGTCCGGCTCGACGTTGGAGGTGGCCACCACGGTGACGCCGCGCTTGAACAGCGCCCCGAACAGCCGCCCGAGGATCATCGCATCGGCGATGTCGGTGACCGTGAATTCGTCGAAGCAGAGCAGCGTCGCCTCGTCGGCGAGCGCGTCCGCCACCACCGGGATCGGGTCGTCACCCTTGGCCGTGCCCGCCTTGAGTGCCTGCCGGTGGGCATGGATGCGCTCATGGGCATCCGACAGGAAGCCGTGGAAATGGACGCGGCGTTTCTTGCCCGGCGCCGCCTCGTGGAACAGGTCCATCAGCATGGTCTTGCCGCGCCCGACGGAGCCCCAGATGTAGAGACCCTTGGGCGGGCCTTCGCCGTCGCCGCTGCGCCCGAACAGCCAGCCGAGCGCGCTGCCCTTCTTCGCCCGTCTGCGCCGGTCGAGATCCTGGACCAGCCTGTCGAGGGCCTGCACCAGATGGATCTGGGCCGGGTCGCGCTCGATGGCGCCGGACGAGACCAGCATGTCGTAGCGTGCCGCGACCGGACCGGGAGGAGAATCGCCGCCCTGCGAACCGGCGGACGGGGCGGAACCTGAGGGGGGACTCACGACGATGGCGACCTCGGATACGAGACGGCGCGATGGCCGCGCGCACGTCGATGGAACCGGTCCGGCGACAGGCCCGAAGACCGGTCTGCCGCGCGTCGCCGGGGGGATCAAGCGTGGCGCGCCGGCGGGATGACGTTTTGTTGCGTTGCACAAAACCGAGGCCGATGCCATCTGGTGGCCTCCTCGAGGGAGGTTACGCCCGGAGCCCGCGCAGCCTGCGCGTTGTCATTCCGGAGTACGGCACCACGATGCCCGACACGATTCCGACCGGACCGAATGTCCGGCGCCTCTGGCCCAGCGACCGTGCCATGGTCGAGGCCTATTTCCTGCGGCTCGACCCCGATACCAGAGCCAACCGCTTCATGGCCGCCCTGAGTGATGCAGCGGCCGTCGCGTATGCGGCCCGCGCCCTCACGGTCGAGGGGCTGGTCTTCGGCGGCTTCGTCGAGGGGACGCTGCGAGCGCTCGGCGAATTGCGCCCGCTCACCGGCCCCGTGCCGGGGCTGAGCCTCGGCCGCGACGCGGAGGCGGCCTTCGCCGTGGAGCGCGGTTTCCGCCGCAACGGCCTCGGCCACGCCCTCTTCCGGCGGATCGTCTCGGCGGCGCGCAACCGCGGCGTCCGCGACCTGCATGTCCGTTGTCTCAGCCGGAACGGACCCATGCGCGGACTCGCCACGAAGCTCGGCGCCGTCGTGACCCTGGCCGATGGCGATGCGGAGGGGGCTCTCGTCCTGGCCCGTCCGACGCCGATCTCCCTCTGGCGGGAGGGTCTCGACGAGGCGCTGGACTTCACCCTGGCGGTGGCCGCCGCGGCCGAGCCGCTGAAACGGGCGGCGTGAGAGAGGGCGTCACCCGGCGGATTGGCGGCGGTGCCGCCCGGCGCTATCCTCCGCTCCCACCGGGCGGCGCATCCGCCCGGCACCCCGCTCGAAACGATCGCTCCGCCATGAGATCCTGTGCCATGAGATCCGCGCTCGCCGCCTGTATCGTCCTGGCTCCGCTCACTGTTTCGGCACAGGAGCGGCCCGCGACCCCCGCCATGCTCTGCGCCGACGCCGCCGCCCTGGTGAACCGCGTCGGCGCCATCGTGATGACCACGGGGCCGATCACCTACGACAGGATCGTCCGCGACGGCGGCTTCTGCCCCCTGCCGGAAGCGCCCAAGCCCGCCTACGAACTCACCCGTGACGTGGCCAAATGCTTCGTCGGATATGTCTGCCGCGACAAGTTCAACGAGGGCAGCACGCGCGACTGAGCACCGCCACGCGCCGGCGCCATGGCCAAGCTGTCACCGTGTGGCCCAGTCTCCACCCAATGGCCGCCGCATGGCGCAGTTAGACCCGGTCCCGTTCGTCATGATCGAGGGGGCTTGCCGCATGACCATTGCCGAGAATCCGGTCCAGGATCGGCGACCGCCGGACGGTGCCGCCACGGTCCGTCTGGAGCTTTGCGTGGCGCATACGCTGCGCGTCATCGCGGCGGCCCGCACCGAGCGCGACGACGCGCCGGTGAAGGCGGCCCGACGCCAACTCGCTGAAATCTATGGCGTAACCCGCCTCAACCGACGCCTGGAGCGCGGTCGACACTCGGCCTGACACGCTCCTCTGGCTTCAGCGCCGGGCGCGGCCGGACTTCGAAGCGAGCCAGATCGTGTGGCGGGCGCCGCTCGTGACATTGGCCCGCACCGGCACCTCCTCCACGGAAAACCCGCCCCGGCGCAGGCGCTGGGTGAAGTGCCTGTCGGGATGGGCGGACCACACCGCCAGCACCCCACCCACCCGCAAAGCCGCCATGGCGGCAGCCAGACCCATCTCGTTGTAGAGCCTGTCGTTTTCGGGCCGGGTGAGGCCGTCGGGGCCGTTGTCGACGTCGAGCAGGATGGCGTCGTACGCCGAACTGTCCGCGCGGATCGCGGCGACCACGTCGCCGATCCGCAACGTCACCCGCTGGTCCGACAGCGCATCGGCCGACAGATCCCGGAGCGGCCCGCGCACCCAATCCACCACGTTCGGCACCAGTTCCGCCACGACGAGTTCGGCGTCGGGCCGCAGGGCATCGAGTGCCGCCCGCAGGGTGAAGCCCATGCCGAGACCGCCGATGAGGAAACGCGCCCCCGCGCGGCCTCCGACCCGCTCCGCCGCGAGGGTCGCCAGCGCCTTCTCCGAGCCGCTGAGGCGGCTGTTCATCAGCTCGTTATGTCCGAGCTGGATCGAGAATTCGGTGCCGCGCTGAAGCAGCCGCAACTGGCCCGCATCCCCGGGGATCGGTGCGGTGTCGAGGACGAGCCAGGGAATCATGAGCGGGGCCGGCGGGACTGCATGCCGACCCGGCTATCACAACCGGGGCGAGGGATCACGCGAGGCCGGGCAGGCACCCCTCCCCCGACAGGGGAGGGGCCATTGGCATCCGGCTAGAACAGGCCTTCGATCTGCCCGTCGGCATCGAGATGGATGCCCTCCGAGGCGGGGACCTTGGGCAGGCCGGGCATGGTCATGATCTCACCGCAGATCACCACGACGAAGCCGGCGCCGGCCGAGAGCCGCACGTCGCGCACCGAGATGGTGTGGCCCGAGGGCGCGCCCATCAGGTTCGGGTCGGTGGAGAACGAGTACTGCGTCTTGGCCATGCAGACCGGCAGGTTGCCGTAGCCGTCCTTCTCGAACTGGGCGAGCTTGGTGGCGGCCTTGGATTCCACCTGGATGTCGCCCGCGCCGTACAGCTTGGTGGCGATGGTCCGGACCTTGTCGGTGAGCTTGGTCTCGGTCTCGTAGGCGAAGGTCAGCGGCTTCTGCTCGCCCTCAGCCAGCTTGACCACGGCCTGCGCCAGCTCCTCGGCGCCCGCACCCCCTTCAGCCCAATGCTTGCAGGTGATGGCCTCGACCTGGAGCTTGTCGCGGCACAGCTCCTTCAGCTTGGCGTGCTCGGCATCGGTGTCGGCATAGAAGTGGTTGACGCCGATGACCACGGGCAGGCCGAAGCCGCGCACGTTCTCCACGTGGCGGGCGAGGTTGGCGAAGCCCTTCTCCAGGGCGTCGAGGTTCTCGGAGCCGAGTTCCTTCTTGGAGACGCCGCCATGCATCTTGAGGGCGCGCACCGTGGCGACGATGACCACCGCCGAGGGCTTCAGCCCCGCCTGCCGACACTTGATGTCGATGAACTTCTCGGCGCCGAGATCCGCGCCGAAGCCGGCTTCGGTGACCACGTAGTCGCCGAGCTTGAGGCCGGCGCGGGTGGCGATCACCGAGTTGCAGCCATGGGCGATATTGGCGAAGGGGCCGCCATGGATCAGGGCGGGGTTGCCCTCCAGGGTCTGGACGAGGTTCGGCTGCAGCGCGTCCTTGAGGAGCACGGTCATCGCACCCGTGGCCTTCACGTCGGCGAGCGTCACCGGCTTGCGGTCGCGGGTCTCGGCGATGACGATGCGGCCGAGGCGGGCCTCGAGGTCGTCGAGGTCACGGGCGAGGCAGAACACCGCCATGACTTCCGAGGCCACGGTGATGTCGAACCCGTCCTCGCGCGGGAAGCCGTTGGCGACGCCACCCAGCGACTGGGTGATCGACCGCAGGGCGCGGTCGTTCATGTCGACGACCCGGCGCCAATGGATGCGGCGCACGTCGATGTTGAGCTCGTTGGCCCAGTAGACGTGGTTGTCGATGAGGGCGGCGGCGAGGCTGTGCGCCGAAGTGATGGCGTGGAAATCGCCGGTGAAGTGCAGGTTGATCTGCTCCATCGGCACGACCTGGGCCTTGCCGCCGCCGGCGGCACCCCCCTTCATCCCGAAGCACGGGCCGAGCGAGGGCTCGCGCAGACACATCACCGTCTTCTTGCCGATGCGGTTCAGCGCGTCGCCGAGACCCACCGTCGTGGTGGTCTTGCCCTCGCCGGCCGGGGTCGGGCTGATGGCGGTGACGAGGACGAGCTTGCCCTCGGGCTTCGATTCCAGCGACTTGATGAAGGCGTGGTCGATCTTGGCGATGTGCCGGCCGTAATGATGCAGCGCCTCGTCCGGAATGCCGATCGTCTCGGCCACCTGCGTGATCGGCTTCAGGGTTGCCGCGCGGGCGATCTCGATGTCTGAGGGCATAAGTCTCTCCCGGTCTGTCGTCGCGATGGCGTGTCGCGCGGGCGTTTATTGTGGAACGTCGTGTGTTCGGGGCGTCGGGCATCGGCGCCGCGGGCACCATGCTTCACCGTTGTCATCACTGTGAGCGATGGAGCAAGCAAAAGCGCGTCGGAATTTTTCAACGCGTCTGCAAAATTTCATTTGAAAGCACGGAATCGCGCATGGATCGCCCGCAACGGTGGATGGGGCCGGCGTCAGCCCGACATCGCCGTTGCCGTGTAGCCGGCCTGGTCCAGGGCCTCGGCGATCGTCAGGGACTGGGCATCGGTGGTGATCGCCACCCGCCCATGATCGCGGTCGACGGCGATATGCGCCTCCGGATCGATCCGGAGGATCGCCTTGCGCACGGCCTCGGCGCACCCGTCGCAGGTCATGCCGTCCACCTGCATCAGCAGGTCCACCCGTCTCGCGTCCATCCACCCGCTCCCGTCGCTGGGTCATGTCCCGCACCCATGTAGAGCCAAATCTCCTCCCGCCGCGAGGGGCAATGGCCCCGGCGGCCTCCGCGCCGATGCCAGACTGGCTGAAGCCAAGCTTGGAAGCTCATGCAACACATGGCAAAAAACCGGTTCACTCAGCCTGCGCCCATCTTGTGGGACCTCGTCGTCTCGGCGACAACCGGAGCCTGTCCCGACTTGCGGAATCCGTGGCCGGGACCCTGCATCTCCGCTCGATCGTCGTGAGGGTAAGAGTATTCCGATGGCCCGGATCGTCGGCCGACGCACGGTCCCGTGGCTCCTGAGTCTCATCGGGTTCGTAGTCCTGGCGCCGCTCGCAGTGATCTCCCCTATCGGCGGCGCCTTCGGATTGGCGGCCATGGGCGGCTTCGTCGCCATCCTGGCCGCGCGCCGGGCGCGTCAGCTCGACCAGCGCTGCGAGAAGCTCTCGGGGGAATTCGACATTCTCTCGCAACGCCTCGTGCGCCTGGAGACCGTGGCCCGCCTCATCGCCGACCAGCAGATGCGGATCGAGCGCGCCCGCGCCGACGAGGCCGAACCGGCACCGGCACAGGGCAAGCAGGCTGGGAATACCGCGGTGGAGGTCGCCGTCGAGGAAGTCACGGCGGAAATCGGCCTGCTCAGCGGCATCGTCCGCGAACTCGCCGCCGTGGTCGCCACGCAGGATGGTGAGATCGCCCGCCTCAAGGCGCCGCCGCCGGCGGCTCCCGCCCCGACCCCGGTCGTCCGGCCGGCCTCCCGTCAGGCCGTCCTCGATGCCCCCGTCGTCCCGCCGCCTTCCCCGGCATTCCGCAACGAGATGGGCGGGACCCCCTGGGTGCCCCGAGCCTGGCCGCCGCTCGAGCGGTCCGAGCCCGTCACGGACCGGGCGCGGCCGGACCGGAGCCACGATGCGGTCATGGTCGCGGCCTTCGACGGCGACGGGCTCGAGGTCCATCTCCAGCCCATCGTCTCCCTGCCCCAGCGCAAGGTCGTGTCCTACGAGGCACTGGCGCGCCTGCGCCTCGGCGCCGACATCCTCAAGCCGGAACTGTTCCTGCCGGTCCTCGAACGCCATGGGCGGACGACCGAGCTCGATCGACGCATGCTTCCCCTGGTCGCCACCGTGGCACGCCATCTCAGCGGGCGCGGCAGTCAGGCCGCGGTGACCTACGCCCTGTCGCCGCATTCCCTGTTCGAGCCCGGCTTCCTGCGCACGCTGCCTCGGCTGCTCGTCGGCGAGCCCGGCCTGTCGGGACGCCTCGTGATCGCGCTGCCCCAGTCGAGCTGGCGCAGCCTGGACGCCGAGCAGGCGGGCGCGCTGGCGGAACTGCGCGGTCGTGTCGGCTTCGCCCTGGACCGTCCCGTGGACCTGCGCCTCGATCCGCTGGCCCTGGCCGACCGGGGCGTCAGCCAGGTCAAGGTCCCCGCCGATCTCCTGCTGCGTCCCGATTCCCGCCAGGCCATGCCCGATATCGCCCTCGACGATCTCGTCGCCTCCCTGTCCCGGGCCGGCATCCGGCTCGTCGCGGAGTCGGTGGAACGCGAGAGCGACGTGCCGGATCTCATCGATCTCGACGTGCCGCTGGCGCAAGGCACCGTCTTCGCTCCGGCGCGGGCCGTGCGGGCCGAAGTTCTCGCCGCCGCTCCGCCACAGGCCGCGCCATCCCCGGCGCCGCCTCCGTCCCGAGAACCCGGCGGCGACGATCCGGAACCGCCGCCGCAGCGTCGGCCGTTCCGCGATTTCCTGCGCCGCGCCGGCTGAGGCAGACTCGCCCGGACCCCGGCGCGTCGATAGCGCTGCGTTGATTTCAGGGCGTGGGCGGCCTAACCGGTCAGCCATTCTCGATGCCCCCGATACCTTGCCAGTCAGGCCAGATTCATGAGCGAAACGATCGCGCGCGCCGCATCCTCGGCTGCGGTTCCGATTCTGGGCGGGCTTTCCGCCGTCGCCGAGCGCTACGACCTCATCCTGTGCGACGTCTGGGGTGTCCTGCATGACGGGACGCGGGCCCATGCGGGGGCGGGCGAGGCGCTGATCCGATTCCGCACCCTGCCCGAGGACGGTCGCCGGCGGCGCGTCATCCTCGTCTCCAACGCGCCCCGCCCCTGGGCCGGCGTTCGGACCATCCTCGACGGCTACGGCGTGCCGCGGGAGGCCTACGATGCCATCCTCACCTCCGGCGACCTGACCCGGCGGCTGATCGCCGAGCATCCGGGCGAGCGCATCCACCATCTCGGGCCGGAACGCGACGCGACCATCTTCGATGGCCTCGACATCCACCTCGTGGCGGCCGGGGAGGCGGATCGCGTGGTCTGCACCGGCCTGTTCGACGACACGACCGAGACGGCGGAGGATTACCGTGAGACGCTGGCCGGGTTCCGGGCGCGGGCCGTGCCGATGATCTGCGCCAATCCCGATCTGGTGGTCGAGCGCGAGAAGAAGCTCATCCCCTGCGCCGGTCTGATCGCGCAGGCCTATGCGGAGATCGGCGGCGCGGTGACCTATGCCGGCAAGCCGTACCGCCCCGTCTACGAGGGGGCGCTCGCCATGGCGGCTGAACTCGACGGTGGCTCCGCGCCGGACGTCGCCCGCGTCCTCGCCGTCGGCGACGCCCTGCGCACCGACATCGCAGGGGCGGCGGCCTACGGCATCCCGAACCTTCTGGTGGCGCGAGGCATCCACGCAGAGGAACTCGGCGTTCTCGCCGAGCACGACACGCTCGGCGAGGTGTCCGAATGGCTTGCCCGGCAGGAGGTTCGCCCGGATGCCGTCATCGAGCGGCTGATCTGGTAGCGTTCCCGGATCTCATCGGCCCCGGATCTCATCGGCCCCAAGCGGCGAGACCCGCCGATCAGGAGAACAGGGCGTCGATCTCGTCCTGGGCGGTGGCGGGCCCCTTGATCTGCGGTCCGTTGAGGAGGAGGAGCTCGGCTCGCACCCGGCGCTCCACCTCGGCCGGGTCGACGCCGCCCTCATCCTTCGCCTTCACCGCGGCGGCAAAACGCGTGAGGCGGCTTTCGAGCTGGCGCAGGGATTCGCTCACCTTGGCGATCCGCTGGCCCGTGATGTCCTGGAACGTGCACGCCTCGAAGATGTCGTTCATCCGTGCCTCGACGGCGGCGCGGTAGTTCTTGTCGTTGGGCAGGCTGAGGATTTCCTCGGCCGCATTCATGATGGAGTTCGTCGCCCCCGCTGTCGCCTCGACGACGCTGCCGAGCTCCTCATGCGCCATCGGCAGACGGTCACGGGTGAGCTCGTTTGCCCGCAGGGCCGCGATCTCCCTGCGGACATGCGCGATGTAGTCGGCGATCTCGACCAGCTCCCGGATCAGCGACGGTCGCGTCGATGCCGGGTCAGGGCTGGCCGTCCGTGACTTTTCCGCCATGGCCATCGCTTGTTGCTCCACGATGCTGTGAGTCGCCGAAGAAAGAGATCGGGTCTGCGGCTCAAGCGCCGCAGACAGCCTCGATCTTGCTTTTCAGCGTCGCCGCATTGAAGGGCTTGACGATGTAGTTGTTCACGCCGGCCTTCTTGGCCGCGATCACGTTCTCGGTCTTCGATTCGGCGGTGACCATGATAAACGGCGTGGTGCGCAGGGCCTCGTCGGCACGCACGTGGCGCAGCAACTCGTAACCGGTCATGGGCTCCATGTTCCAATCGGAAATCACGAGGCCGTATTTGCGGTTCTTCAGCCGGGCGAGGGCGGCGGTTCCGTCAGAGGCATCGTCGACCTCTTCGAAGCCGAGCTGCTTGAGCAGGTTGCGGATGATGCGGACCATCGTCTGATAATCGTCCACGACGAGGATCGGCATGCCGAGATCGAGGGCCATGGGTCGGGGTGCTCCGTCGGTGCAGGGCCGGTGCGGCATGCCGCGAACCGGGAAAGTGGCAAAAAATTGGGGGAAGCGCCGCCTCGCGCCGCCTCTCGTTCGTGAAAGTACCTCGCCCAGCATTGCGAAGCGGTTAACTGCGCAATGGATCGCGCATCCTCCGTCGATCGGGCGGCCGCTTCCCTTGACCCCCCTCCGGCTTTTCGACAGGTTCCCGCGCGGAATCCCCCACGGTCGCCGCTTCGGCCGCAGCTTCTTCGAGACCATTTGAACCCGATGGCGCCAGCCGACGATCCTTCCGTGCGCCCCGGAGCCGCTTCCCCGTCGGGGCGGCCCTTCACGATCTGCCGCGAGGACGAAGCGGTGCCGGCGGCCCTTACCGGCGCCATCGCGGCGATCGGCAATTTCGATGGCGTTCACCGGGGCCACGGCGCTCTCGTGGAGGCCGTCCGCGAGGAGGCCGACCGGCGCAGCGTGCCGGCGGTGATGCTGACCTTCGAACCGCATCCGCGCGCCTATTTCGCCCCCGACCTGCCGATGTTCCGGTTGACGGGACCCGCCGCCAAGGAAATCGTCTTCGCCCGCCTCGGCCTCGACGGCCTGATCGTGCGCCGTTTCGACGCTCTCATGGCGGGGACCACTGCCGCCGAGTTCGTCCACGGCCTGCTCGTGCGCGATCTCGGCCTCACCGGCGTCGTGATCGGCCACGACTTCCATTTCGGGCGGGGACGCGAGGGAACGCCGGAGGTGCTGGCCCGGCTCTGCGCCGAAGCCTCCCTGGCATGCCGGATCATCCCGCCGGTCTCGATCGGGGAGGGCGAGGCTCCCGTCTCGTCGAGCGCGATCCGGGAAGCCCTGCGACAGGGCGACGTCATTCGCGCGAACCGGCTTCTCGGCTACCGCTGGTTCGTCTGCGGAGAAGTCCGGCACGGCGACAAGCGCGGTCGGACGCTGGGCTATCCCACGGCGAATGTGGCTTTGCCCGATTGTGCCCTCTCTCACGGCATCTATGCCGTCCGCATCGGGTTGCCCGATGGAACGGTGCGGGACGGCGTGGCGAGTTATGGCCGTCGTCCGACCTTCGACGACGGCGCGCCCTTGCTCGAGGTCAACCTGTTCGGTTTCTCGGGCGATCTCTACGGCCGGACCATCGCCGTGGAGTTCCTCGGCTACATCCGCGGCGAGGAACGTTTCTCCGGCGCCGAGGCGTTGATCGCCAGGATGGATGTGGATGCGGCCGAGGCGCGCACGCTCATCGCGAACGACCGAGTTCCGTCGATGATCGGCTGAGATCCGACGCGCGACGGCCGGGCCGCGCCATCCGGCGGATCAGCGCTTGGCGGGATCGATCGAGGCGAGGCGCCGCGCCGCTTCTTGCAGCGCGTCCTTGTGCCCGTTGCCGCTGAGCGCAAAGACCGAGCGACCCGCCGTCCAGTAGACGGTCTCGCCGTCGCCCGGGCTCGTCACCTCTCCGGTGAAGGCCGCCTCGTTGGTGCCCCGTGCCGCGAACAGGGAGATCTCGCCGAGATCGGGGGCGTCGATCATGACCTCGACCCCGGCCCCGTGACGCGCGGGCACGATCTGGACGTCGCGCACGGACCAGTCCCCCGGCAGGTCCGGTAGGACGATGCCGGTGGCACCGGAGATGCCGGCCTTGTCGTAGCTCGGCGAGGCGGGCGAGCCGAGGCGGGCGCGGATCTGGGCCACCTCTCTCGCCTGGCGCGCATCGGCGACCAGGGCCGGATCCACCGGGGCGGCGAAGGTGTCGGGCACGCCGAACACGCCGGTGTCCGAATGCGCGATCCAGCCGGCACCCACGAGAAGCACGATCACCGCCGCCCGCTTGAGCCGCTCGCCCACGCGCCGCCAGGCCATGGACCGATCGAGGCGGCGGGCCGCCGCGCGGTTGCGCTCCGGTCCCGGTCCCGGCAGTTGCGCGAAGGCCTGGCGCAGGGCGTCCCTGTCATGCATCTCGGCCATCACCCGCGCCGCCGCCTCCGGCGTGCGGGCGAGATGAGCTTCCACCTCGAGCCGGCGCATGACGTCGAGTTGGCCGTCGACGAAGGCGGCGAGGTCACTGTCGGTGATCGGGTCGATCATGACGGTCGTATCCAGTTCAACGATCGGAAACGGCGATGCTTCCATACAGTCCTGGTACTCGGAGGAGCCGAGTACCCTCGAATTCTGTGCGGTTAAGAGCCGCCAATGGCTTTCGACGCGAGCCGGACGTCCTGCCGGGAATCCTGGCCGTTCCAGTCGCTGACGAGGCGCAGATGCGGTCGTTCGGGTCTGGCCGTCCCCGAACCCGGCGAGGATTCGGAGCGGCCGCGGCCGGTCTGGCCTTCCTCGAAGGCGCGCAGGGCGGCGCGACCGCGACCGAGGCGGGACATCAGCGTGCCGATGGGAATTCCGAGCACGGCCGCGGCATCCGCATAGGCCATGCCTTCGAGGGTCACGAGGTGGAGCGCGGCGCGCTGCTCCTCCGGCAGGGTCAGGAAGGCCTGACGGATCTGGGCGAGACGCACCTGTCCCTCCTGGGCGGGCGGCACGCTCTCGTCGCCCATCTGGACGAGGGCTTCGGCATGGCGGGCTTCCACCCGCTTGCGGCGCTGGTCGTCGATGAAGACGTTGTGCAGCACCGTCATCATCCAGGTCCGCAGGTTGGTGTTCGGCCTCACGGAGAGACCGGATTCCAGCGCGCGGACGAGGGTGTCGTGGACGAGGTCGTCGGCCTTCAGTGAGTCGCGCGTCAGCGAACGCGCATAGCGTCGCAGCGGGACCAGCAGGTCGACGATGGAGGAAGCGGAGGCGGTCTGGGTGGGTTCGGCCGTCATGCTCAGTTAACGCGCGAGCCCGGCCGGCTAATCCGGCCGGCCGGAACCCTATTGATAGGTCGCCTTGAGATTGAGCGTGCAGGTTCGCCCGATGCCCTCGTAATGCTCGGCGAGCCAAGCCTGCGCCGCCGCGCGGCCCTTGTCGCGCAGCCCTTCGAACACGCGCATCCGGGCATCCATCCGCGAGGAGGCCTTGTAATCGTCGAGGGCCCCAGTCCCATCGATGCGATGGACCAGCATGCGATGGTAGTCGTTGCGGCCGAGCACGCCGTCCTCGATCAGCCCGTCGACGAAATCGATGGCGCGCAGTTCCCGCATCAGGTTGGCGTTGAAGGTGATCTCGTTGAGCCGGTCCTGGATCTCCTCGCGCGAGCGAGGGGTCTCGCGGCGTTCCACCGGATTGATCTGAACCAGCACCACGTCGCGGGTCCGGGCACCGTGGAAGAGCGGGTAGATCGGCGGGTTGCCGAGATAGCCACCGTCCCAATAGGGCACGCCGTCGATCTCCACCGCCTGGAACACCGTCGGCAGGCAGGCCGAGGCCATCAGATGGTCGATGCTGAGGGAATCCCGCTCGAAGACGGCGAGCTTGCCGGTCCAGACATTGGTGGCCGAAACATAGATCCCGGCGGTCTCCGCCGTCCGGAGACGTTCGAAATCCACGTGCTTGGCCAGGGCCTTGCGCAGCGGGTTCACGTTGAGCGGGTTGGAGACGTAGGGGCTGGTCCTGAGCGCCCGCGTCCAGAAGTCCAGAACCGGGTTCTCGTTCCAGAAGTCGAAGAGCCGGTCGAACACGCCGCGCTGGGCCGGCCACAGGTCACCGTCGAGGCTCGCCTCGCGCCAGAACCGGTCGAGGGCGGCGCGGGCGCCCTCCGGCCCTCCGGCGATCCAGCCATCGACCATCACGACCGCGTTCATCGCCCCGGCACTGGCACCGGTGACGGCCTCGAAGGCGAGGCGGCCATCCTCGATCAGGGCATCGAGCACGCCCCAGGTGAAGGCGCCGTGGGCGCCGCCGCCCTGCAGGGCCAGCGCGACGGTCTTCTCGGCATTCGGACCGGCCAGGCTGACGGGCGGGCGCGAGGCGGGGCGCGGCGGCGCCACTTCCCTATCGGTAGAGGGCGAATCGACCGGGGCAGGCTGTTGGGAATCGAGCATCGTCAGCTCCACGTGGCAGAATTGCACAGACGCATCGATAAAGTGCGCATGGGCATACTGCATTGCAGCATCAAAGGTCGCAGGGCAGCAAAACGGTGGCTGCATGGATCGGTTCCGCTTGGGCCGTTCCTGTGGCGGACATGTCGCACTGCGCCAATTCCCTCGACATCGCCCATGGGATAAGACATGTCAGCCGACGCTGAGCCAACGTGTTGCGCGTGGTCCGTCCTGCCCCCTGGTTTCACCATGCGGTAAGCGGGCTTGACGCATGCGGCGCGCCATCTCAGCTAACCGGCAGGGGTCTAGATAACCGGACCCTTCACCCGATCTTCGCAAAGGATCGGCAGGATTCGATACCAGACGACCATGGCCGGGCGCTCGCTTCAGGGCAGGGCAGGCCAGGCCATAAGCAAGGTCAGCGATGGACGCCATGATGGAAGCCACTTCCGCCGATCCGTTCGGCCCCGGCATTTCGATTACCGGCCCGGAGATCGCCGGTCCGACGCCGCGTCACCGCACGGTGGGGGTCACGGTGGGTGAGGGCGAGGGGGCCGTCACCGTCGGCGGAGGCGCCCCGGTCGTCGTCCAGTCGATGACCAACACCGACACGGCCGACATCGATGCCACCGTGGCGCAGGTCGCCGCCCTGTCGCGGGCCGGCTCCGAACTCGTGCGCATCACCGTCGACCGCGACGAGGCGGCCGCCGCGGTCCCGAAGATCCGCGACCGTCTGGCCCGCATCGGCGTCCATGTGCCCCTGGTGGGCGACTTCCATTATATCGGCCACAAGCTTCTCTCCGATCACCCGGCCTGCGCCGAGGCCCTGGCCAAGTACCGGATCAATCCGGGCAATGTCGGCTTCAAGGAGAAGAAGGACACGCAGTTCTCGACCATCGTCGAGCAGGCGATCCGCTACGGCAAGACCATCCGCATCGGCGCCAATTGGGGCTCGCTGGACGAGGCCCTGCTCACCCACCTGATGGACGAGAACGCCCGGTCCGCGCGTCCCATCGATGCCCGCGCCGTGATGCGCGAGGCCATGGTGCGCTCGGCCCTGTCCTCGGCCCAGCGCGCCGAGGAACTCGGCCTTCCCAAGAACCGGATCATCCTCTCGGCCAAGGTCTCGGCGGTGCAGGATCTGATCGCGGTCTACCGCGAGGTCGCCAGGCGCTCGGACTACGCGATCCATCTCGGCCTCACCGAGGCCGGCATGGGCTCGAAGGGTCTGGTCGCGGCCTCCGCGGCCATCGGCGTGCTGCTCCAGGAAGGCATCGGCGACACGATCCGCTATTCGCTGACCCCGATGCCCGGCGGCGACCGCACCGTGGAGGTCAAGGCCTCGCAGGAACTCCTGCAGACCATGGGCTTCCGCACCTTCGTGCCGATGGTGGCCGCCTGTCCCGGCTGCGGCCGCACCACCTCGACCACGTTCCAGGAACTCGCCCGTGACATCCAGAACTGGATCGTCACCTCGATGCCGGAATGGAAGAAGACCTATCCGGGAGTCGAGGGCCTGAATGTTGCGGTGATGGGCTGCATCGTCAACGGACCCGGCGAATCGAAGCATGCCGATATCGGCATCTCGCTGCCCGGCACCGGCGAGACCCCCACCGCACCGGTCTTCATCGACGGCAAGAAGGCAATGACCCTGCGCGGCGCCACGCTGGCCAAGGATTTCGAGACGGTGGTGATCGACTATATCGAGCGCCGTTTCGGCCAGGGCGCCCGCACCGCCGCCGAGTGAGCCCGTCCGTCGTGACGCCCGTCGCCCCGCGCTGCTCCGGCACGCGGGGCGACTTCGCTCGCCTTCCCGGGGAAGCCTTCCCGGACATCACGGGATCGTCGTTCTCGGCGTCACACCCGCATGATACGACTTTGGCATGCTTCGCGCTGGGAGCCGTCGTGCACCGGTACCTCAGGGGCCGGCCGCCGGTTCGGCCGCGACGTGTCCGTGTGAGGCGGGACAGAGGAGCGCTCACGGCTCGCCCGTCTCCGTCGCTACGTCACGCTCCAAAAAATCCGAGCCTCCCCATTCGATTCCTTTCCCCGTCGCAGAAGCCTGATCGCAGCGCATGACGCAAACCTCCATCCCGAGCGTCCCCGGCGCTCAGCCAGGCCCCGCGGCCCATCCCGAGACGGGGTCGGGCGAGCATGGGTCGGGCAATCACGGGCATGGGAAGACGAACTTCTGGACGCTGGTCGTCGGCTCCGTCGGCGTCGTCTACGGAGACATCGGCACCAGCCCGCTCTACGCCTTCCGTGAGGCGCTCGGCCCGGCGCGGGCGGACGGCATCCTGCTGACCGAGGAAGTCCTCGGCACGACGTCGCTGATCCTCTGGGCACTCCTGCTGATCGTCACGATCAAATACGTCGTCATCCTGCTGCGCATGGACAACAACGGCGAGGGCGGAATCCTCTCGCTGATGGCCCTGGCCCGCAAGGCGCTGGGCGGGTCGCGCATCGTGTTCATGCTCGGGCTGCTCGGCGCCTCTCTGTTCTACGGCGACGCCGTCATCACGCCGGCCATCTCCGTACTCTCGGCCGTGGAGGGCCTGAAGCTCGTAACCCCGGCCTTCGAGCATTACGTGCTGCCGATCACGGTGGCGATCATCTTCGCCCTGTTCATGGTCCAGAGCCGGGGCACCAGCAAGGTGGCGGCCTTCTTCGGCCCGATCATGGTGGTCTGGTTCCTGGCGCTGGGGCTCGCGGCCCTACCGCACATCGTCTCGCGGCCGGAGGTCTTCCAGGCGTTCAATCCCTGGTACGCGGTGCACTACCTCCTCGGCCACGGCACCGGGGCCTTGGTTGCGCTGGGCGCGGTCTTCCTCGCGGTGACCGGCGCCGAGGCGCTGTTCGCCGATCTCGGGCATTTCGGACGCCGGCCGATCCAGGTGGCGTGGCTCGGCCTCGTGGCGCCGTGCCTGACCCTGAACTATCTCGGCCAGACGGCGCTGGTCCTCAACGTGCCCGACACGACGGATCCGTTCTACCAGCTCGTGCCCGAATGGGGCCTTCTGCCCATGGTGATCCTGGCGACCATCGCCACCGTCACCGCGAGCCAGGCCGTCATAACCGGGGCGTTCTCCCTGTCGCGCCAGGCTATCCAACTCGGCCTGCTTCCGCGCCTCGAGATCCGCCACACCTCGGAATCGCATTCCGGCCAGATCTTCCTGCCGCAGGTGAACATCCTGTTGCTGATCGGGGTCGTGGTCCTGGCGATCCTGTTCCGGTCGTCCTCGGCCCTGGCCTCCGCCTACGGCATCGCCGTGACGGGAACGATGCTGCTGACCGCGAGCATGGGCTTCATCGTGCTCTGGAAGTCGTGGAAATGGTCGCCGATCGCCGCCGCCGCCGCGATCATGCCGTTCATCGTCATCGAGTTCCTGTTCCTGCTCTCGAATCTGCTCAAGGTGTTCGAGGGCGGCTACGTGCCCCTCGTGCTGGCCGGGATGCTCATCATCGTGATGTGGACCTGGGTGCGGGGCGTGAACATCCTGTTCAACAAGACCCGCAAGACAGACGTGCCGCTGCTCGAACTCGTGGGCATGCTGGAGAAGAGCCCACCCCATCACGTGCGCGGCACGGCGGTGTTCCTCACCAGCGACCCGTCCATCGCCCCGGCGGCCCTGCTGCACAACCTCAAGCACAACAAGGTGCTGCACGAGAAGAACGTGATTCTCACGGTCGAGACCGTGGACACCCCCCGTGCAAGCGAGGCGGACCGTATCCGCATGGAGCCGATCGGCCCGCACTTCTCGAAGATCGTGATGAAGTTCGGCTACATGGAGCAGCCCAACATCCCGCGGACGCTGACGCTCCTGAAGAAGCAGGGCTTCAAGTTCGACATCATGGCGACGTCGTTCTTCCTGTCGCGCCGTTCGATCCGCCCCGCCGCGCATTCCGGTATGCCGCTCTGGCAGGACCGGATCTTCATCACGCTCGCCAAGAACGCCAACGACGCCACCGACTTCTTCCAGATCCCCACCGGCCGTGTCGTGGAAGTGGGGACTCAGGTCACCGTCTGAACCGGCCGGGTCACGGCCTCGGCAGGTTGATGACGGGCGGCGGCGGTGGCGCCTCGGGGGCAAGGGCCGCCAGCGTCGCCGGGCTCTTGGCATGGGCGGCGACACGCGTTCTCGCCACCGGCTTCGATGAGGCTTTGAGGTGCGCGCCCTGGCCTACGGCGGAGTGGGAGGCGGTGACCGCGCGATCCGGTTCCGCCTGAGCCGTCGAGGCGGGCTGCGTGCCCGTCACCTCCGGTAAGGCGGAGGCCACAGGTGTCGCCGGAACACCGGCGGGAGCAGGATTCGCGATGGCCTGGACCGGTGCGGCCGGAGCCGCCTCCGAGGCGGTCGGCGTCGGGGCCGCTGCATAGGCCAGGGCGGCCGGCGGCCGGGCCTGCTCCACGGCGCCGGGCTTGCGCTTCTCGTAGAAGGCGTTGCCGCCGGCCACCGCCACGTAATGCATGTTGTTGTAGTGGAACGTGCGGCCCGCCGTGTGGAAGTACATGGCGCGGCCGACCTTCGGGTGGCGCTGGCCGGCCAGGACCGCGTCGGCCGCGTCCGCGACCTTGGTCAGGTCCTTCTCCGCCATGGGCTTGGTGAGCACGCCGGTGGCGAACTGTCGGGGCTGGCCGACGACGGCGCAGATACCGCCGTTCGGGAAGGCGGCGGCTTCGAGGCGGTTCATCACCACCGTGCCGACGGCGAGCAGGCCTTCGGAATCGCTGCGGTTCGATTCGAAATACATGGCGCGGCCGAGACAGTCGCGCTCTTGGTCGCTCACCGCCATGGGTTTGGCCGCAAGGCCCGGGCCGCCGAGGGAGCCGGTCGTGGTGGGGGAATTACAGGCACCGAGGCCCATCGTCGTCATCAGCAGGACCCCGTAGAGTCCCGTCGTCGCCGATCGGGGATACCCCATGCCGTCTCGCTCCCGTCCGTTTCCTGGACGGCCTAGCTCGGCGGGAAATGTGGTTTCTTTTCGGATACGGTCCGGGAGGTTCGCTCATCTTCCCGATGCTGTGGCTTGAGGGTCACGCCCGGCTTTTCTCTCTCCGGCCAGGGCGAACCCGATCCGTGCCTCAGAGCATCGGCAGGTGCGCGGGTTTGGCCCCGCGCGGAAAGGCATCGTCGAGGCACTGCCATTGACCATCGGTCAGCGTCAACTCGCCGGCGGCGGCGTTCTCCTCCACATGCGCGATTCGCGCGGCCTTCGGGATCGCGAGGACGGAGGGCGACCGCGTCAGCGCCGCGAGGGCGACCTGCCGCTGCGTCGCTCCCGTCTCGGCGGCGATCTCTCCGAGCACGCGTCCGCCGGCCGAGTCCGGCTCGGGGAAGTCGTCATGGCCGAAGGGGCTGTAGGCGACCAATGCGACGCCATGCGCCGCGCACCAGGGAAGGACGGCGTGTTCGATCGCCCTTTCCCCGAGATGATACAGCACCTGATTGCAGGCGATGCGGCCCTCGCCGGCTACGGCGAGAGCGTCTTCGAGATCGGGGACGTCGAAATTACTGACGCCCCAGGAGAGGAGCTTGCCCTGCCGGACCAGGCCCTCGAAGGCACCGATGGTTTCCTCGAGCGGAATCCCGCCCCGCCAGTGCAGGAGATAGCTGTCGAGCCGGTCCGTCTTCAGGCGCGCCAGCGAACGCTCGCAGGCGGTGATGACGGAGCGTGCCGAGGCATGGTTCGGCAGCACCTTCGAGACGAGGAATACCTCGTCGCGTCGCCCCGCGATCGCCTCCGCCACCACGAGTTCGGCCTCGCCATACATCTCGGCGGTGTCGATATGGCTCATCCCGCGATCGAGGCCCCGCTGCAGGGCGGCGACGGCGTCCGGGCGGTGTGCCTCGTCCAGATACCACGTGCCCTGGCCGATGACGGAGACGGGCCGCCCAGTCGGCCCGAAGGTCGTCTGCCGCATTCGGATCTCCCCTCGAATGGCCCACGGCCGGATGCAGGTCCGGCCGGATGGCTGCGTTTCAGGTCGTCAGGGTGCCGTGGCAGTGCTTGTACTTCTTGCCCGAGCCGCAGGGGCAAGGCTCGTTGCGCCCGACGCGGCCCCAGGTGGTAGCGTCGTTCGGGTCGCGCTCGATGACCGCCGCATCCGTGGACATCGCCTGCGCGGCGTAGCCGTAGGCCGGTCCGCCGCCCCCGGCGCTGCCCGTGCCGCGATCGGAGAAGTCCATCTCGTTCTCGCCGGTGACGGGATCGAGGTGCTGGGCGAACATGGACGGCAGTTCCGGGCTCGCGAACGGGTTCGCGCCTTGTGAATCCTGCTCCTGGTACGTGATCTCGATGCGGGCGAGCTGCTGGGTCACCTGCTCGCGCAAGGCGCCGACGAGGCCGTTGAAGAGCTCGAACGCCTCCGACTTGTACTCGTTGAGCGGGTCGCGCTGGGCGAAGCCGCGCCAGCCGATCACCTGGCGCAGGTGGTCGAGGGTAACGAGATGCTCGCGCCAGAGATGGTCGAGGGTTTGCAGCAGGACCTGCTTCTCGACATAGGTCATGACCTCGGGTGTGTTCTTCTCGGTGCGGGCGGCATAGGCCTCGTCGGAGGCGGTGCGCAGGCGGTCGCGCATCTCCTCGTCGGCGATGCCCTCTTCCCTGGCCCAATCTTCCACCGGCACGTCGAGGTTCAGCACCTCGGTGACGCGCAGGCGCAGGCCTTCGATGTCCCATTGTTCGGCATAGGCGTTCTCGGGCACGTGGACGGCGACGAGATCGTCGACGACGCCGTGGCGCATCTCGTCCACGGTGTCGCGCACGCTGTCCTGGCCCATGAAGTCGCGGCGCTGCTCGAACACGACCTTGCGCTGGTCGTTCATGACGTTGTCGTACTTGAGCACGTTCTTGCGCATGTCGAAGTTGCGCGCCTCGACCTTCTGCTGCGCCTTCTCGATCGCCTTGTTGATCCAGGGGTGGATGATCGCCTCGCCCTTCTCCAGGCCGAGGCGGGTGAGCATCCCGTCCATGCGGTCGGAGCCGAAGATCCGCATCAGGTCGTCCTGCAGGGACAGGTAGAATTTCGAGCGGCCGGGATCGCCCTGTCGGCCGGAGCGGCCGCGCAGCTGGTTATCGATGCGCCGCGATTCGTGACGCTCGGTGCCGATGATGTAGAGGCCGCCGGGCAGGGCCTTCTTGCGCCCGGCCTCCGGGTCGGCCGGCTCGCCCGAGGCCAGCACCTTGGCGCGGTTCTCCTCGATCTCGGCCTTGATCGCCGCCGCCTTCGCATCCCGCTCGGCGCCTTCGGGCAGGCCGGCGAGCTCCTTCTCCAGGCGCATCTCGAGGTTGCCGCCGAGTTTGATGTCGGTGCCGCGCCCGGCCATGTTGGTGGCGATGGTGATGGCGCCCGGCACGCCGGCTTCGGCGACGATATAGGCCTCCTGCTCGTGGAAGCGGGCGTTCAGCACCGCGAAGGTCTTCGTCACGCGTCCCTCGCGGGCGGCGGCATAGACGTCGGTGAGCGCATTGAGGTCGGAATAGTCGAGCTGGCGGAAGCCGGCCTTGGTCAGCATCTCGGCCAGGTGCTGCGACTTCTCGATGGAGCCGGTGCCGACCAGGATCGGCTGATGGCGCGCATGCGCCTTCTCGATCTCGGCGATGATGCCGTCGTACTTCTCGCCCACCGTCCGGTAGACCTCGTCGTCCTCGTCGACGCGCTCGACCTCCTTGTTGGTCGGGATGTCGACGACTTCGAGCTTGTAGATCTCGGCGAATTCATCGGCCTCGGTGGAGGCGGTGCCGGTCATGCCGGCGAGCTTGGAGTAGAGCCGGAAGTAGTTCTGGAAGGTGATCGAGGCGAGCGTCTGGTTCTCGGGCTGGATCGTCACCCGCTCCTTGGCTTCGAGCGCCTGATGCAGGCCCTCCGAGTAGCGCCGGCCCTGCATCATGCGGCCGGTGAACTCGTCGATGATCACCACCTCGTCGTTCTTGACGATGTAGTCCTTGTCCAGGGTGAACAGGGTGTGGGCGCGAAGCGCCTGGTTCACGTGGTGGACGAGGCTGACATTGTGGGCATCGTAGAGGTCGCCCTCCTTCAGCAGGTCGGCGCCGCGGAGCAGATCCTCGATGAACTCGTTGCCGCTCTCGGTGAGCGAGACCGAGCGCTGCTTCTCGTCGAGGTCGTAATGCTCCTTCTCGAGATGGGGCATCAGCGCGTCGACGGAGACGTAGAGCTCCGAGCGGTCGTCCACGGGACCGGAGATGATGAGCGGCGTGCGCGCCTCGTCGATCAGGATCGAATCGACCTCGTCGACGATCGCGAAATTGTGCCCGCGCTGCGACAGCTGCGAGAGCTCGTACTTCATGTTGTCGCGCAGGTAGTCGAAGCCGAACTCGTTGTTGGTGCCGTAGGTGATGTCGCAGGCATAGGCGTCCCGACGCTGCTCATCGTCGAGCCCGTGGACGATGGTGCCGACGGTGAGGCCGAGGAAGCGATAGACCCGGCCCATCCACTCTGCATCGCGGGAGGCGAGGTAGTCGTTCACCGTGACCACGTGCACGCCGAGGCCCGACAGGGCGTTCAGGTAGACCGGCAGCGTCGCCACCAGGGTCTTGCCTTCGCCGGTGCGCATCTCGGCGATGCCGCTCTCGTGAAGGACCATGCCGCCGATGAGCTGCACGTCGAAATGGCGCTGGCCGAGGGCGCGCTTGGCCCCCTCGCGCACCGTGGCGAAGGCGGGAACGAGGATATCGTCGAGGGTCTTCCCGGCAGCGAGCTCGGCCTTCAGCATGTCCGTCCGGGCTCGCAGGGCCTCGTCCGACAGGGCGGAGATCTCCGGCTCCAGGGCGTTGATCTCGGCGACGCGGGGGCGATAGCCCTTGACGCGGCGATCGTTGGACGAGCCGAATATCTTCTTAGCGAGGGCGCCGAGCATCGTGAACCTGCGGTCGATCGAAATATCAGAAGGCGTGAGTTGGCCGGGCTTATAGAGGTAAATATTGTAGGACGCATCCGAAAGGGCGGACTGCCTTCAACTCCGAAAGCCAAGGGGGCCGCGTCCGCCGTCGTCGCCTTTGAACGGCAGTCGAAATGCTAAAGCGCCAAAGCGGCTCTTTGGTTCTCGATGATGCGGACCAGAGCCAGGGCCGTGAGCTCCGAGGATTTCGGATTGGCCGGCAGGGCCTGATTCTCGATGCTCATGTCGAGGGTCCCGAAAGCGCCCGTCGCCTGGAGGCGATGTCCATTGCCGGTGGCGCGGGGATCCGCCACCAGGGCGATCCGCGTCCTGTCGAGGCCGATGCCGGCGAGCGCCGTGATGACCGCGACATTGGCGTTGGCCGGGAACAGCCGGGCTGCCTCCCGTGCCGTTCCTTCGAAGAAGGTCGTGGCCTCCGTCAGGCCATCGAGATCGATCCATTCTTCCGCCGGGGTACCGATCCAGGCCACGGGCGGCTTGACGATGCGATGCGTCACCGAGTCCAACGGCAGGATCGAGGCCGCCGCGAGGGCGTCGACGGCGGCGAGTGCCCCGGTCGGCACGAGGATCTGGCTTCCATGCGCCTCCGCGGCGGCGACGAGCCTGTCGAGAAGACCGGCCTCGCAGAAGGCGCTGGTCGACGAGACGGCGAAGCTCTCGGCGTGCCGGAGCGCCACGAGGCCCCAGGGCTCGACCGCCGCCCGTCCGGCCGCTTCGATCACCATGTCGGGCTCGACCCCGGCCAGGGCAGCCGGTTCGGGTAGCCAGGGGATCCAGGCGGGAAGGTCGGCCTCATCGGGCCTCACCCGCGTCCCGACGCCGGCCAGGACGACGTCGCTGCCCCGAGCGTCGAGAAGGTGTGTCACGCGGCGCGCGATGGCTCCCCAGCCCACCAGGGCGATACGAAGCGGCCGACGGCGATCCGGCCGCGCCGCGGAAAGATGAGAGAGGAGAGACAAGGGCCGGTATCCCCACGACTGGCGAAGGCTGACGCGGCCCGACGCCCTGCTGCGCGATCTCAAGAAATCTTCGGTCGCGGGCCTGTCAAGCTTCCTGCCGGCCGCTGGACATACAGGCGTCAGTTGATCTCGCAGAAACCGGCGCCGGTGCCGACGACGCGCTTGTCGGCGCACCATGACGCGGCCGTGCGGATCTCTTTCGCCGCCGGCGCGGGGACCGGGAGGACCGGGCGCAAGGTCACGGAGTGTCCCGCTGTGGCATCATTCTCTGGCGCACCCGCAATGGCGCGGACGGGCCGTGACGCGCCGATTCCGGCACCCAGGGCGGCCGATCGGGCGGGAGTGACGGAGGGAGCCGGGCGGGAGACGGAGATGGAGCGTCCGCCCTTGAAGCGGGCCTGCGCCGTCGTGATCGAGGCGGACAGAATGAGGCAAGCGGCGGTGATGATGACGCTGGTCCGCATGCCGCTCTCCCACGAAACCCGGAAAGGATGGCGCATGCGGGCTTAAGACCGCTTTATCGTGATCGGACGGATTCGCCCGAAACCCCATATGCGCTTGTCTTCCGCCCTTGCCCGCGCCACTTCTCGCCCACAGATGCCTACGGCGTCCCGCCGCTCGCTGTTGCCACGTCTCCAACCTGGCCGGACAGAGCTTCGTGGACGCGGCATCCACCTGTTCGAGGAATCCCCATTTATGACGTCGCCTCTCCTTCTCCGGCGCTCGGGCGCCCTGGCGCTGGCCGTTGCGCTGCCCTTCGCCTCCGTGGCCTTGCCGCTGCGGGCCCTGGCGCAGACGCCTGCCCCGGCTGCGGCTCCCGCCCCGGCGCTGCCGCCGGAGACGGTTGTGGCCAAAGTGAACGGCTCGCCGGTCACCGCGGGCGACCTCGCCATCGCCGCCGAGGACCCGGCGCTCTCGCTGCCCGGCGTCGACGAGGCCCAGAAGAAGAACCTGCTCATCGACTACATGGTCGACCTCAAGGTCGGCGCGCAGGCGGCAGAGGCAGCCAAAGTCGGCGACTCGCCCGAGTTCCAGCGCAAGCTCGCTTACTTCAAGAGCAAGCTCCTCCTCGACGAGTATCTGGAGCGCGAGGCGAAGAAGGCGGTGACGCCGGAGGCCGCCAAAGCCCTCTACGACCAGACCCTCACCACGATGAAGCCGGAGGAGGAGGCCCATGCCCGCCACATCCTCGTGGACAACGAGGAGGAGGCCAAGAAGATTTCGGCCCGGATCAAGGGCGGCGAGGACTTCTCCAAGATCGCCGCGGAGGTCTCGAAGGATCCCGGCTCGAAGACCGAGGGCGGCGATCTCGGCTGGTTCACCAAGGAGCGGATGGTCGCCCCCTTTGCGGAGGCCGCGTTCAAGCTGCCGGTCGGCCAGGTCTCCGACCCGATCAAGACGCAGTTCGGCTGGCACGTGATCAAGGTCGAGGAGCGGCGCACCAAGCCGGTGCCGACCTTCGCCGAGATGAAGGAGCAGGTGGACCAGTACCTCACCCGCAAGTCGCAGCAGGACCTCATCCTGAAGCTGCGTGAGAGCGCCAAGATCGAGCGCACCGATGCGGCCACGCCCGCCGCGGCGCCCAAGGCTCCCTGACGTTCGGCTCCCTGAATCAGGACGCTCTGCGAAAACGAAGAAGGCCTGCCCCGTCGCCGGGGCAGGCCTTCTTCCCGTCGATGACGCGAGGCGGCGTCAGGCGATGTACTGGGCGCCGTTGATCGTCAGGGTCGAACCGGTGATGAAGCCCGAATCTTCCGCCGCGAGGTATTCCACCGCGCGGGCGATCTCGGCGGCCTCGCCGAGGCGTCCCACGGGAATCGTCGAGATGATCTTGTTGCGGATGTCCTCCGGCACCGCCATCACCATGTCGGTGGCGATGTAGCCCGGCGCGATCACGTTGACGGTGATGCCCTTCGAGGCGCTCTCCTGGGCCAGCGCCTTGGCGAAACCGATCACGCCGGCCTTGGCGGCCGAGTAGTTGGTCTGGCCGGCCTGGCCCTTCTGGCCGTTGATCGACGAGATCAGGATGATGCGGCCGAAGTTGCGGGCGCGCATTCCCTCGATCACCGGGCGGGTGACCGTGAACATCGAGTCGAGGTTGGTCTTGATGACCGCCTGCCACTTCTCGAAGGTCATCTTGTGGAACGCGCCGTCGCGGGTGATGCCGGCATTGTTCACCAGGATGTCGATCGGGCCGAGTTCGGCCTCGACGGCCTTGATGCCGGCCTCGCAGGCGGCGGCGTCGCCGACGTCGAACTTGAAGACCGGGATGCCGGTCTCGGCCTTGAATGCGTTGGCCGCCTCGTCGTTACCGCCGTAATTGGCGGCGACCTTGTAGCCCTTGGCCTTGAGACCCGTCGAGATCGCGGCACCGATGCCGCGCGTTCCACCCGTGACGAGGGCAATGCGTTCCTGAGCCATGGCTTCCTCCAATTTTCTTTGATGTTCGATGGCGTGCGTCATGCAATTTCTTGCAGATTCTCGGCGCGGGCGGGCTTAGCTCAATCGGCTCCGCCCGCCCATGCCATTTAAATTTGCTGCGTCCTCAAGAATTCTCCAAGACGATGTCCCCAATGTTTGCGGGCATCCTTGAAGATCTGTCACGAGCGCAGAAATTATACTGTATTCAATCGAGCCCGATGGGGCTTCAGACGCGCTCGATGCACATGGCGACGCCCATGCCGCCGCCGATGCAGAGGGTGGCGAGGCCCTTCTTGCCGTCACGACGCTTGAGCTCGTGCAGCAGTGTGACGAGGACGCGGGCGCCGGACGCGCCGATCGGGTGGCCGATGGCGATGGCGCCGCCATTGACGTTCACCTTGTCGGTGTCCCAACCCATGTCCTTGTTCACGGCCAGCGCCTGGGCGGCGAAGGCCTCGTTGGCCTCGATCAGGTCGAGGTCGGAGGGCTTCCAGCCGGCCTTGTCCAGCGCCTTGCGCGAGGCCGGGATCGGGCCCGTGCCCATCACCTTCGGATCGACGCCGGCGGTGGCCCAGGACACGATCCGGGCCAGCGGCGTGATGCCCCGGCGCTCGGCTTCCGAGGCCGACATGAGCACGATGGCGGCAGCGCCGTCGTTGAGGCCGGACGCGTTGGCGGCCGTCACGGTGCCGTCCTTCGAGAAGGCGGGCTTGAGCTTGGCCATCGCCTCGATGGTGGCGCCGTCACGGATGTACTCGTCGGTGTCGACGATGGTGTCGCCCTTGCGGCCCGGAACGGTGACGGGGACGATCTCGTCCTTGAAGCGGCCTTCCTTGCGGGCGGCCTCGGCCTTGTTCTGCGACTTCGTCGCGAACTCGTCCTGCTGCTCGCGGGTGAGCTGGAAGGCCTGGGCCACGTTCTCGGCGGTCGTGCCCATGTGGTAGCCGTTGAAGGCGTCCCAGAGGCCGTCCTTGATCATGGTGTCGACGAGCTTCACGTCGCCCATCTTCTGGCCGCCGCGCAGGTACTGCGCGTGGGGGGAGAGCGACATCGATTCCTGGCCGCCGGCCACGATGACCGTGGCGTCGCCATTTGCGATCTGCTGCATGCCGAGAGCGACCGTGCGCAGGCCCGAGCCGCAGACCTGATTGACGCCCCAGGCGGTGGCCTTCTCCGGGATACCGGCCTTGATGGCGGCCTGGCGGGCCGGGTTCTGGCCGGCGCCGGCGGTGAGGACCTGGCCGAAGATCACTTCGTCCACGTCGTCGGGAGAGACGCCGGCACGCTCCAGGGCGGCCTTGATGGCGACGGCGCCGAGTTCATGGGCCGGGACGGTGTTGAAGGCACCTCCGAACGAACCCACTGCGGTCCGCGCCGCTCCGACGATGACGATGTCTTCCGCTGCCATTGACGTTCTCCTCTTGAGGGCCGGCGCGACGTTGAAGCCCTCTGATGGGCATGCGCGCTTGAGGCCAACTCAGGCGATGAAAGCGCTGGGCAGGGTGAAGTCAAGCGCGTGCGGAAGGTCGGCGAGTGACCGGCCGGCGTTTGTCACCGGAGGCGCCGCGCGGCGTGTGGCACTATTCTGCGGGGATCGGGGTCAAATTGCTGTTTTCGTCAGCGGGCGAAAGCCTTAAGGTCTGCTCACGCGCAAATACGAATGATACCCGGACGGCGCATCGGGCCTCGAAGGGATTGGGCGCTGGAATGAACGTGTCGGGAAAGGCCACGAGGATGGCGGACAACGGTAAGTCTCAGCAGACCGTCATCAAGAAATACGCGAACCGGCGACTGTATCATACCGGAACCTCGACCTACGTCACGCTCGAGGACCTCTCGACGATGGTCCAGAACGGCGAGGATTTCCTCGTCTACGATGCCCGCTCGGGCGACGACATCACCCGCTCCGTGCTCACGCAGATCATCTTCGAGCAGGAGAACAAGGCCGGCGACGACAATCTGCTGCCGGTGGCCTTCCTGCGCCAGCTCATCCGCTTCTACGGCGACAGCATGCGGACGATGGTGCCGAGCTTTCTCGAATTCTCCATGGCCAATTTCGCCCGAGACCAGGACGGCCTGCGCGAGAAGATGAACCAGAGCTTCGCTCCCAAGGTGTTCCAGAGTGCCATGGAGGAGCAGGTGCGGGCCAACATGAGCTTCTTCGGCGATGCCATGAAGATGTTCACGACCTTCGGCACCGGGCCGCTCTCCGGCATGAAGTCCTCCGCGCCCGGGCCGACGCCGTCCCAGCCTGCGACCCCGGTGGCCGCGCCCGATAGCGACCTCGACGAGTTGAAGCGGCAGATGGCGGAAATGCGCAATCGCCTGGAAGACCTCGCCAAGAAGTAGGCCGGCGACATCGGCGACGGGTCCTCCGACCGCGTCCTGAGAGAGTGCTGACGAACCGTTAACATCGGCCCACCCATTGCGCTTTTCCGCCAGTAACAGGCGGAAGGGCAGCGGGTGGCACAAACCGGCACGGGAAAGCGTACCATAACGGGACGCGGCGTCCCCGAGGGGGACCGCGACACGGCGCGGACGCTCGTGGTCGTCGATGGCGGTGAAACGGTGGCCCGCAAGGCGAGTGACGCCTATGGCAGGCCGAACGCAGAGTTCCTGACCCAACTTCTCGTCAGTTGCGAGCCGACGATGCGCGCCTCTCGGACAGAGCGCATGCGCTCGGCCACGGCGCGTTACGCCGAGACCACGCGGATCGGGACGAACAGGCGCCGCGCATGATCCGTCGAGGCGGATAACGCAAAAAACCGCCCGAAGGCGGTTCTCGCAGACATCGTCTCGTTCCGGTCCCTGGCGGGACCGTCGACGACGCGTAGGATCAGGCCTCGGCCGACTTCACCTTGAGGACCTGGCGACCGCGATACATGCCGGTCTTCAGATCGATGTGGTGGGGACGACGCAGCTCGCCCGAATCCTTGTCGGCGACATAGGTCGGGGCCTTGAGGGCGTCGGCGGACCGGCGCATGCCGCGCCGCGAGGGGGAGGTCTTTCGCTTCGGAACGGCCATGGGGTAGTCCTGCTACGACAAAAAGGGTGCACGGGCGCCGCCCCGCGAGGGAAGAGGCAACCTCGGCACCGTGTTCAAACGGAGATTCGATGGCGGCTGTATAGCGGCAGATCGGCCGCCTGGCTAGAGCCGCCCGAGGCCGGACTTCCGAAAATGGCGGATCGATCCGCGAAGGGGCAGCCGGCCCCGGTTCGCGGCGGGGCTCGCGAGGCCGTGAAGTCTCGTTAAGCGCCGGTTCAACCGTCGTGTCCTACCTGCGAATACGGAGACGCCTCAACGAAGACTGCGCCGCCGCATCTCGGGAGATTGCCGTGACTTCATCTCGCATGACTACATCTCTGCTCCGCACCCTGGCCGTGCTGGGCTGCCTCGCGGCGGCTCCCGCCCTCGCCCAGGCGCCGAGCCCCTCGACCTCCACTCCTCCCACCGTCGCACCGAAGGCGCCCACGGCTCCGGCCGCCCCGGCCAAGCCGACGGCGGACAAGCCCGCCGCTCCCGTCGCGCCGGCGGCCAAGACCGATCTCATCGATCTGAACAGCGCCTCGCCCGCCGAACTCGAGGCTCTGCCCGGCATCGGTGCGGCGCGCTCGGCCGCGATCGTCAAGGGCCGCCCCTATCACGGCAAGGATCAGCTCGTGTCGAAGAAGATCCTCACCCAGGGCGTCTATGACGGGATCAAGGACAAAGTCATCGCCAAGCAGAAGTAACCCTTCCGCTCGGGCAACCCGGCGCCGGTCCGGTGCCGGGTTGTTCGCCGGGGGGCACGGTGTTACGCGGCCGGAGACCTCGGTTCCCGCCGGAAGACACAAGCCAGATGCCTCCCCAGCCCATCATCCGCGTCCATCGCGGTGATCTCCCGGCCGATTACGTGCCGGGCACCGCCATCGCCATCGACACCGAGACGCTGGGTCTCAATCCGCATCGGGACCGTCTCTGCGTCGTCCAGATCTCGCGCGGCGACGGCAGTGCCGACGTGGTGCAGATCGTCCCCGGATCGAGTCCGCCCGACATGCTCAAGGGTGTGCTGGCCGATCTGTCGGTGACCAAGATCTTCCATTTCGCCCGGTTCGACCTCGCCGTGCTGTACAAGGCCTTCGGCGTGATGCCGGGGCCGGTCTATTGCACCAAGGTCGCCTCCAAGCTCGCCCGCACCTATACCGACCGGCACGGCCTCAAGGACGTGGTCCGCGAACTCGTGGGCGTCGACCTGTCGAAGCAGCAGCAATCCTCCGATTGGGGCGCCGAATCGCTGAGCCAGGCGCAGGTGGACTATGCCGCCTCCGACGTGCTGCATCTGCATGCGGCGCGCGCCCGCCTCGACGCGATGCTCGACCGTGAGGGACGCACGGATCTCGCGCGGCGCTGTTTCGAGTTCCTGCCCACCCGCTCCCTCCTCGATCTCGAAGGCTGGGCCGAGACCGACATCTTCGCCCACACCTGATCGGGCACGCGCATGCCGCAGGCGGGCACGCGGGGGACGGTGCGGCGGCGCACATCGATCGTGTCGCTGCGATCCCGTCCGGTTGATGATTCCTCAATGCTCCGGTCATAAGGTTCCGGTACGGCCACAACTTCGCCATCGGCCGCGCGCATCCGGCGCTGGACCATGGGGTAAGCGGGTTCCCACGGTTCAGTACATCATGGGCGAGACGTGGCATGTTGCGGGGCGCAACCTGCCGGTGTCCCATCGGATCGGTCAGGCGGAGCGGCTCGGATCATCACCATGCACGGGGTCGACGCCATCGACGCGACAGGGACGACGGGATCGGGCGCGGATGCGCGCCGTCACCGTGCCCATGCGCGGGCTCGCAACCATAGCACGCAGGTGCGCTACCTGCGTCGTCTCATTCCCCTCTCGGCTGGAGCCGCGGTCGTCGCCCTCGCCGTGGTGACGCTGTTCAACCCGTTCGGCAGCGCCCTGCCGGCCGTCACCATGGGGCCGGTCACCCTGTCGGGGACCAAGGTGAAGATGGAGAACCCGCGCCTCTCCGGTTTCCGGAAGGACAACCGGGGCTACGAGGTCATCGCCACGGCCGCCTTCCAGGACGTGCGCAAGCCCACGCTGATCGAACTCCAGGCCATGAAGGGCCATCTCGTCACCGACGATTCGGGCGGGCTCGCCCATATGGAGGCCGCCTCGGGTCTGTTCGATTCGGCACGCGAGACCCTGTCCCTCGAACGCGACATCAAGTTGTGGACCGACAAGGGCGAGGACATCCGCCTCCTGACCGCCGCCATCGACTTCAAGGCCGGTACGGTGAAGTCCGACCAGGCCGTCGCCGTGACTCTTCCCACAGGGACGGTGGCCTCCGACGGTCTCGACATGGTCGATAACGGTCGCGTCATCTCCTTCGTCGGCAATGTCCATGCGGTGTTCCACGGATCGGACAAAGCCGAGAACGCCGGATCCGAGATCAAGCCCGATGTGAAATCGCCGCGCATCCTCACCTCCGCCGCCGAGCCGCAGGATGGGGAGGCACGCCGATGAGCCGTTCCGCGCTGATCTCCACCCTCGCCCTCTGCAGCCTCCTCGCGGCAGGGAGCGCGATGGCGCAGATTCCGTCCGGCACGTCTCCGGCGCCCGCCGCGAAGGCGACCAAGCCGACCGCGCCGGGGAGCACCTTCGGCGCCAGCGGGGGCAAGGAACCGGTCAAGATCGACGCGGACCGGCTCGACGTGTTCGACCGCGAGAACAAGGCGATCTTCGCCGGCAACGTCGTGGCTGTGCAGGGCGACAGCACCATCCGCTGCTCGACGATGACGGTGCATTACAAGCGCGGCAAGGATGCCAAGCCGGGGGCGCCCGCGCCTGCCGCCGATGGTGCCAAATCGCCGGCCGGCATGGCGGAGAACGGCATCCAGAAGGTGGAATGCGCCGGCCCCGTCACCGTGGTGCAGAACGACCAGGTCGCCACCGGCGACAACGCCGTGTTCGACCAGGAGGCCAAGCGCATCGTGCTCACCGGCAACGTCGTGTTGAGCCAGTGCCAGAACGTCACCCGGGGCAGTCGCCTCGTCTACGACATGAATACCGGCCGGGCGAACATGGACCCGGTGGCCGGCGGCCGCGTCTCGGCGATGTTCGTGCCGCAGAAGGAAGAGGCCGCCAAGGGTGGGGCCAAGGGGTGTGCCCAGCCGGCGAGTGCCGCGGGCAAGCCCGCGCCGAAACCTTCCGAGGCCGGCGCGGAGAAGCCGGCCGCAAAGCCGAGAGCGCAGGCCAATTGACCTCCGCCCTGCCGGTGGCCCCTGCGCCAGACCCGATCAGCTCCCGGATCGCCGATGCGGCTCCTGCAGGAGCCGTGCGCGCGCCCACCCTCCTGTCGCGCCTCTTTCGCCGCGGCAAGGGGCGGGCGGCGGGTGGTGAGGCTGGCCTGTCCGAGAGTGGCGGCGGTCCGGGCATTCTCCACGTGGAAGGGCTGCGCAAGAGCTACGGCGCGCGCACGGTGGTGCACGAGGCCGGATTGACCGTGCGCAACGGCGAGGCCGTGGGCCTGCTCGGCCCCAACGGCGCGGGCAAGACCACGATCTTCTACATGATCACCGGCCTCGTCTCGGCGGATCGCGGCTCGATCAGTCTCGACGGACTGCCGATCACCCACCTGCCGATGTATCAGCGTGCGCGCCTCGGCATCGGCTACCTGCCGCAGGAAGCCTCGATCTTCCGCGGCCTGTCCGTGGAGGACAACATCCGCGCCGTGCTCGAAGTGGTGGAGCCCAGCCGCAAGGAGCGCGAGCGCAAGCTCGATTCGCTGCTCGAGGAATTCGACATCGCGCGTCTGCGCAAGGCGCCTTCGATCGCGCTGTCGGGCGGCGAGCGGCGTCGCTGCGAGATCGCCCGTGCCCTGGCGACATCGCCGAGCTTCATGCTCCTCGACGAACCCTTCGCCGGTATCGACCCCATCGCGGTGGGCGACATCCAGGATCTGGTGAAGCACCTGAAGCAGCGCGGCATCGGCGTGCTCATCACCGATCACAACGTTCGTGAGACCCTCGGCCTCATCGACCGCGCCTATATCGCCCATTCCGGCCGTATCCTCACCGAGGGCACGCCGGAGGAGATCGTCGCCAACGAGGATGCACGGCGCCTCTATCTCGGCGAGGGGTTTCGGCTCTAAGCAGGTTCGCGTTGGCGCGCCAACGCTTCACGCTGCTTAGCTCTTTGATGTCTCGCAGGTTTTTATCGCAGAACCGGAGGCCACTTCTGCGAAACCTGTTTAGGCCACCAGCCCGATCCGTATCCGCGAATCACGCGCCCGCCCGTGCTGCCCACATCCTCTGCTGCCCAATTTCTCGCCACATTACATGGCGACCAAAAGATGCATGCGTTTTGTGCATGTCTTTAGGCTGGTCGTCCGCGCATGCCAGCGGAGGAGGAATTTAATTTCTCTTTGGTACGAGACAGTTGCGCGAGCATGAGCTGCGTCCGTCCAACCCCGGCTGCGCCGAGCCCGATGGTGCGCCGCAGCATCGTGGTGGAAATCGCGCGCATCGCGCTTTGACGGCGACGCAAGATGGCGATAGACCTAGGCGAAGATAAAAAGAAGCAACATTCATGCCGAGCGGCGTAGGGTTCTGTGCGCGCCTTCGGCTGGGCTCACCTGAAGGCGTCGGGGCAACACCATGAGCTTGCTGCAGCGACTGGAAATGCGTCAGGGCCAAGCCCTGGTGATGACGCCACAGCTTCTCCAGGCGATCAAGCTCCTTCAGCTCTCCCAGATCGATCTCGCCACCTATGTGGATGCCGAACTGGAGCGCAATCCGCTCCTGGAGCGCGTCGAGGGCGAGCCGGACGGTGAACGCGCGAACGGCGAGGTGGCCCCGGAGGCCGCGGGCGAAGGGGATGGCGAGTTCGACTCGGCCGAGCCCGACAACTGGATGTCGACCGAACTCACGGCCAGCAGCGCCGAGATGGAAAGCGTCCTCGACACCCGTCTCGACAACGTCTTCTCCGATGAGAATCCGAGCCATGCCCGCGAGGCTGCCTCGGGCGACATGCTCACCCTGACTCCGGCGCCCTACGGCAATACCGGCGGCAGCTTCGACGGCGAGGCGCCGGATTTCGAGGCGACCCTGACCTCGGAAGTCTCCCTGCGCGAGCATCTCAGCGCGCAACTCGACCTCGCCACCCGCGATGCCGGCGACAGGCTGATCGCCGGCTTCCTCATCGATGCGGTGGACGATGCCGGCTACATGCGCGAGTCCATCGACGAGGTGGCCGAGCGCCTCGGCGCCAGCCTCGATTCCGTGGCGCGGGTGCTCAAGCTGATCCAGACCTTCGACCCGCCGGGTATCGCCGCCCGCGATCTCGCCGAATGTCTGAGCCTGCAGCTGCGCGAGCGTGACCGGTTCGATCCGGCGATGCAGGCCCTGGTCTCCCGCCTCGACCTCGTGGCCAAGCGCGACTTCCCGAGCCTGCGCCGGCTCTGCGGCGTCGATGACGAGGATCTGGTGGACATGCTGGCCGAACTGCGCCGCCTCGACCCGAAGCCCGGGCGGGCCTTCGGCTCGCGCGCCGTGGAGGTGCTGATCCCCGACGTGTTCGTCCGGGCGGCCTCCGACGGCTCCTGGCTGGTGGAGCTCAATGCCGAGGCGCTGCCGCGCGTTCTGGTGAACCAGAGCTACTATGCCCGCGTCTCGCGCGGGGCGGCGGCCGAGGGCGACAAGGCGTTCCTGTCCGAATGCCTGCAGACCGCCAACTGGCTCACCCGCAGCCTGGAGCAGCGGGCGCGCACCATCCTCAAGGTCGCCTCGGAGATCGTCCGCCAGCAGGACGCCTTCTTCGTGAACGGCGTGGCGCATCTGCGCCCCCTCAACCTCAAGACGGTCGCCGAGGCCATCGGCATGCACGAATCCACCGTGTCGCGGGTCACCTCCAACAAATCCATCGGCACCAGCCGGGGCACCCTGGAGATGAAATACTTCTTCACCGCCGCCATTCCGGGGGCGGCGGGCACGGCTTCGCATTCCTCCGAGGCGGTGCGCCACCGCATCAAGCAGCTCGTGGACGGCGAGGCGACCGGCGATGTGCTCTCGGACGACGCCCTGGTGCAGAAGCTCCGCGACGAGGGCATCGACATCGCCCGCCGCACCGTGGCGAAATATCGGGAATCCCTGCGCATCCCCTCGTCCATCGAGCGCCGCCGCGAGCATTTCGCCTACGCCCGTTGAGGGCTGCCGCGTTCTGCGGATGACGTCTGCCCGCCGGGGAAAGCTTCAGGCTCTCCCGCCTGTCACCTCCCGTGCAATGCCGGCTCGCCATTCCGTTGACTTCTCCTCCCGGGGCTCCTTTACTTGCCTCCCGAACGCAACAAAACCGGAGGATACATGGGGTCATTGCGCGTCACAGGCCACGGCCTGGACCTCGGCGAAGCCCTTCGCGGGCGTGTCGAAGAGCGAATGGCCGCCACCTTGTCGAAATATCTCGACAGCCACATGAACGGTACCTGTTCCGGCCATGTGACGCTTCGACGGGATGGGACGGCCTACCGTACCGATTGTGTGCTTCACCTCGTCTCGGGCCTGACGCTCGAAGCGTCCGCCGCTTCGCACGACGCGCATTCGAGCTTCGAGCAGACGGCGGACAAGCTCGAGAAGCGCCTGAGGCGCTACAAGCACCGGCTCAAGGATCATGGCGCCGCCCTGCATGAGGGCGCCACCGTCCAGGCGGCTTACGCCGTCTTCGCCGCGCCGAGCGACGCGGAAGAGGATGTGATCGACGACGATCTCGCCGAGGACGAGGAGGCGCATCCGCCCGTGGTCGCCGAGAGCACCAGGGCGCTCAAGCGCCACTCGGTGAGCGAGGCGGTCACCGCCCTCGATCTCACGGGGGCACCGGTCATCGTGTTCGTTCACGCTGGTACCGGCCGCATCAACGTCGTATACCGCCGCAGTGACGGAGCGATCGGTTGGGTGGATCCGCCGGAGGCGGCAGCTTAACGCGCTCTGCCGGCCGCGTGCCGACCATCGGCCGCCTCGGGATGCGTGGGGACCACGCATCCGCAGCGCTAATGTAGACGAGCGGGGGCCGGTGGGTCGCCGCCGATGGGGCGATGGTCCTTTATGCCGATTCTGGAATTCCTGAGTCCGGATTCCGTGGTGACCTCTCTGCGCGCTCGCGCGAAGAAGCAGATCCTCCAGGAATTGAGCACCCATGCGGTGCGCCAGCTTCCCGCTCTGGACGAGCGTGAGGTGTTCGAGACTCTCCTGCAGCGCGAGCGCCTCGGCTCCACGGGCATCGGCGACGGCGTCGCCATTCCCCACGGCAAGCTTCCGGGCCTCGACCGGCTGTTCGGCCTCGTGGCACGGCTGGAGAAGCCGGTGGATTTCGAATCCCTCGACGGTCAGCCGATCGACATCGCCTTTCTTCTCCTCGCCCCGGAGGGCGCGGGCGCGGAGCATCTCAAGGCGCTGGCCCAGGTGGCGCGTCTCCTGCGCGAACCGGGGGTTCTCGACCGAATCCGGGCCGCGAGGGACGCCAGCGCACTCTACGCGCTCCTGACCCAGCCTACGAAATCCGAGGCGGCATGATCCCGATGGACGTGATGGCGAAGTGGGCGGCGGCCGCGATGGCGGGGCTCGTCCTGTCGCTCACGCCGGCGCGGGCCGACGTGACCTGCGCCCGCGACGTGCTCGTGGCCAACTCGATGCAGCGTCAGGCCATCGACCAGCTCGAGCAGGCGGATGGCGACGATGCCAACCGCTGCCGGGTCTGGCGCCGCCACGTGGAGACCATGCGCCGGGTCGCCAGCGTCTACGGTCGCTGCCTGTCGGGGGCCGAGCGCGCCGCCAAGCTCGCCGAGGTGCAGACCTCGGAGAAGGATTTCTCCGGCATCATCCGGACGCGCTGCCGCGGGCTGTAGTACGTCGGCCCGAATGGCCGGTACCTGGTTTTCAGACGGGCCGATGCTAAGGGTAGGGTTCGCTCGGCACACAGGCCGTTACGGCCGGTCGATTGACTCCGGCCTGTTGCACTGGCTGTCCTCACCAGCGCCGCCATGCTGTTCACCCGCCTCCCCGACGATCTGTTCAAGCCGCTCGCCTCGCCGAGCCGGGCCTTCAACGCGGCGCTGCTGCTGCATCTGCATGCCAGGGTGTTCGCCGAGACCACCGAACCCCTGCGCAAGAGCGAGCTGCTGGCCTCCATCGGTGATTTCTCCGCCGACTGGTCCCAGGGCGAGATCGCCGACGACGAGGCCACGCCGGTCGATCCGGTGGAGCGACGCTCGGCGGTCTACCGGCGGCTTCTCGACGCCGGCTGGCTGGTGGAACGGCGCGAGCGCTACGTGCCGGTGGTCGATTTCGATCCGGATGCCCGCCTCGTCATTGAGGAACTCGCCCGTCTCGACCGGGGCGAGACCCGCTCCTATGGCGGCGCGGTACTGGAGGTACTGGGTAGCCTGGAGAGCGCGGTGGCCAACCCGGCCGAACGTTCGGAGGCCCTGGTCAATGCGGCCAAGGCCTCGCGCGCCTTCCTCGGACATCTGCGCAGCCTCGCCGGCTCGATGCGCAAGATCGAGGAGCGGATCCTGCGCGAGGAAGACCAGGGCGTCGCGTTCCGCCTCTATTTCGAGGAGTTCGTCGCGCGCCATCTCGTCAGCGACTACCGCACCCTGCACACGCGCCTGAACCCGTTCCGCTTCCGCTCCGGCATCGTCCGCGAGGCGGGCCGCGCCCTGCGCGACGACCTCACCCTGCGGGCTCTCGCCGAAGCGGGGCTGCGCGAAGGGAGGGCACACGACCTGTCCCTGGCCGAGCGGGCGGTGCGGGCGGATCTCGCCGAAATCCTCTCGATCTTCGAGGGGCTCGACCGGCATCTCGACGCCGTGGCCGACATCGTGGCACGCCTGGAGCGCCGGATCGCGGCGGCCCTGCGCTACACCGACCATCGCGATTCCGACCGGATCGAGCGTACCGCCGCGGCGTTGCGGGCGGTGGGCGCCGCCGAATGGTCGGAGACCGGTCCCTTCGCCGAGGTCTCGCTCCTGCGTCCGCCCATCGGCGAGCCGCATCTCTACACCCCCCGCATGCGGCGCGCGGCGATCCTGTCCGAGCCGCTGCCGGAGATCCATCTCGACCCTGCCATCGAGGCCTTCATCCTGGCCAAGGACGCCTTCCGCCAGCGGGTGATGGTGACGCCGGAGCGCGTCATCGCCTTCGTCGAGCGCAAGCTCGGGGCGAGCCCCGCCGTCCGGGGTTCCGAGATCGTGGTGGCGGATGTGGACGAGTTCGTGGTGTTCCAGCGCCTGCGCGAGATCGACGTGCTGTTCGACGGCATCCTGACCACGCGCTACCGCCTCTCGCGGGTCGCGGGCCGCGTCTCAAACGGCTGGCTCGACTGCCCGGACTTCCTGGTGGAGCGCCGAAACCCGGCGTTCCGCCCGGCATCGGTTCGCCCACGCGGCGCCTGAGCGGGGACGAACTCCGCATCGGGTCACAATCGGTGACGATCTTGGACCGCCGCCTGATCACATTGATGTTTCCGGACTTGGCAGACGTTGGAAGGGGGATCATGCTTGCCGAAGGCCCGCCGAAGATGCGGGAATACCGGGAGATACGCCGATGACATCCGGGAAATGCTTGATCAAGTCCGCCTGGATCGCGGTCGAGGTGGGCAAGGAGAGATCCGAGCGCGTGCTCGTGGTCGAGACCTACATCGCCGTCAGTCCGCTGGAACGGAACTTCGACCCCTCCCGCTACGACCGGGTCGTGGCGGAGGTCCAGCGCGTGCTCGCCGAGAATCCGTCCATCGACCGCGCCTCGATCCTGAGCATGCACCGCGACACCCAATGCCTCTCGCTGTTCAAGGCGACCCAGCAGGCGGCATGAACGCCGGGCCTTTGTGAAAGGACCGCGATCCGGGTAACGAGGCGCCACGGCGGCACGGGTGTTCCGCCTCAACGCTTCATGGATTGTCGGGATGATCGAGGCCTTCCGCGCCATCGTCGACGGCGACGAGCCTCCGCCTCCGGGGACGCGCGCGCCCTCCGGGGAGGATCTGACGCGGGCGCTCCAGGTGCTGCTCAAGAGCCAGTGCATCTATTCCGACACCCCCGGCATCGGGCGCTCCTACGAGCTTGCCCGGCACTACGCGCCCTTCTTCAAGGGCTACTTCGCCTGCCTCGGATACGGGGTCGAGGTTTCGCCCCGTGACCAGATGGTGTTCCTGCGCGTGCCCCCGGACGGGGTGCGCCACGACGGCCAGGCCGAGCGCCTGCGCAAGGACGAGACCCTCGTCCTGCTCGCCCTGCGTCTCGCCTACGAGGAGGGGCTGCGCGCGCACCGCGTCACCACCGACGGCGTGGTCGAATGCACCACCGACGACATCGCCGAATCGATCCGCACCGTCGCCCGGAGCGAGGCGCCGGAGGAGGCGCGCCTCACCGAAATCCTCCGCCTCTTCGCCCGCAAGGGCGCCCTGCGCCTGGGGGAGCGCGACAAGGCCGAGAAGATCACGCCGCTGATGCTTCTACCGGGCATCGCCGTGCTCTCGCCCGATGCCTGGATGGAACAGGTCCGCGCCTGGGCCGCGGCGCGCCTCGACGACGACGGCTGAAAGCGGGTCACCGGGGCCGGCGAACGCGCCGATGTCGGCCTTCGGTCGGGATCGGGGCTGCTTAATAAAAGATTTCACATGAAAACATTGCGGTGCGGGGACGGACCCTCCCGCCCCTAGAGGAGGTGACGCTGCGACCCGACTTGCATCGCGAGCCGACGGCGTCCATGCCGGGCGACCGACACGCCCCGCAGGGAGCCGCCCGACCGGTGTACCGCCTCACCGACATCGTCCTCTCCAACTGGTACCTGATCCGGCGCGAGCAGATCCGCATCCGGGGGGCGGCTGCCCTGGTGGGGCCGACGGGCGCCGGCAAATCGACGATCTTCGATGCCGTTGGAACGGTGCTGGCCGGCAACAATGCCAGCCGCCTCGCCCTCAACGCCTCCGCCTCGGGGCGCAGCGCCCGCACGGTCCGCGATTACTGCCTCGGCTGGATCAGCGACCCGGCCGAGGGCGGACGCCCGACCCGCGAGGCCTGCGAGACCCTGATCGTTCTGGTCTTCGAGAACGAGACCACCGGCCGCGTCGTCTCGGTGGGCCTCGCTTTGGCGGCCCGTGCCGAGGACAGCCGCGAGACCACGCTGTCGCGCTTCATCGCGGTCGGCCATCGCTTCGAGATCGCCGATTACGTCCGCGAGACCGCGGAGGGCAGCTTCGTCGCGCCCTGGCCGGAGATCGCCAAGGACCTGCGCATCCAGGCCGACCGGTTCGAGGAATTCCGCTCGTCGGGCGAGCGCTTCACCGCCGAATTGCTGGCGCTGATGCGCGAGGGGGCGTCGAGTCCGGAGCCACGGCATTTCCTGCGCACCTTCTCCAACGCCGTGGCGTTTAAGCCGATCTTCGATTCCTCCGCCTTCGTGCGCTCCTTCGTGCTCGAACCGGAGCCCCTGGACGTCGCCCGCATCCGCCAGTCGGTGGAGAACTGGCGCCGCCTGCTGGAGACGATCGAGGAGTTGGAGCGCCGACTCACGCATCTCGGGCGCATCCTGAAGCGCTACGAGACCTGGGCCGAGGCCAGCCTCTCGGCCACCCTCGACGATCTGCGCGCCGCCAGCGCCGATCTGCGCCGGCGCATCCTCGATTACGCGACCGCCCGCTCCAGGCTCGGCGAGGTGGCCGAGCGCCTGCGCATCGCCCGCGAGAGTGTGGCCACCAGCCAGGGGTTCGTGCGCGAGATCGACGGGGAGATCGCCGGCAAGAAGGCGATGCTCGCCGGGAGCCAGGGGGAGGGGCGGCTCGCCGCCTCCAATGCCGGCCTCGCCATGCTGGCGCGCGACAAGCGCGACCTCTCCGCCCGCGTCGCGGACCTCGTTGGGATGGTGCAGGAGGCGGGCAAGCTCAACACCCTGTTCTCCGAGATTCAGCGGATCGATCCCGACGCCGCCCGGATCGTGGCCGCGTGCTCGCGCTCCGGCCTGCGCCGCGAGGCGCCCCCCGAGGAATCCCTGCGCATCGACGGCCCCCTCGGCGGGTTGATCGAGATGCTCGCGGCCCTGCCCGACATCGCCACCCCCCTCGACACCGCCGCCGAGGATATGGCCCTGCGCGCCCGGGCCCAGGAGAAGGAGGCGCAGGCCCTCTCGGCCGAGATCGGCACCGGGCGGACGGGCGGCGCCCGCCTCTCCTGCGACACGGCGGGCTTTCGCGACGAGCTGGCCCGGCTCGGGATCGAGGCCACGCCGATCTGCGAGCTCGCCGAGATCACCGATCCGAAATGGGGGCCGGCCCTGGAGGGTCTGCTCGGCGGCGCCCGCGAGGCCCTGGTGGTGGAGCCGGACAGGCTCAACGAAGCCTTCGCCCATCTCGAGGCCCGCAAGAGCCAGTTCTACCGCTGCTTGCTGGTCAAGACCACCGACACCGCGCGCCGCCGGGGCGGGCGCGACGACGAGGGGCCGATCTCGCTGATCGAGACCCGCGATCCTCACGCCCAGGCCTTCCTCGCCGCGCGTCTCGGGGGCTACGATCTCGCCCCGAACGACGCGGCCCTCGCCCATATGAGCCGCGCGGTGGCGCCGAGCGGCCGTTCCACCTCCGGCATGGCCTATTCCGTGGTGCGGCCGGTCCAGTTGATGATGACGCGGGGCAGCCGCGGCCCCACGGCGGAGGGACGGCAGAACCTGGAGCGCGCGGTGGCCGAGGCGCGGCGCCTGCGCGGTGAGGCGGGCGTGCTGCGCGAGGCCGCCCGCATCGCCGCCATGCTGCGGGTCCGCCTCGCGGAAGCGAATCTCGACATCGTCTCCCTGCGCCAGGAGGCCGACGCCATGGAAGGGCGCCGGCGCAGCCTCACCACCGAGCGTGAGGCCGTGGAGAAGGCGGATACCGGCGCGCTGGAGGCCGAGATCAAGGAACTCGCCAAGGAGCGCTCGGCCTATCTCACGGAGCTGGTCCAAGTTCTGGAGCCCAAGCGCGACGCGCTGCTCGGCGAGGAAGCTGGGCTGAAGGCGAAGGTCGCCACCGCGCGGGAGGCGATACGCGGCGCGCTCCAGGCGAGGCGCAGCGCCCATGCGCGCTGGATCGCCGGTGATTCCGTCCGCATCCGACTTGTCCGGCCGGATGGGTTCGATCCGCTGGCGGTGGCGAAGGCCCGGGCCGACGCCGCAGGCCTCGAATCCAAGGAACTGGCGGCTTTGGCCAATGCGGCGCGCGGCGCCGCCCGCGAGGCGATGGAGACGGCGCGCACGCAAGGCCGTGCCGCCGAGCGCGATCTCGCCGAATATTGCGTGCAATGGCGGATCGAGAACCCGCTCGGCAACGGCGACGCCCCGGCCTCCTTCGGTTTCTCCTGGGTCGCCCGCGCCCATGACGAGGTGGCGGGCCACGAGTTGCGGCGCTATCGCGACCAGGCGGTGCGGGCAGAGGGCGAGATGCGCCGCCTCATGACCGAGGACCTGCTGACGCGCCTCGCCGACAAGTTCGAGCGGGTCCGCACCCGCCTCGACGCCCTGAACGAACGCCTCTCCACCCAGACCTTCACCGGCCAGACCTACGCGTTCGAGGCGACCGTCGACCGCCGCTACGCCGCCGTGCATGCCCTCGCCACAGAGGTGGCTCGCTCGGCCGACGCGGCGCAGGCGATTCTGCCGGGGGAAGGCGAGGAAGCGCCTTCGGGGCCGCTCGCCGCCGCCATCGAGGAGATCACCGCCCTGATCGCCGGGGACGAGAGCGCGGCGCGGCTCGCCGATTACCGCAACTATTTCGTCTACGAGATCGGCATGCGCGACAAGGCGGGCAACCGCACCACCATGTCGAACCGGGCCCTGCGCGGCTCGGGCGGCGAGGCGCAGGCGCCGTTCTACGTGGCCATCGCCGCCTCGCTCGCCTCGGCCTATTACCCCGGCGACCGGCCCGGCGACGAGAATCCCGGCCTCGGCCTCTGCCTCCTCGACGAGGCCTTCTCCAAACTCGACGTGCGCAACTCGCAGGCCCTGGTGGACCTCTATCAGGCCTGGGGGCTGCAACTCCTCATCGCCGCCCCGGAAGACAAGCGCACCACGCTCACCGAGGTGATGGACACCATCGTCACCGTCTATAAGAGCCCGGACCTGACCTCGGTGCGGATCGAAGCCGAGCATCCGCTGGAGACGGCCAAGCGCGCGCTGGCGGCCATCAACCCGGAGCGGCAGGGAATCGAGACGTTCCGGGTCTCCGACGCGGCGGAGTGAGGGGGGTATCCTCCCTCACTGCGCTCGGCCTTGACGAACGCGCGATCAGGTCCGCCGCGATGCGGCGTCTCGGATCGCGGTGAGAGTCAGAATGGCGGGGGCACCGTTCCCCGTCACCGCGAGGTGATCGGCGCCAGTGGAGAGAAGCAGCGCCAGGGCGTCCTTCAGCGATGTCTCGGCCGTGACGGACGGCGCATCCGCGGCCTCACCGGGAACCGCGACGACACCCGCTTGCGTCAGCGCGAGACGCCGCAGAGCACGGTCCTCGCCGACGAAGCTCTCCACGAAGGCGTCGGCGGGGGCGACCAGGAGGCGGTCTGGCGTGTCGGCCTGGACGATCCGGCCCTCGCGCATCAGCACGACGCGATCCCCCATCCGCATCGCCTCGTCGATATCGTGGGTGACGATGATGACGGTCTTATTGAGCCGGCGAAGTATCTCGCCGATCTCGCTTTGTAGCCGGCTACGCGCTACCGGATCCACGGCTCCGAAGGGTTCGTCCATGAGGAGGACGGCCGGGTCAGCCGCCAGGGCGCGGGCGACGCCGACGCGCTGGCGCTGACCGCCGGAGAGTTCGTCCGGCCTCCGGTCGCGGTAGTCCCGCGGATCGAGGCCGACGAGGGCGAGCATCTCGTGCACGCGATCCGCGATCCGGGCGCGGGACCAGCCCGACAGCTTTGGCACGGTGGCGACGTTCTCGGCGACGGTCCGGTGGGGGAACAGGCCGATGCCCTGCAGGACATAGCCGATGCCGCGGCGCAGCCGCACCGGATCGACCCCCGCCACGTCGCGTCCGTCGAGGAGAATGCGCCCGGCATCCGGTTCCACGAGCCGGTTGACCATGCGCAGGGTGGTGGATTTGCCACAGCCGGAGGGGCCGATGAGGACGCAGGTCGTGCCTTCCGCGATGTCGAGGTCGATCCCATCGACGGCCGGTCGATCCGCGCCGGCAAAGCGACGGGAGACGCCCTCGAACCGGATCATCGACCGAGCCTCGCGGGCTCGGATCTCAGCAGCCGAGGCAGATCGAACCCATCGTGGTCCGCATCTTCCGGTCCCAGGCCTTGTCGCGGGCGGCGGAGACCTTCTGCGCCTTGAGCATGTCGCCTTCGGTCGAGGCCCGGTTGAAGGTGGAGGTCGGCGGCTTCGTCACACCCATGGCGGTGGTCATGCGCTTGGGGGCCGGCTGCTGCGCCGTGGTGGAGGGCTGCGCCTGGACGGGCATGGCGACAAGCAGGCCCAGACAGACGGACGCGGCAAGGAAGCGTGTCATGATCGATCTCGACTTTTCGAATGTGTAGAAACGCAGCAGAGGCAAACGAAGATCGCGCCCCGAATACCAGCTCTCTTCGTCCATCATGACGGCAAGGTTGAGGCGTTGCGATGCGATCTCTCGAATGGCAGGCGTGGATAGTGCCGAATTGTCGTGGGGCTTAGCGTGTGCCAGCGCACCGGGCGACGATCGTTTCGGTCACGGAGTGGTGGGTCACGTCTGTCGTTTAGGGCGGAACGCGACCAGGGTCATGTCGTCCCGGGGTGTCTCGGAGCCGCGATAGGCGGCGAGCTCGGTTTCCAGTGTCCCGATCTGCCGGCCGAGTTCCTCCCCGCGGGTGCGCAGGAGGATATCCGCGACACCGCGATACCCGAGCAATCGACGCTGCGTACCGTGAATACCCATCTGGTCGGTGATGCCGTCGGTCATCAGGTAGAAGGTGTCCCCCGGCGCCACATCCAGGATGACGTTCCCGGTGCTGAAGCTCTCGCTCCCCTGGCGCGGATAACCGAGTCCCCGCTTGGCCCCCCTGATCCGGGTCACCCCCGCATCCGTGACGGTGGTGAGCGACAGGCCGGCGCCGGCGAAGGTCAGGCGCCGTGCCTCCGGGTCCCAGATGCACAGGCCGCAATCGAGCCCGTCATCGGAATCCGAACCGCGCCCGTCCTGGCGCAACTGGGCGCGGACCATCTCGTCGAGGACCGTCAGGATCTCGGCCGGCGAGCGAAGGCCGCGCTCGTGCAGCACGCGGTCGAGGGCGGTGGCGACGATGAGCGTGATGAACGCGCCCGGTACGCCGTGGCCGGTGCAATCGGCCACGACGATGATGCTGACGTCACCGAGGCGTTCCAGCCAGAAATAGTCGCCGCCGACCTGATGCAGCGGCTCCCACAGCACGGCGACATCGAGTCCCGCACCGGCCAGCGCCATCCGGTCGGGCAGGACGGAGGTCTGGATGCGACGGGCGTAGCCGATGCTCTCCATGACCTGGTGGTTGGCGTCGGCGAGCTTGGCATGGGCGAGTTCGAGGTCGGCGAGGAGCTGCTTCGCCTCGTCGCCGGCGCGCAGGCCCTCCACCATGCGGTTGAAGGCCGAGGAGATCACGTCGATCTCGTTGCTGGCCCGTATGGCGCCGTCGAACGCCACCGTCGACCAGCGCTTGTGCTCGACCTCGCGCATGGCGAGCAGCAGGCGCTTCAGGGGGGCGAGGACGTGCTTGCGCACGTTGGCATGCAGGGTCAGCACGAAGGCCAGCATCAGCACCAGGCTCGCCCCGACCGCCAGGAGCGCCTGCTTCTCCGCATTGGCGCGCAGTGCTTCGGTGGAAAGTCCCAGCGTCAGGCTTCCCACGGGCTTCGCCTGGCCCGCCAGGGTGATGGCGGTGGAGGCCCGGATGAGCTCGATGCCGCGTCCCCCCGGCATCTCGCCGATGGACATCACCAGGCCGCCCTCCGCGTTCCAGGCACGGACGAAGCGGAACGCCGGATCGAGGGTCAGGGCCTGGACCTGGGTCGTGTAGACGTCCGGCCGCTCGCTCCAATCGGGTCGGGCGATGGCCTGGGCGGTGAGGGCGACGAGAAGGTTCGCCCGTTCGGTATAGAGCCTGAGACTGTCGTTGTAGTTCACCCAGGCGATGCCGACCTGCGTCGCCAGCACCACGATGGCGATCACCGGGTAGATCCGCAGGAACAGGGTGTGCGCCAGACTGTCGAGGTCGCGCCCGCGGGCCGAACCGCGCAGGGCGCCCGGGCGCATCGTACCGGGCGCGGATGTCGACACGTCGGTGAAACCGGCCAGTTCCAGGAAGTCGTCGCCGCGCAGGGGACCGCCTCCCCTCAAGGAGCGCTTGCGGGTGGGGGAGGCGACGGCGGGCGTTGCCCCCTCGGCCGCAGGATCGAACGTCATGGCGGCGGTCCGTCCGCGGACGGGCCGCGGGACGGGCGGACACAGCCCCGTCCGGCATGTTTGGCCGCATAGAGCGCAGCATCGGCCCGGCCCAGAGTCTGCTCGAAGGTCTCGGTTCCCTCGATGGCGGCGATGCCGATGCTGACGGAGAGCGCCAGCGGTCCTCCGGGCCACGCCACGCCGGTTTCCCCGACGAGGCGGCAGATGTCTTCGGCCACCGTGAGCCCGGCATCGGCCCCGATCTCGGTGAGCAGAATCGCGAATTCCTCGCCGCCCATGCGGCCGATCACGTCCACCTTGCGCAGGCGCCTCCGGCAGGTCTCGACGAAGCTGGCGAGGGCCGCGTCTCCGGCGGCGTGGCCGAACTCGTCGTTGAGGCGCTTGAACCGGTCGAGATCCGCCATGAGGAGGCAGGCGGGAACCCGGTCGCGCTCGTATCGCAGCCATTCACGCTGGCTGATCTCCATGAAACGGCGACGGCTCACCGCGCCGGTGAGGTCGTCGGTATCGGCCAGATGCCTCAGCTTCGCTTCGAGCCGGGTCCGATGCTCGATCTCGCCGGACAGCGCCTCGTTGAGGGCCTGTAGGTCGCGTTGCTGCTCGGCGAGGCGGTGATTCGCCTTCTGCAGGTCGAGCTGCATCCGGTCGCTCATCCTCACGAGGCGGCGCTGCTCGCGATAACTGCGCCGGTAGGCTTCGGCGAGTTGCTGGACGCCGCCCGCGACCTGCGCGAGCCCCGCCAGCATCCCATCGGTCTTCCCCAGGACCGCTTCCTCGGTATCGTACAGACTGAACGCGTCGCCGACGACGGGGGGATGGTCGGTTGGCGGAACGACCCCGGGCTTGGCCTTCATCCGTGTCAGTTCCCCGCCTGCGAGGTCTCGACGAGATCGAAACGTGCATGGGAAAAGTCGGAGGCGAAATCCTCCCCGGCCTCGGCGATGGTCTCGTCGCCCTCGGCGTAGAGCCAGCGGATGGTGACGCCACGGCCTTCGCCGGCTGCGGCCTCGAGGGGCATGAACAGGTTCATCAGTCCCTTGGCGCTGGAACTGTTGAAATAGACGAGGGCGACCTCGAACACGATCGGTTCCGGACCCGACAGGGCGAGGTAGGACCGCAGGGACTGGAGCAGGGGGCCGAAGAAGGCCGCGGCATCCTCCGGATACGATTCGCCGCTCAGCCTGAAACGGCCGGCTCCGAAGTCGAAATCCACCTCGGGGGATCGGGCGGTCGCCGGAATTTGAATGCGGTCCATCGCCGGGGCGCCGTCAGATATAGGCTTTGAGGCAGAACAGACTGCGCTCGTCGCCGAGATCGTGAAAATCGAACTCGACGGGAGCACTCGACCGGCGAGCGATCTCGATCAGGCCGATGCTCCCTCCGAGGCTGCCCTCGTCGGGGGGCTGGCGCAGTTTCTCGCGGTAGAAACGCTTGAGTTCTTCGCTGGACATGCCGGCAATGTGGTCCAATCGCTCATGCAGAACGGCGGCATCGGCCTTGGGAACCTCGTTGCCGCACACGACGAAGAAGCGCGCGTTCTCGACGCCGACCACGATCATCCCCGCACTGATCATGCCGCAGGACGCCTTGTCCCCGGGGAGCTTGTCGGCCGAGTAACGAATGATGTTCTGGGCCTGCTCGACGAAGATCGAGAACACCCGCTTGGCGATGGTCGCGTCCGTCTCACCCTGGATCATCCGAAGCTTCAGGACTTCGCCGAGGGAAAACAGCACGTTCTCCGAGATGTCGCCGCCGAACGACAGGATGATACCGTTACGCTTCGATGTCTCGAAGAAGGATTTGAAGTCCCGCGCGAGCACAGCATCCTCCTCCCGATGGCGGAAGGTGCCGCACGGTGAGCGCCCACCTTCACTGCCCGACAGCACTAACCCAAAGGCCTCTACAGAGAGTTACCGCCTCGCAATCTGGCGGAGTGCGAGCAAATTCCATTCCATCCGGTTAACCAGGACGACAGGATTGGACGACCCCGCGCCATGGTTCCGACAGGAGAACTATCTCGGTCCAAGGTGTCGATGATAGATCGGACGGCATCGGGTTCGTTCTGCGAAAAGAAACAATTTATAGGGATTTGTTTCTGTAAAACTCGCGAGCGCGCCTGTGTTTGGGCACGAACCCAGACCTTGCCGGTCTGAAGCGGATCGGATCGTGACACAAGACAAGTCCGTCCTCATCGTATCGGATCGACCGGACCGGGTGAGACTGCTGGCGCGCGCCATCACCACCATCATGCCCTGCCGCAGCGTTCTCGGGGACCAGTCGGCTCCCGCCATCCTGCCCGTCGTCGCCGTCATCGATCTGGATCCCCGTGACGGCGTAGCGGCGGCCTGGGTGGTCCGTCTCCTGGCGATGCGCGTGCCCTGCCTCGTTCTCACGAATGCGCCCGCCCACATCCCGGACAGGGCGAATCCGGCCCTGCGCGTCACGGCGGCCGATACCCCGCGCCCGACCATTCTCTCCCTCCTGTTCAGCCTCATCGATGCCGGCGAGAAGCTGCGCACGCGTCACGCCGGCGAGACCGCCGCATTGGAAGGCAGGGCGCACCGCGCCTGCTCCGTGGTGGCGGACCTGTTCCATGCGGCGCAAGCCGATCGGCCGATCTCCTCGGAGGAGGCCGATGCGGGAACCGACGTCATTCTGGAGGCCGTTTCCGAGGGTGGCATCCGCGCGTGGCTCGAGGTGATCGGACGCTACGACGAACTCCTCTACCAGCACTCCCTCAGCGTCGCCGGCTTTGCCGCGGCCTTCGGCTTCCACCTCAAAATTCCCCGGGCCGACCGGAAGCGCCTCGCGAAAGCCGCGTTGCTGCACGATATCGGCAAATCGAAGATTCCTCTGGCCATCCTCAACAAGCCCGGTGCGCTGACCTCGGCCGAGATGGCGACCATGCGCACCCATGCCGCCGCCGGTGCCGACATGCTCGCCAGGCAGGAGGGGTTCGATGCCGCCATGCTCGACGTGGTCCGGCATCATCACGAGATGCTCGACGGCAGCGGCTACCCGGCCGGCCTCACCGGCGATGCGATTCCGGATCTCGTCCGCCTCGTGACGATCTGCGACATCCACTCGGCCCTCACCGAGCGGCGGGCCTATCGCAATCCGCTCCCGCATGCCGAGGCCCATGCGATCATGCTCGGCATGACGGGCAAGCTCGACATGCCGCTCCTGCGGGCCTTCCAGCCCATCGTCCTGCAATCGAGCCATGGCGACGCATTGGTCTAGCGCCTCGCGGCGTTCGGTTTACCGAACCCTGTCCGGTTCAGGTGGAGCGTTCTTCCAGGGCGGACCCGTCGATGGGCCGTGATTCTGCATGAAATTGCCAAGTCGAAAGTTTCATCTCCTACGGGGACATCTTGCCGAAGACCGATCTCCCATGCCTCGTTCTTTTAAAAGCACGTTTCGTTGACCCGGATCGCCGCTGCCATCACATTTCGGTAACGATGCCGAGGGGCATTCCATGACCGGACGGCCCGCCATGACTGGACGGCGCGTTCGGATCAAAGTCCCCGGCGCATTCCCGTACCCGATCGGTAGGCGCTCGATGTCCCTTCAAGGCAGCTCTTTCTCAGGCCCGCTTCCGCGCATCGTCGGCTTCAGCGCCAACCTGCAGCGTCCCTCGAAGACGCGTGCGCTGGTCGAAGCCGTGGCCGAGGCGACCGGCGCGCGGCTGCGCGCCGACATCCGCCTGTTCGACGTGGTCGATGCCGGGACCGGCCTCGGCGCGGCCTGGTCGCGCGACCAGCTCTCGCTGCCCGCTCGGCGCATCCTGGAGGCGATCGAGAACGCGGACGCGCTCATCGTCGGAACGCCGGTCTACAAGGGCGCCTATACCGGCCTGTTCAAGCACCTGTTCGACTTCGTCGATCCGGCGGCCCTGGCGGGCAAGCCCGTCGTGCTCTCGGCCACCGGCGGGGGCGCGCGGCACGCCCTCGTCGTCGAGCATTCCCTGCGGCCCCTCTTCGGCTTCTTCAGCGCGCAGACCGTCCCGACCTCGGTCTATGGCAGCGACGCGGACTTCTCCGACGGCGTCCTCGTCGACGAGGGCGTGCGGGGCCGCGTTTCCGATGCTGCGGCCCAGCTCGCCGCGCTGCTCGGCGCACGGGCGAAGCCCTCGGCTTCGTTCGAGGCCGCGCCGGCCGCCGCCTTCGCCGCTCCGAACCGATAGCCCGCTCGGACGACCGGGGCGCCGGCCGGGCGATGCGCCCGACGGCGCCGGGATCGGCGCCTCCTACAGAGCCTCAGTCAGCAAGGGCTGGACACATGTCACGGCAGACAACCCTCGGTTCCGACATCCTCGGCCGCCTGACGCCCTGGCTCGTGCCGGTGGCGATCATCGCCGGTTGGCAGGCCGCGGCCTCGACCGGCCTCGTCTCCACCCGTTTCATGCCCGCCCCCTCGGACGTGATCGCCGCGGGCTGGCAGGCGAGCAAGACCGGTGAACTCTGGACCAACCTCTGGATCAGCTTCCTGCGCGCGGCCGTCGGCTTCCTCATCGGCGGCAGCATCGGCTTCGCCCTCGGCCTCGCCAACGGCCTGTCGCAGCTTTCAGAGAAGCTCACCGACACGACCCTGCAGATGGTGCGCAACATCCCGCACCTGTCGCTGATCCCCCTGGTGATCCTGTGGTTCGGCATCGACGAGGAGGCCAAGCTCTTCCTCGTGGCCATCGGCGTGTTCTTCCCGATCTACGCCAATACCCTGCACGGCATCCGCTCGGTGGATCCGCAACTGGTGGAGATGGGCCGGGTCTACGGCATGTCGCCCACCACCCTGTTCCTGCGGGTGGTGCTGCCCGGGGCGCTGCCATCGATCTTCGTCGGCCTGCGCTACGCGCTCGGCATTATGTGGCTCACGCTCATCGTCGCCGAGACGATCTCGGCCTCGTCCGGCCTCGGCTACATGGCGATGCAGGCGCGCGAGTTCATGCTGGTGGACGTGGTGGTGCTGGCCATCGTCATCTACGCCCTCCTCGGCAAGATCGCCGACACCCTGACCCGGCTGCTGGAGCGTTCGTTCCTCGCCTGGAACCCGGCCTACCGGAACATCTGAGGGGCATCGCGACATGCCCCCGTTCTTCGATCAACCCCACGGACGACGTCCATGACCGCCTCCACCCTGCTGCGCCCGCCCGACGCCGCCCTCGCGCCGCCCCGCGAGGTTCCCGTCGCGCCCCAGGCCCGCCAGGCCACGCGCCCCGCGCCCGTCACGGGCACGGGGGTCGCCGTCACCCTGCGCGGCCTGTCGAAATCCTTCGACGGCCATCAGGTGATCGAGGGGCTCGACCTGCACATCCCGGCGGGCCAGTTCGTGGCCATCGTCGGCCGCTCGGGCTGCGGCAAGAGCACCTTGCTGCGCCTGATCCTCGGGCTCGAACAGCCGAGCGCCGGGCGTATCGACCTGGAGAGCCCCGGTGCGCGCTCGGCCACGAAGCGCATCATGTTCCAGGAGCCGCGCCTGCTGCCCTGGGCCAGGGTCGTCGACAACGTCGCCGTAGGGCTCGGCGGGGCCGGGCGGCGCCAGGAACGGCGCGAGCGGGCGGCGGCCGTGCTGGCCGAGGTCGGCCTCACCGACAAGGCCGGCAACTGGCCGGCGACCCTATCCGGCGGCCAGCGCCAGCGCGTCGCCCTGGCGCGCGCCCTCGTCAGCCGGCCGGGCCTGCTCGCCCTGGACGAGCCCCTCGGCGCGCTGGACGCCCTGACGCGCATCGACATGCAGGACATGATCGAGCGGATCTGGCGCAACCAGGGCTTCACCGCCATCCTCGTCACCCACGACGTCGCCGAGGCGGCGGCCATGGCCGACCGCATCCTCGTGGTGGAGGAGGGCCGCGTCGCCCTCGACCTGACCGTGGACGTGCCCCGCCCGCGCCGGCGCGGCGACCCCGAACTCGCGCGGCTGGAAGGCCGTATCCTCGACCATCTGCTGAAGGACCGTGCCCCGGTCTGATCCCCGGACGAGCGCGATTCCACCGGCACAACATCAGGAGCATCCCATGACCGCAGAGACCGACGTCCTCTGGTTCCTTCCCACCCATGGCGACGGCCGCTACCTCGGCGCGCAGGAAGGCGCCCGCGACGTGTCGCTGGCCTATCTCCGCCAGATCGCGCAGGCCGCCGATGAACTCGGCTATTACGGCGTGCTGCTGCCCACCGGCCGTTCCTGCGAGGATTCCTGGGTCATCGCCTCGGCTCTCGCCGCCCTGACGAAGCGCCTGCGCTTCCTCGTGGCGGTGCGTCCCGGCCTGCAGGAGCCGTCCATGGCCGCGCGCATGGCCGCGACCCTGGACCGGATCTCGGACGGGCGCCTCCTCATCAACGTCGTCACCGGCGGCGATCCGGTGGAGCTGCGCGGCGACGGCGTCTTCCTCGATCATGACGAGCGCTACGTCGTCACCGACGAGTTCCTGCATGTCTGGCGCGGGCTGATGTCCGGCGAGACGGTGAATTACGAAGGCAAGCATCTCAAGGTGGAGGATGGCCGGCTCATCTTCCCGCCGGTCCAGAAGCCCTATCCGCCGCTGTATTTCGGCGGCTCCTCGCCGGCCGGCATCGAAGTCGCGGCCGAGCATTGCGAAGTCTACCTGACCTGGGGCGAGCCTCCGGCGGGCGTCGCCGAGAAGATCGCCAAGGCGAAGGAAGCCGCCGACCGCAAGGGCAAGACCTTCTCCTACGGCATCCGCCTCCACGTCATCGTCCGCGAGACCGAGGGCGAGGCCTGGGCGGCGGCCGAGAGCCTGATCTCGCGCCTCGACGACGAGACCATCGCGCGGGCGCAGGCCACTCTCAAGCGCCAGGATTCCGTGGGCCAGAGCCGGATGATGGCGCTGCATGGCGGCGACCGCTCGAAGCTCGAAGTCTCGCCCAACCTCTGGGCCGGCGTCGGCCTCGTGCGCGGCGGCGCCGGCACGGCGCTCGTCGGCTCGGCCGATCAGGTGGCGGACCGGATGAAGGAATACATCGATCTCGGGATCGATCGCTTCATCCTCTCCGGCTACCCGCATCTGGAAGAAGCCTACCGCTTCGCCGAACTCGTCTTCCCGAAGCTGCCGCTTCGCGCCACCACCGGCGTTCCCCCGAGCAACGCCCGCAACAACGGCCCGTTCGGCGAAGTCATCGCCAACGACATCGTCCCCAGCCGGCGCATCGCGGCGCATTGAGGGAGAGCATCGCCTCTCCCCGCTCGCGGGGACAGGGCCGCGACGACTCCGTCGTCTTCGCGGCGAGGCGGCAGCCGACGGTGCGGGGCTGACGCCGAAGGAGGTTTTTCCGGTGAGTCCCCCTCACCCTCGTTCCGGCTTCGCCTGCACTCACCGGATGCACGACAAGGTGCATCCGGTCCCCTCCCCGCCCGCGGGGAGAGGCGGCGCTCTCACCGGTCACCTGTTCCAGACGCTGTACGAGGACATTCCATGCCCCGTTCCACCGCGCGCACCCTCTCCCCGCCTCGGCAGACGACCCTCGCCTTCCTCACCGCCCTCGCGTTCCTGATCCTCGGCACGCTGCTGGCGCGCGCCGAGGACAAGGTCATCCGCATCGGCTACCAGAAATACGGCACGCTGGTCCTGCTCAAGGGCAAGGGCCTGCTGGAGAAGAAGCTGGCGCCGCTCGGCTACCGGGTGAGTTGGGCCGAGTTTCCCTCGGGGCCACCGCTGCTGGAGGCGTTGAATGCCGGGGCCATCGATCTCGGCTCGGCCGGGGAGGCGCCGCCGATCTTCGGGCAGGCCAACAACCCGGATTTCCTCTACGTCGCCCACGAGCCGGCGGCTCCGTTGGGCGAGGCGATCCTCGTCGCCAAGGACAGCCCGATCAAGACCGTCGCCGATCTGCGCGGCAAGAAGATCGCCCTGAACAAGGGCTCGAACGTCCATTACTTCCTGGTCGAGGCCCTGGCTAAGGCCGGCGTGCCCTACGAGGCGGTGACGCCGGTCTTCCTCGCGCCCGGCGACGCGGTCGCGGCCTTCTCGCGCGGCGCCGTCGATGCCTGGGTGATCTGGGACCCCTTCCTCGCCTCGGGCGAGCGGGCCACCGGCGCGCGGACCCTCGTCAACGGCACCGACATCGTGCCGAACCGGCAGTTCTACCTGTCGACGCGCCGGTTCTCCGACGCGAACAAGGAGGCGCTCGATACCACCCTCGCCGCGATCGGCGAGATCGACGCCTGGGCCAAGGACAACACCGACGCGGTGGCCGCCGAACTGGCCCCCGCCATCGGCATCCCGGCGCCGGTCCTCACCGTGGCCCTCAAGCGCCTGACCTACGGCGTGACTCCGCTGGACGCGGCCGTGATCGCCGATCAGCAGAAGGTGGCCGATACGTTCCACCGCCTCGGTCTGCTGCCCAAGCCCATCACCGTCTCCGACGCCGTGCGGAAATCCGGGAGCTAATGGGGCTCTACCGTCTGGCCGGCGCCGGCATGAGCCAGCGCAGGACGAGATGGGTCGTCCCGCACAGGACGAGGGGGATGACGACGAGAAGGCTCGTGAACCAGGCCCAGGCCGGCATCATCGTCTGTGCGACGGCGTCGCTCATGCCCCAGACGTAGTTGATGTTCACGGGCGTGAGCCCGGCATCGGGGCGCGGCCCGGGCATCAGGAAGAAGCACACCAGCAACACGGCGATGGCGAGGCCGGACCACGCCGCCCAGGCGCGCCGGTCGTAGCCGAGGCGCCAGACCAGGTAGACGAGCAGGAACGGCAGCCAGCCGTGGAACAGCGAGAGCCCGCGCAGGAACAGCGGGTTCTCGGCCTTGAACATGTAGGCGGTCATGCCAGTGAGCGGCACGCCCACGAGTTCGGCGACGAAATCCGCCACCCACAGGATCTGCGGCGCCAGGATGCCCACCGTCGGCATGGAGACGAGGAGCGGGCTCTCCCGCCAGATGCCCACCAGGGTGAGCAGCAGGGCGACGTCGCAGAAATAGAGGAAGTTGGTCGGCCCGTACCAGCTCCAGTAGACGGGCACGAGCACCGCCATGAAGGCCGTATAGGCGAGCTTGAGGGCCAGCGGCAGGCGTTGTGCGCTCGCCGGTTCGAGGGATGAAGCGACGTCGGCCAGGGCCGCTTCCGCGACGGCGAGGGGATCGGTCGCCGGGACCATGCTGCCGCTCATGTCCGATCCTCATTCATGTCCGCCGCCCCTTCGTCCGTCGAATCACTCGGCCGCTCGGAAGCTTGGCCGAGCCGGAGGACATACGAATTCGCGCGCATTGGGCGTGACGTGCCGCACGCGAGGATCGCCGCCGTTGCAGGAGCCACCCCTTGCTTCGAGAGGATGGATAGAGAGGAAGTGCCGAGCTTGCCAGTCAAGTCGGGGGTCGGTTAACTCAGCTTGGCAGGCAGCTCGTTCGCCGGAGCGTTGTGCCGTCGGGCCACAGGACAGGAAAGTCCGGAATCATGACGATGGACGCTGGGAAGGCCGCTGCCGGCGGGATGGACGAGAGTGCCCGGCTCGGTGGCAGGACGGGGCGTCTCAGCCGCCGTTCGTTCCTGGCCGGCTCGGCCGCCGGGTTCGGCGCGCTGGGGCTCGCCGGTTGCGCGACGACCGACGGCCTGATCCTCGCCGAGGCGGCGAAGATCTACGGTCCGATGCCGGACGAGAAATTCCCGATCCCGGCCACCGACATCAGGAAGGTCGACCCGAAATACTATCGCCGGACGGTGCGCTACGAAACCAAGGAAGCGCCCGGCACGATCATCGTCGACCCCGGCAACTTCTATGTCTACCGCATCGAGGAGGATGGGGCCGCCACCCGCTACGGCGCCAATGTCGGCCGTGCCGGGTTCCTGTGGAGCGGTGACGCCTATGTCGGCCGCAAGTCCGAATGGGCGACCTGGACACCGCCCAAGGAGATGATCCAGCGCCAGCCCGAGGTGGCCAAATACGCCCGCGGCATGCCGGGCGGCCTCGACAACCCTCTCGGCGCCCGCACGCTCCACCTCTACCAGAACGGCGCCTACACGCTCTACACGATCTACGCCTCGAGCGAGCCCGACTCGATCGGCTCGGGCATTACGAGCGGCTGTGTCGGCCTGCTCAGCCAGGACATGATCCACCTGTATTCGCGGACGCCGGTGAAGACGAAGGTGGTCGTCCTGCCCGCGTAGGGAAAAGGGGCCGGCCCCTCACTCCAGCCTGACCACCACGCTGTCGCTCGCCCCCGACGCGTCCATCACCGAGATCCTGGCGAAGCCCGCGCCGTCCGGTGCCCATTCCGACTGGCGCCGGGCGCTCTCGGCCACCGGCAGGCTGTTGACCATCCAGGTGAGGGGCGGCACCCCGCCCAGCGCCTTGAGGGCGAGGCTCGGCGCGGGGCCGGGCTCGGCGAGGCCGAGATCGATCCGCGCCCCATCCGGCGGGTAGGCGATCTTGAGGGCGGAGCCCAGGGCCGCCGACAGGGTCTTGGGCACGTCCTTGCGGATGTGGCGCAGGGGCGGCGGCAGGCCGGCGGTGGTGGTCACCAGGGCGTCGCGGGGCATCGGCACGGAATCGGGCTCGCCGCCGAAGCGCGAGAACGCGTCGAACAGGATCGGCGCCGCGACCACGCGGCCGACGAGACCCGGCACGGCGTTGCCGTCCGGCCGCCCGACCCAGACCGCGATGGTGACGCGCCGGTCGAACCCCACCGCCAGGGCATCGCGATAACCGTAGGAGGTGCCGGTCTTGAACGCGATCCGGTTCGGCAGCGCGTTCTCGGGCGGCGGCGCCCCGCGCAGGGTATCGGCGACGTACCAGGCGGACACCGGCTCGGTGACGCGCAACTCCGGCGGGGGCGATGCGGCCGGCCCGTCGAGGCGGCGGATCAGGTCGGGCACCGAGCCACCCCGGGCGAGGCCGGAGAACAGCCGGGCGAGGTCGGTGAGGGTGATGCCGAGGCCGCCCAGAGCCACCGGCAGGCCGGGTGCCGTGTCGCGCGGCAGGTCGATCCGCGCGCCCGCCCCGCGCAGGCGGGCGATGAAGCGGGCGGCGCCCACCGCCTCCAGCAGGTCCACCGCCGGCACGTTCAGAGAAAGCTGGAGCGCGCGCCGCGCCGTGACGGTGCCCTGGTAGCTGAGATCGAAATTCTCCGGCGCGTAGGAGCCGGCGAAGCGCACCGGCCGGTCGTCGAGGAGGGTCTCGGGATGGGCGATGCCGTTCTCGAAGGCCAGCGCGTAGATGAACGGCTTGAGGGCCGAGCCGGGCGAACGGATCGCCCCCGTCATGTCGATGGCGCCGGAGCGGCTGGCATCGAGATAGCCGGCGCTCCCCACCTGCGCGATCACCGCGCCGGTGCGGTTGTCGATGGCGAGGATCGCCGCAGAGATGCCCGGCCCCATGGCGGCGGCGCGCTCGGCGGCCAGCCGTTCGAGGCTCGCCTGCAATCGCCCGTCGAGCGAGAGGCGCTGGACGCGCGCGGCGGGATCGGCCGCCAGAGCCGCTTCCGCCGCATGGGCCGCCAGCATCGGGAAGGGCTTTCGCTGGTCCGGCACCGGTTCGGCCTTGGCGGCTTTCGCCTCGGCGGACGTGATGACCCCGCGCGCGGCGGCGATGTCGAGGACCCTGTCGCGCGCCTGACGCGCGCGGGCGGGGTAGCGATCCGGCCGGCGCACCTCGGGCGCCTGGGGCAGGCCGACGAGGAGAGCGGATTCGGCGAAGGAGAGCCGGGCGGGCTCGCGCCCGAAATAGGCGAAGCTCGCCGCCCGCAAGCCCTCCACCGGGCCGCCATAGGGCGCGAGCGCGAGGTAGAGGTCGAGAACGCCGTCCTTCCCCAACCGGCGTTCCAGCTGGACCGCCCGCACCATCTGCCGGAGCTTGGCGCTGAGCGAGCGTTCGGGCCGCGGCTCCACGAGGCGAGCCACCTGCATCGACAGGGTGGAGCCCCCGGAGACGATTCTGCCGTGCCGGAGCCATTGCCACGCGGCACGCAGGGTCGCGGCGGGGTCGATGCCGGGATGGTCGGCAAAGCGCCGGTCCTCGTAGGCCTTCAGCATGGCGAGCATGCGCGGATCGACGTCCGCCCCCGTCACCGGCAGCCGCCAGCGCCCATCGGCGGTGGCGAAGGGGCGCAGGAGATGGCGGTCCCGATCGAGGATGACGGTGGAGCGGAGGCTCGCCTGGGTCAGGTCGAGGGGCGGGAGGGTCGCGACGAAGCGCCAGAGGGCGAGGGCGGGGAGGAGGATGAGGAGGGCGATGACCACGTAGATCGGACGAAGCGCGAGGCTCTCCTCCCCCTTGTGGGGAGGAGTTGGAGGTGGGGGTGGTTGCGTAGAGGCCGCGCCGCATCCGGCACCACCCCCACCCCTGACTCCTCCCCACAAGGGGGAGGGGAAGCGCCTCCGCGCACGATCCATGGCCCTACTTCGCGCTCACCTCGACCGAACCGAAGGCGGTGCGGCCGAAGCGTTCGGGGCGGTACATGTCCTCGATGGTAGCACCGGGATGGACGTAGGTGCCGGGCGAGACCGCCCGCACGGTATAGGCCACCGTGAAGAAGGCGGATTGACCGGGGGTGCGCTCGTAGGCCGCCACGAAACGGTCGTCGCGGAACTCGGTGCTCACCGGCTGCACGTCCGACCTGGCGAAGGCGAGCCCCGCCAGGGCATCGGAATCGAGGAGCTTCGGATTGTCGATCTCGAGGCCGGCGGGCAGGCGGTCCACCAGCAGGAGGCGCCCGGCGCTGGCCTTCGCCTCGGTCACCTTGAGCACCACCACGAGGCGGTCGTTCTGGCGAACCCCCTGAGCGAGATCCACCACCGTGCCGTCGAGGCGGTGATAGGTCCGCTCGATGGAGTAACCCCGTGATTCCGCCGGCTCCGGGGCGATGGGATTGCCAGACACGCTCACCACGGTCTGGGCGGCGCCCGTCCCGTCATTGGTGATGGTGACGGGCCTCGCGTCGAGGGCGGGGGCGCGGTAGAGCCGCGAGACCGGGCCCGATTGCCGGGTGCCGTCGACGCTGAAGCTCAACGCTTCCGCCTCCTTGGCGAGCCCCTCGGCGGCGAGCACCATCCAGGCATTCTCCTGGGTGCTGGTGAGGCGTCCGCTGGCCCGCTCCTGGGTGATGACCTGACCCAACGGCCGGATCGTGTCGCGGGCGAGGCCCGTCTCGGCGGCGAGGGCGAGAAGGCCGGCCCCGTCGCGCAGGCGCGAGCCGTAATCGGCGCGGTAGGTCGAGGTGTCGCGCGCGGATCCGAGCGCGGTCACCGCCGACTCGAACGCCTTGGCCGCGCGGCCCCGGTCGCCGAGAAGGGCGAGAGCCGCCGCGATCTGGCCGCGTCCGAGGGGGGTCGCGAACTCACCGAGCTTGGTGTCGGCGAGGTAGCGCAGATCGCCCATCACCGGCCGCCCGTTCCGGGCCAGTACATAGGCCGCATAGGCGATGTCCATGCCGCCGTCGCGCACCTCCGTGGTGTTGGCGACCGTGTTGCGCAGGCGGTCCAGGGCATTGGAGAAGGCGGTCTGCGGCACGGCGAATCCGCGTTCGCGGGCGCGGGTCAGGAAGTCGGTGACGTAGGCGTTGAGCCAGACGTCGCTCGACCCGCCGACGCTCCACAGGCCGAAATCGCCCGAGGCGTCCTGGCGCGAGAGCACGCGGTCGATGGCCTCGCGCACCCGTTCGTCCACCTTGTCGTCGATGCCGAGCCTGTCGAGGGAGGCGAGCTTGTTGACGTAGAGGAGCGGCACCGCCCGGCTCACGGTCTGTTCCGAGCAGCCATAGGGATAGCGGTCCAGCGCCTGGAGCAGGGCGGGCACGTCGAGGGCGGCGAGCGAGGAGGCCGTCACCGAGACCGACCCGGTGCCGGGGAGGATGTCGGCCAGGAGGTCGCCCGTCACCTGCAGGCTGGCGCCGGGTTCGAGGGAACTCACCGAGCGACGGACCAGGGCGCCGGTGCCGGGGCCGATGTTGAGCGAGAAGCTCTGGCCCACGGTGCCGGCGATGCCGGGGCCGGACAGGTTCACGTCGAGCCGCGACAGGCCGGGGCCGGCGGCGGTGATCGGGATGACGAGCGAGGTCTTCGCCCCGCGTTCCAGTTTCATGGTGCTGTGAACCGCGCCAGCCGAGACCAGGACCGGGCCGGTGAGGTCGAGATCCACGGTGTAGTCGCCGGCCTGCCCCTCGACATTATCGATGGCGATGAAGAAGCGCGAGCGGTCGCCGACATTGAGGAAGCGCGGCAGGGTGCCGGTGAGCACGACGGGATCGCGGATGATCACATCGGCCTGGGCCGAGCCGACCTTCGCCTTGCTCCAGGCGGTCACCATCACCCGGCCGGTGCCGTTGAAGGCGGGCAGGGGGAAATCGACGCTGGCGCGCCCATCGGGGCCGACGCGGACCACGCCGGAATAGAGCGCCAGCGGCGCCTGGGTCGGGGGCGAATCGGAGAGTTCCGCCGCACCGCCGTCGCCGCCCGAGCGGATCGCGCCGAGCGTGCCCTGCATGCCGTCGATCAGGTATCCGTAGAGGTCGCGGATCTCCGGTCCCAAGGCCTTCTGGCCGAAGAAATAGCCGAAGGGATTGGGCGATTCGTAGCGGGTGAGGTTGAGGATGCCGACATCGACCAGGGCCACGCTCACCTGCGCCTCCTCGCCGGAGGACAGGCCGGCGAGCTGGATCGGCAGGGTCAGGGTCTCGCGGGGCCGCGTGGTCGCGGGCGCCCCGACGGTCACGGCGAGGCTGCGCTTGTCGGTATCCACCGAGAACCAGGCAAGGCCGAGCGCCCGGCCCGGCAGGCGCTTGGCCGCCTGGTCGAGGGGCCGGTAGGCGGTGGCCACGAGATAGGCGCCCGACCCCCATTCCGCCTTCACGGGAATGTCCACGTTGGTGCCGGCCTCCGACACCGTGACGTCGAGGATGTCGTGGACCTTGTCGCTCACCACCGCGAGGGTGGCCGTGCCCCTGAAGCGCGGCTGGAGGCGCGCCCGCAGGGTCTCACCGGCGGCATAGCTCGGCTTGTTGAGCTTGAGATCGAGGAGGTCGGGCACGTCCGCGGTCTCGGAGCCGCCCCAGCCCACGGTGAAGGTGACGCTGACGGTGGCCTCGGGCCGGCCGGCGACCAGGGCTTCGAGGCGGTAGGTGCCGAAGCCGACGGTGGAACTGACCCGGCCCGGCGCGTCGGCGGCGAGATCGAGCCGTCCGTCGGCGATGCGCCGCGTCGAGGTCACCGGCTCGAACGACCAGCGCCCGCCTTCGCGGTACCATTGGTAGTTCCGGTCGACCTTGGACAGGGTCCAGACGACGCCGTTCTGCGGGATTTTCCGACCGTCGGGGCTCGCCATGACCACGTCGAACGTGGCGACACTGGCCTCCGTGAGGTCGCCCGAAAAATTCTTGCGGATGGCGAGGACGGGGCCGGAGGGCAGGATCGGCAGGGTGACGCTTCGGCTCAGCGCCCGCCCGCCCGGCTCGCCGACCTGCAGCGTGATCTTCGCCTCGGTGGGGCGCGGGGCGCTGAGCGCCTGGACCGGCACCGTCACGGTCGCCGATCCCTTGGCGTCCGTGGTGGCCTTGGCCTCGATCTCGGCCGAGGTCGCCTCCACCTTCTCGTCGTCGAGGCCGATGGAGAAGCCGTCGAGCCCCTTGATCCCGCTCGTCGCGGCGGCCTGGACCAGGACCGTGCCCGACACGTCGAGGCCCGAGCCCGGCGCGCCGTAGAGATAGCGCGCGGCGACGTCGATGGTCGCGGGCTCGCCCTTCGTCAGGGTCGGGCTCTTGGGGGTGAGAGTGACCTCCAGGCGCTCGGGCACATAATCCTCGACGAGGAACGTGGCCTCGCCCACGGGCGGCGCCTTCGCATCGGTATAGGCGGCGATCCGCCATGTACCGTGCATCGCGCCCGGCATCAGGGCGAGGGGCAGGGCGCGGCCGCCGAGGCCGGCATCGGCAACCTGGACGCGGCGATACTCGACCCCGTCCGGACGCTTCACCACCAGGGTGAGGGGAAGGTTCGGCACGGCGATGCCGGCGGCGTCGCGCAGCAGGGCCGTGACCTGAACGGTCTCGCCGGAGCGGTAGACCCCGCGCTCGGGGAAGACGTAGGCCTCCACCGCGCCCGGCTGCGGCCGGCCCTTCACGCCCCGGTCGGTGAGGTCGAAAGCGCTCTGGGAGAAGTCGAGGAAGCCGTAATCGTCGCCGAGCTGGGCGACGACGAGGCCGGGGGCGATTCCGCCTTCGCCCCGTGCGAGGCCCGGATCGAAGGCGGCGTGGCCCTGGCCGTCGGTCTTCTTCGTCGCCAGCACCTCGTTGTTGCGGGCCACGAGGCGGATCTCGGCGCCGGGCACCGTCTTCGCGCTGGCGAGCGAGCGGGCGAAGACGTGGATGCCGTCGCGGCCCTTGAAAGCGGTGAGGCCGAGATCCGAGACGACGAACCATTGCGTCGCCTGGGCCTCGTAGCCGCCGTCCTCATCGACATTCGTGGCGACGCCGCTGGCCTGGGCCAGCATGATGTAGATGCCGGGCTCCAGCTTGCCGACCGCCTGCAGCACCGGGAAGGCCGTGACCGCCTCGTGGTTCAGCTCGGCCTTGGCCGTGTCGAGGGTGCCCTTCCAAACGCGGGTGCCCTTCTGGTCGGCGATGGTCTTCGCGGTCATGCCGCTGAGCTGACCGAGGAACTCCTCAGAGCGCAGGGACGGCAGCAGGCCACGGTCGCCGACGCGCAGCACCTCCACGTCGATCTTCGGCGCGTTGACCGAGACCAGCGGCACGCCGGCCTGTCCGGTGCGCGGCAGGACGTAGTTGCGCCCGGTGAAACGCACCTGGGGCGAGCGGTCCCGCACATAGACTTCGTAATCGGCCGATTTCAGCAGGGCCTCGCCCACGGAGGACGGGATGCCCGAGCGCAGCACGAAGGCGTAGCGCTCGCCGTGCTTCAGCCCGTCCACGCAGATCTGCTGGCCGCTGCCGGTGACGGCGGCATTGGCGGCGCCCGAGACGGCGACGTAGGGCGTGAAATCGGTCTTCGGGGCCAGGCTCTCGGAGAACTGGAAGCAGACGCGCGGGGCGGCGGCGTCGGAATCGACCTTGTAGTCGAGGATGCGGAAGCCGTGCTCAGCGCGCAGACCCTCATAGGTCTCGCGCACCGTGGCGTCGTCGGCGAGCGCGAGGCTGGCGCGGTAGGCCTCGAGCGAGGGCCGCCATTCGGATTGATCGGCATAGACCTCGCCCAGCACCGCCAGGGCCTCGGCCTCGGCGGCGGCGCCGCGCGCCTTCAAGTAAGCCTGATAGGCGGCGGCCCGAGCCTGGCCGCGCAGGCGCTGGCGGAAGGAGTAGTCCCCGGTTTCGTTATCATTGCCCACCGTGCTCGCGGCGCGGGCATAGGCAAGCCAGTTCAGCGGGTCGCCCGCATCGGCGGCAATGGCCCCGGCGAGGGGCTTGAGGGCATCGGCCGGCTTCTCCGCCTGCACCAGGGCCTCGCCCTCGGCGCGCAGCTTGGCTGCCGGTCTGGTCAGGCCCGACGTGGCAGAATCCGCCCTCACCGTCGCTTCGAGACGGACCGCGTCACTGGCCAGCGCGTCACGCACGAAAGCCTTGGGGGATGGCGCTGGTTTCGGGGTAGCGATCCGCGCCACCGGACGATCGGGCGCCTGGGCGAAGGCCGGTGCGGCGCCCATGCCGCCGAGGGCCAAGGAGCCGGCAAGAACGCCTCGGGCAAGAACGCCTCGGGCAAGAAAACTTTTGGCAAGAAAACTTTTGGCAAGACGGGCGGTCGCGCGCCCGAGCCCGGTTGATCCCGACATTGCCCACCTCGTCCTTGGCGGCATCCGATCCTCCCTCGGTGCCGCGCCGGACCCTAGCACCTCGGGCGGCCGCCGCAACGACGCGTTCGCCCTGACGATCCGCTGGAAATCCGGCGATCCCTCTGCCACACCTTCGCGAACGGCATCGCCAAAAGGCCATCGGGGAGCGTGAACCATGATGCAGCGTGCGCGATTCGCAGGGGCTGCGGCGGCTCTGGCCCTCCTCGTCCTGCCGGTTCAGGCGCAAGAGCCCACCCAGGGGCCTGGCCGCCCCGCTCAAGCGCCTGCCCGTGCGGCACCGGCGGCCGACCCCGCCTTCGAGGCGGCGAAGGCGGCCTTCGAGCCCCTGCCGGAGGCGGAGAGGAAGGGCCTGCAGGACGCCCTGGTCTGGACCGGCGACTACAACAGCGTCATCACCGGCACGTTCGGGCGCCGCACCTACGACGCCCTGCTCTCCTACCAGAAGCGTGCCGGAAACTCCGCACCCGGCTTCCCCGACGCGAGGATGCGGGCGGCGATCCTCGCGGCCGGCGACACGGCCCGGAAGGCGGCGCGGTTCACCGTGAAGCCCGATCCGGCGAGCGGCATCGTCATCGGCGTGCCCGAGCGGCCGCTCGCCAAGCGCAGCCCTCAGGCCGGCGGAACCCGCTGGCAGAGCGGGGATGGCCGCGTCACCCTCGACACGAAGTCCTTCGCCCCGGAAGAGACTACTCTCGATGCCCTGTTCGCTCGCATCACCGCGCCGGGCGCCGACCGCAAGGTCACCTACAAGATCAAGCGGCCGGATTTCCTCGTGGTCACCGGCGAGACGGCGACGGGCAAATCCTACATCCGCTATGCCGCCGCCCCGGGGGGAGTTCGCGGCTTCACCATCGGCTACGACAAGGCCCTCGGGCCGGATGTGGACCGCCTGGTCATCGCCATCGCCAACAGCTTCGTGCCGTTCCCGGAGACGGCCGATGCCGCCCCTGCCGAGGTGGCGGCCAGACCCGGTGCGACGCCCGGCAGGCCCTTGCCGGGCCCGGCCGTGAGAGCCCTGCCGCCACTGATCCGAGCCGCGACGAATGTGGGAATCGGCCTCATCGTCGCCCCGGGACGCGTCCTGACGAGCTCCTCGGCCCTGGAGGCCTGCGCGGCGCCGCGGATCGCCGGTGTGGCCGCGCGGATCGTCAAGGTGGATGCAGGGCGTGGCCTGGCGCTTCTGGAAGCGGCCGGCGCGAAGGGCCGTGTCGCCGCCCTGGCTGTACGAGGAAGCGCATTGGCGCCGGGTGAGGCGCTCGTGGTCCTGGGGGGCGATGGGGGAGGGGGCATCGCCGTCTCGTCGGGCCAATCCGGCGGGGATAGGCTATCGGCGCCGCTCCAACCCGGATCGTCGGGAGCCGTCGTGCTGGACCGAAACGCCGCCCTGGCCGGCCTCGTGTCCCGCTATCCGTCGGCGCCCCGGCTCGTGGCCGGTGTGGCGCCGCCGATGAGCTACCCTCTGGTCGACGGCCGTGTGACACTGGCGTTCCTGACCGAGAACGGCATCTCTCCGGGGGCGGCCATGGACAGGTCGGGCGCGACGTTAGGCGCGGTCGCCTCCGGGGCGGCCGGTTCGGTGGTCGCCCTCACCTGTCCGTAGGGAATCCACTTGGTCCTCCCGGGACCGCGACGTCCCAGATGCATGAACGGCGGGGCGCCGGAACACCCCGCCGGTTCGGACGTGCGATCAGAGGCGTCCCGTGACCAGAAGCACGATCAGGATGATGATGAGGATACCGCCCAGACCGAAGCTCTGTCCGCGATAAGCACCGCCACCGAGGAAGTTGCCGCCGCCGAGGACGGCGAGGATCAGGATGATGAGCAGGATGGTGGTCAGGGTCATGGGGAAGAAACTCCGGTCACGCCCAACCAACATTGCTTGAGCTTGACCGGTGAAACGCCCGTCCGCCGATTCCGTTCAACGCTTGGGCGCTTCAATGATGCAGATTGATGACGGTGTTGCAGGAAAGTCGATGTCAGGCTCGCCAGTCCGGCAGTTCGCCCGCCGTTTCCGTGAACCAGGCCGGCACGGGCAACCCGCGCTCCGTGAGGAAGGCCGGGTTGAACAGCTTCGACGCGTAGCGCGCCGCCCCGTCGCAAAGAATGGTCGCGATGGTGTGGCCGGGGCCGAGAACCCGCGCCAGCCGGATCGCGCCGGCGACGTTGATTCCCGATGAGCCACCCAGGCTGAGCCCCTCCTCGCGCATCAGCCCGAACACGATGTCCAGGGCCTCCGTGTCGGGGATGCGGAAGGAATGGTCCGGCCGGAACCCTTCGAGATTGGCGGTCACCCGGCCCTGGCCGATCCCTTCGGTGATCGAGGAGCCTTCGGCCTTCAGCGTGCCGGTGGTGTAATAGGCATGCAGCGCGGATCCCTCGGGGTCGGCGAGCGCGACGGTGATTCCGGGCTTGAGCGCCCGCAAGGCCTGGGCGGTGCCGGCGAGGGTGCCCCCCGTCCCGGCCGCGCAGACGAAACCGTCGATCCGCCCCTCCGTCGCGGCGAAGAGCTCGGGGCCGGTCGTGTCCACATGCGCCTGGCGGTTGGCGACGTTGTCGAACTGGTTGGCGAAGAAGGCGCCGGCCGGTTCGGTGGCAGCGAGGCGCTCGGCGAGCCGCCGCGCCACGTGGACGTAATTGTCCGGGTTGGAGAACGGCACGGCCGGCACCTCGACGAGGCGGGCGCCGGCAAGGCGCAGCGTCTCCTTCTTCTCGGCGGACTGCGTCTCCGGGATGACGATGACCGTGCGGTAGCCGCGGACCGACGCGACGAGGGCGAGCCCGATGCCGGTATTGCCCGCCGTCCCCTCGACGATGGTGCCGCCCGGCCGGATCGACCCGCGTCGCTCCGCATCCGTGACGATGGACAGGGCCGCCCGGTCCTTCACCGACAAGCCGGGATTGAGAAACTCGGCTTTGCCGAGAATGGTGCAGCCGGTGAGGTCCGAGGCACGGCGCAGGTGGATCAGCGGCGTTCCGCCGATGGCGGCGAGGACGTCACCGGAGAGGGTAGGGGTGCGCGTGGTCATGACGGGTCGGGCGTATCCTGCGATGTGAGGCGCGACGAGCATGACCGACACGGCGTCCCGCGACCACCCACGATCACGCGGATCGCAGAAAGGCACGCCGATCGGTCGAGAAGGGGTTGCCAAGCTGAAAAGGAGATTCTAGACACCCCCACCGACGGCGGAGCGCACAACTCTCCCCGGTCAGGTCGGCGCCCGTAGCTCAGCTGGATAGAGCACCAGACTACGAATCTGGGGGTCAGAGGTTCGAATCCTTTCGGGCGCGCCAATTATCTTTATTGTCAGACATGAAGTTTTCCCTTCGGGGGTTTGGGTGTTTGAGCGCTGGTTTGCAGTCGGTTTGCAAACTTCGTTCGTGGTGAGTTCTCCCAATCGAAGATTGCCTGGTCTGCTAGCGCGCTAGATAGCGATCAAGGATCACAGTCACCGTCTTGAGCGAATGACCCGTGATGGTGGCGATCTGCTGAGGATTGCAGCCCGCCTCAGAGAGCATGGTCACGGCCGTTCCGCGGAGATCGTTGAGTGAAGGTTGACCGGTTTTTCCAAACTAGGAAGGGTCACCTGAGCAATCCCAGCCTCAAGCATCGCCCGGTCCCAGAGTTCGGCGAAATATCGCTTCTGCAGGACCCGTCCCGTTTTGGTGGTCAGCACTAGAACTACTTTGGCATTCTTGCCTGAAGAGCCATGATGGAACTTCGTGTAGGCTTAAGCGGCGTCAAAATCCTCTGGTTTGAGGCACCTGAGATTGCAGAATGCTCAGACCATTTTTCTGCTTGGGGCGTACATCCAAGTCGGTATACCTTTTTGCCAAAGTAGTGCTAGGTCGTCTCTGCAAAGTCATGTGAGCCAGAGCATGGTCATGCCGAGTGTGACCATGGCGAGGGAGTTGGCCGCCCGCTTCTCGTAGCGGGTGGCGATGCGGCGATACTGCTTGAGGCGTCCGATCAGCCGCTCGACCCTGTTGCGCTCCCGGTGCGCGGCCTTGTCGAAGTCGGGCTGGCGCGGTTGATCTTTGCGGGTCGGAATGACCGGCTCGATCCGACGGCGTCTGAGGCGACGACGGACCGGTGGACTGGAGTAGCCCCGATCCTCGGCCGTTCGGCGGGGACGCAGGCGCAGTCGGCCTCGGCCAGAGCGCGGCACGGCGCCTTTGTCCATCAGCGCGTCCAGGGCGAACTGCTCGTGGCGCTCGCCGGCCGTCAGCACCGCCGTGGTCGGTTTACCGCCGCCCTCGGCGCGCAGATGCAGCTTGGTCGATCCTTCAACAATCTCAGGATGAGGACCCGCCCTGGCTGCGCCCGAGCGCTTCACCGATCCCCTCGACCGTCCCCTCACCCCGATGGCGCCGGACCGGCGTGCACCGGCGGCGTGCTGGTGGGCGCGCATAACCGTGGCGTCCACGAAGTGCAGGTCTCAGTCGAGATCGCCTCGGGCATCGGCCTGCGCCTGCAGGCGCCGCAGCACCCGGTCGAACACGCCGGTCTGCCGCCAGCGATAGAACCGGATCGACACGGTCCCGACAGCACCATAGCGGGCCGGCAGATCGGCCCAGGGCGCACCTGTGCGCAGGATCCAAAGCATACCGTTCAGGACCTGCCGGTGATCCTCCGCTGGCCGGCCCGTGCGCGGCTTCTGCGGAGGCAGCAACGGGGCGATCTGCTCCCACTGCGCATCAGTCAGTTCGTAGCGTCGCATCTCCACATCATGGGGACCGTCACCCAGCCTGTGACCCCTTTGCAGATACGTCCTAGCCTCATGGCCGCTCACGCCCTCAACAATCCAGACCAAAATGAAGACCACAGGCAGGCTCGAGCTCCTCTTCCGGTTCGGCTCGCGAGGAACGCCAGCAAACAGGAGCAACTTAAGGCCTTACGATGCAATAGATTCGAATCCTATACGTGGCGTGAAGGTCAATCAATGCTTATGAGCAATTCATATAAACAAGTATTTGGCCGTCATATAATGTAGATAATTATTTGTTTTCCATTATTTTGGGTTTTTTACTATTATATAACCTCTTGAGATATATGATGGCAGAGTCTACATAATCTATTCACCGAACTCAGGCTATAGAAGCCCGATCGCGGGCATCAAGATATCGATCGTATCTCGTCTCCCGAACATCGCCGTTTAAAGCTTGCAGCTGAGCTTTCCTGAAACTGGAACGTAGTGCGGCCTCCCGGTGCCGGGAGCCGGGAGATTAGTTATGGTCTTGGAAAATCCGCTGCGTCAGCCGATGCTCACGGGCACGCAGAATGCCCTCGCCCTTGGCGCCGAGGACACGGTCTATACGATCACCAAGGCGCAACTGCTGGCGAACTGGTCCGACCCCGATGGGGAAGATCTGTCGGTGACGGGCCTCACCGCATCCCGTGGTACGGTCGTAGCCAACCCGGACGGCAGTTACACGATCACGCAGATCGCGAACGCCAACGGCGTCGTCACGCTGAACTACAGCGTAAGCGACGGCACCACGGACCCGGTCCCGGCGATACGCACATTCACGCTCGCCGCCGTCAACGACGCGCCCTCGTTCGGCGGCGTCGGGACCGGCATAGTGATCACCCCGGTCGGCACCGGTACGTCATTCGATCCGGGCCGAAGCGTCAAGATCCAGGCGGACGGCAAGATCGTCGTCGCGGGAGCGGGCATCGGCAGCGATGGCACTCGCGACTTCGCGCTGATCCGCTACAACGCGGATGGCAGCCTCGACACCAGCTTCGGCCCGAACGGGACCGGCAAGATCCTCACCTCGGTCGCCAGCGCATTGGACGACCAGGGCCAGAGCGTCACGCTCCAGGCGGACGGCAAGATCGTCGTCGCGGGCCAAGCTCTCGGCAGCGGGACCGGCGAAGACTTCGCGGTGGTGCGGTACAACGCGAACGGCAGCCTCGACACCAGCTTCGGCACGGGCGGCAAGATCATCACCCAGGTCGGTGCCGGATCATCGGACGACATTGCCAGAAGCATCACTGTCCAGGCCGACGGCAAGATCGTCGCCGTGGGCTATGGTGCCGGCAGCGGGACCGGCGACGACTTCGCGGTGGTGCGCTACAACACGGACGGCAGCCTCGACACCGGCTTCGGCACGGGCGGCAAGATCCTCACCCCGGTCGGGGCCGGCACGGCGCAGGACCAGGGCTTGAGCGTCACGGTGCAGGCGGACGGCAAGATCGTCGTCGCGGGCTCAGGCCTGGGCAGCGGGACCAGCACCGACTTTGCGGTGGTTCGCTACACCACGGACGGCAGCCTCGACACCGGCTTCGGCACGGGGGGCAAGATCCTCACCCCAATCGGCGCCGGCACGTCGAGCGACATCGGCCAAAGCGTCACGGTGCAGCCGGACGGCAAGATCCTGGTCGCGGGCTACGGCCAAGGCAGCGGAAGCGGTTTCGATTTCGAGCTGGTGCGCTACAACGCGGACGGCAGTCTCGATACCAGCTTCGGCCCGAACGGGACCGGGAAGATCCTCACCCCGGTCGGCGCCGGCACGTCGAGCGACATCGGCTTCAGCGTTACGGTTCAGGCGGACGGTAAGATCGTCGTCGCGGGAACTAGCACCACTGGCAGCAGCACCGGCACCGACTTCGCAGTGGTGCGCTACAACGCGAACGGCAGCCTCGACACCGGCTTCGGCCCGGACGGGACCGGCAAGATCATCACGCCGGTCGGGGCCGGCACGTCGAATGACCAGGGCCAGAGCGTCACGGTGCAGGCGGACGGCAAGATCGTCGTCGTGGGCTATGGCGCCGGCACCGGCACCGGCACCGACGTCGCAGTGGTGCGCTACAACGCGGACGGCAGCCTCGACACCACGTTCAACGCCCCGAACTCGCTCGGCGGCACGGTCGCTTTCACAGAGAATGGCAACAGCGTTCGCCTCGACACCGACGTCACCCTCTCCGATGTCGACCTCGACGCGCTGAACGGCGGTCTGGGCGACTATGCCGGCGCCACGCTGACCCTTGCCCGCCAGGGCGGGGCGAATGCGCAGGACGCGTTCGGCTTCGATGCCTCGGGCTTCACGGTCTCGGGCAACAGCCTGCGCGACGCGAACGGGGCGACCTTCGCCACCTTCACCGACACGGCCGGCACGCTCACGATCACTTTCACCGGCACGAACGTCGCCACCTCGGCGCTCGCCGACGCGGTGGCGCGCGCCGTCACCTACGCCAACACCTCCGACACGCCTCCGACCTCTGCCACGCTGGTCTGGACGTTCTCGGACGGCAATGCCGGCGCCCAGGGGCCCAATGGGGCCGCGACCACCACAGGAACCACCACGGTCATGCTCCTCCCCACCAACGACGCGCCGATTCTCAGCGGCACCCAGGCCGCCCTCGCGGTCGGCCAGGAAGACACCGTCTTCACGGTCACGGCGATCGATCTGCTGCAGGGCTTCAGCGACCCCGACGGCACGGCCCTCGTCCTCTCCGGCCTCAGCGTCGATCACGGCACCATCGTGAGCAACGGGGCGGGCGGCTACACCGTCACCCCGACCGCCAACTACAACGGCCCGCTCGTCATCAGCTACAACGTCGGCGACGGCACGACCTCCATCCCCGCCACCTTGAGCACCACCCTCACGGCCGTGAACGACGCGCCGTCGTTCCTCGGCGCCGGGACTGGCAAGGTGCTCACCCCGGCCAGCGCCGGCACCTTGAATGATTTCGGCCACAGCGTCACGATGCAGGCGGACGGCAAGATCATCGTCGTGGGCGAAGCAGACGGCGGCGGGACCGGTACCGACTTCGCGGTGGTGCGCTACAACGCGGACGGCAGCCTCGACACCAGCTTCGGCACAGGCGGCAAGATCCTCACCCCGGTCGGCACCGGCACGTCGACCGACGTCGGCCAAAGCGTCACGGTACAGGCGGACGGCAAGATCCTCGTCGCGGGCCAAGGTGCCGGCAGCGACGGCCAAGACTTCGCGGTGGTGCGCTACAACGCGGACGGCAGCCTCGACACTAGCTTCGGCACGGGCGGCAAGATCCTCACCCCGGTCGGCACCGGTATGTCGAACGACATCGGCCAAAGCGTTAAGGTGCAGGCGGACGGCAAGATCGTCGTCGCTGGGTATGGCGTCGGGAACGGTGACGACTTCGCGGTGGTGCGCTACAACACGGACGGCAGCCTCGATACCAGCTTCGGCACGGGCGGCAAGATCCTCACCCCGGTCGGCACCGGCACGTCGAACGACGGCGGTAACAGCCTCACGGTCCAGGCGGACGGCAAGATCGTCGTCGCGGGTTACGGCGAGGGCAGCGAGACCGGCACCGACTTCGCGGTGGTGCGCTACAACGCGGACGGCAGTCTCGACACCAGCTTCGGCACGGGCGGCACGATCCTCACCCCGGTCGGCACCGGTACGTCGACCGACTTCGGCAACAGCGTCACGGTGCAGGCGGACGGCAAGATCGTCGTCGCGGGGTACGGCACCGGCTTCTACAGCGGCACAGACTTCGCGATGGTGCGCTACAACGCGAACGGCAGCCTCGATACCACCTTCGGCTCGAGTGGCAAGATCCTCACCCCGATCAGCATGGGCCCGTCGGCAGACTATGCCTACAGCGTCACGGTTCAGGCGGACGGCAAAATCGTCGTCGCGGGCCAAGGTTTCAGCGCCGGTACCAGCAACGACTTCGCGGTGGTGCGCTACAACGCGGACGGCAGCCTCGACACCGGCTTCGGCACGGGCGGCAAGATCCTCACCTCGGTCGGCACCGGCTCGGACACTGGTCAGAGCGTCACCGTCCAAGCGGACGGCAAGATCGTCGTCGCGGGCTATGGCCAGGGTAGCGGTACCGGTTACGACTTCGCGGTGGTGCGCTACAACGCGGACGGCAGTCTCGACACCTCGTTCAACCTGCAGAGCTCGCTCGGCGGCACGGTCGCTTTCACAGAGAACGGCAACAGCGTTCGCCTCGACACAGACGTCACCCTCTCCGATGTCGACCTCGACGCGCTGAACGGCGGTCTGGGCGACTATGCCGGCGCCACGCTGACGCTGGCCCGCCAAGGCGGGGCGGACGCGCAGGACGCGTTCGGCTTCGACGCCTCGGGCTTCACGGTCTCGGGCAACAGCCTGCGCGACGCGAACGGGGCGACCTTCGCCACCTTCACCGACACGGCCGGCACGCTCACGATCACCTTCACCGGCACGAACGTCGCCACCTCGGCGCTCGCCGACGCGGTGGCACGCGCCGTCACCTACGCCAACACCTCCGACACGCCTCCGACCTCCGCCACGCTGGTCTGGACGTTCTCGGANCACCTCGGCGCTCGCCGACGCGGTGGCACGCGCCGTCACCTACGCCAACACCTCCGACACGCCTCCGACCTCCGCCACGCTGGTCTGGACGTTCTCGGATGGCAATGCCGGCGCCCAGGGCTCGGGAGGCGTCGGGACTACCACCGGCACCACCACCGTCACGATCACGGCGGTGAACGACGCGCCGATTCTCAGCGGCACCCAGGCGACGCTCCTGGCCGGCACGGAGGACACCGCCTTCACCGTGACGACGGTCGAGCTGCTCAAGGGCTTCGCCGATCCCGAGGGCAGCGCCCTCGTCCTCTCCGGCCTCAGCGTCGACCACGGCACGATCGTGAGCAACGGGGCGGGCGGCTACACCGTCACCCCGACGGCAGACTATAACGGCCCGCTCACGATCAGCTACAGCGTCGGCGACGGCACGGCGTCGACCCCCGCCACCCTGAGCACGACCCTCGAGGCGGTGAACGACGCCCCGCGTCTCACCGGCACCCAGGCGACCCTGGCCGGCACGGAGGACACCGCCTTCACGGTGACGGAGGTCCAACTGCTGCAGGGCTTCGCCGATCCGGAGGGCACTCCCCTCGTCCTCTCCGGCCTCAGCGTCGATCACGGCACGATCGTGAGCAACGGGGCGGGCGGCTAGGGCTTCGCCGATCCGGAGGGCACTCCCCTCGTCCTCTCCGGCCTCAGCGTCGATCACGGCACGATCGTGAGCAACGGGGCGGGCGGCTACACCGTCACGCCGGCCGCCGACTACAACGGTCCGCTCGTCATCAGCTACGACGTTGGAGACGGCACGACGTCGATCCCCGCCACCCTGAGCACCACCCTCGCGGCGGTGAACGACGCCCCGCGACTCACCGGCACCCAGGCGACCCTGGCAGCCGGCACGGAGGACACCGCCTTCACGGTCACGGCGGCCGAGCTGCTCCAGGGCTTCGCCGATCCCGAGGGCACGGCCCTCGTCCTTTCCGGCCTCAGCGTCGATCACGGCACCATCGTCAGCGACGGGGAGGGCGGCTACACCGTCACGCCGGCCGCCGACTACAACGGCCCGCTCGTCATCAGCTACAGCGTCGGAGACGGCGCGACCTCCATCCCCGCCACCCTCAGCACGACTCTCGAGGCGGTGAACGACGCCCCGCGCCTCACCGGCACCCAGGCGACCCTGGCGGCCGGTACGGAGGACACCGCCTTCACGGTCTCGGCGGCCGAGCTGCTCCAGGGCTTCGCCGATCCACCGGCACCCAGGCGACCCTGGCGGCCGGTACGGAGGACACCGCCTTCACGGTCTCGGCGGCCGAGCTGCTCCAGGGCTTCGCCGATCCCGAGGGCACCGCCCTCGTCCTCTCCGGCCTCAGCGTCGATCACGGCACGATCGTGAGCGACGGGGCGGGCGGCTACACCGTCACCCCGACGGCAGACTACAACGGCCCGCTCGTCATCAGCTACAGCGTCGGTGACGGCGCGCTGACGATCCCCGCCACCATGACCACGGCGATCACGGCGGTGAACGACGCACCGCGCCTCACCGGCACCCAGGCGACCCTGGCGGCCGGTACGGAGGACACCGCCTTCACGGTCTCGGCGGCCGAGCTGCTCCAGGGCTTCGCCGATCCNCCCCGCCACCATGACCACGGCGATCACGGCGGTGAACGACGCCCCGCGCCTCACCGGCACCCAGGCGACCCTGGCGGCCGGTACGGAGGACACCGCCTTCACGGTCTCGGCGGCCGAGCTGCTCCAGGGCTTCGCCGATCCCGAGGGCACCACCCTCGTCCTCTCCGGCCTCAGCGTCGATCACGGCACCATCGTCAGCGACGGGGCGGGCGGCTACACCGTCACGCCGGCCGCCGACTACAACGGTCCGCTCGTCATCAGCTACAGCGTCGGAGACGGCGCGACCTCCATCCCCGCCACCCTGAGCACCACCCTCACGGCCGTGAACGACGCACCGTCGTTCTTCGGCGCCGGGACCGGCAAGGTGCTCACCCCGGTCGGCGCCGGCGGGTCGTCAGACACCGGCCAAAGCGTCACGGTCCAGGCGGACGGCAAGATCCTCGTCGCGGGCTATGGCGACGGGACCGGCGGCACCGACTTCGCGGTGGTGCGCTACAACGCGGACGGTAGCCTCGACACCGGCTTCGGCCGGGACGGGACCGGAAAGATCCTCACCCCCGTCGCCCCCGGCACGGCGTTCGACAATGGCCAGAGTGTCACGGTCCAGGCGGACGGCAAGATCCTCGTCGCGGGCTCTGGTGTCGGCAACCGTTACGACTTCGCGCTGGTGCGCTACGACGCGGACGGCAACCTCGACACCGGCTTCGGCCCGGACGGGACCGGCACGATCCTCACCCCGGTCGGCACCGGCCTGTCGAGCGACATGGCCTACAGTGTCACGGTCCAGACAGACGGCAAGATCCTCGTCGCGGGTTACGGCGACGGCAGCGGCGGCCAAGACTTCGCGGTGGTGCGGTACAACGCGAACGGCAGCCTCGACACCGGATTCGGTCTGGACGGAACCGGCAAGATCCTCACTCCGATCAGCGCGGGAACGGCGTCGGACCAGGGCAACAGCATCACGGTCCAGGCGGACGGCAAGATCCTCGTCGTGGGTTCCGGCTGGGGCAACGGCCAAGACTTTGCTGCGGTGCGCTACAACACGGATGGCAGCCTCGACACCGGCTTCGGCCCGGACGGCACCGGCAAGATCCTCACCCCGGTCGGCGCCGGCATGTCGAACGACGCCGGCTACAGCGTCACTGTGCAGGCGGACGGCAAGATCGTCGTCGCGGGCTACGGCCAGGGCAGCGGGACCGGCTACGACTTCGCACTGGTGCGCTACAACGCGGACGGTACCCTCGATACTGGCTTCGGCCCGGACGGGACCGGCAAGATCCTCACCCCGGTCGGCACCGGCACGGCATCGGACTTTGCCTACAGCGTCACGGTCCAGGCGGACGGCAAGATCCTCGTCGCGGGTGAAGGCAATGGCAGCGGCGGCACCGACTTCACGTTGGTGCGCTACAACGCGGACGGTAGCCTCGACACCGGCTTCGGCCCGGACGGGACCGGCAAGATCCTCACCCCGGTCAGCGACCGCACGGCGGAGGACGTTGCCAAAAGCATCACGGTCCAGGCGGACGGAAAGATCGTCGTCGCGGGCTACGGCATCGGGAGCGGCACCGGTTACGACGTCGCTGTGGTACGCTACAACGCGGACGGCAGCCTCGACACCACGTTCAACGCCCCGAACTCGCTCGGCGGCACGGTGGCGTTCACCGAGAACGGCAGCAGCGTTCGCCTCGACGCCGACGTCACCCTCTCCGATGTCGACCTCGACGCGCTGAACGGCGGTCTGGGCGACTATGCCGGCGCCACGCTGACGCTGGCCCGCCAGGGCGGGGCGGACGCGCAGGACGCGTTCGGCTTCGACGCCTCGGGCTTCACGGTCTCGGGCAACAGCCTGCGCGACGCGAATGGGGCGACCTTCGCCACCTTCACCGACACGGCCGGCACGCTCACGATCACCTTCACCGGCACGAACGTCGCCACCTCGGCGCTCGCCGACGCGGTGGC
>NZ_LMME01000009.1:0-101574 GCF_001422125.1 Methylobacterium sp. Leaf85 | reverse complement strand
GGGCCGCTGGCGGCCTCCAGCGCCAGCTGATGCATGTAGGCGGTGGGGAAGCCCGCATGGGTCACGCGATGACGCTCCATGGCGTCCAGCGCCTCGCGCGGTGTCCACAGCCCGTCGGGCTTGAGCACGACGCAGCCACCGAAGGCCAGGGGCACCATCCAGCGCTCCTGCGCCCCGTCGAAGCTCATCGACAGGACGTGGAGTTCGCGCGTCTCCCGGTTCGTGCCGTAGACGGCCCCCGTGGCCCGCACGTGCCGGGCCAGGGGCCCGTGCGCCACGGCGACGCCCTTGGGGGTCCCTGTGGAGCCGGAGGTATAGATCACGTAGGCGAGCTGCTCCGGATGAGCGGTACGCGGTGGCGCGGTCTCGGGCTCGGAGGCGAGATCGAGGGCGGAGGGGTCCAGGCTACCGGCCTCTCCCATTCCGGACTCTTGCGCCAGCCCGTCGAGGGCCGACCCCTGCACCAGCAGTAGGCGGGCCCCGGCATCGCGCAGGAGGGAGGCCAGACGCACCCTCGGCTGGGCCGGATCGAGGGGCAGGAAGGCGCCCCCGGCCCGCAGGATGGCGAGGAAGGCGGCGATCTGGTCCGGCCCGCGCGGCAGGGCGACCGCGACCACGGCCTCGGACCGATTCCCTCCCGGATCAACCGGTGGGCGAGGCGNCGCACCCTCGGCTGGGCCGGATCGAGGGGCAGGAAGGCGCCCCCGGCCCGCAGGATGGCGAGGAAGGCGGCGATCTGGTCCGGCCCGCGCGGCAGGGCGACCGCGACCACGGCCTCGGGACCGATTCCCTCCCGGATCAACCGGTGGGCGAGGCGGTTGGCGGCCCGGTCGAGCTCGCCGAACGTGGTGGTGCGCGGACCGCAGATCACCGCCGGCGCGTCGGGATCGGCCTGCGCTGCCGCGCCGATCAGCGCCGGCACCAGCGCCTCCGACAGCGGCATCCCGTCCGCGTAGGGCGCGGACAGCGAGGCGAGGGACGAGGCCGGGACCAGTTCGAGCGTGTCGATGCGACGGGCCGGGGTGCCGGTCAGGCCGTCGAGCAGGGCGAGATAGCCCTCCTCGAACCGGGCGATGGTGGCGGGGTCGAAAAGGGCTTCGGAATAGGCGAAGGTCGCGGACAGGCCGCCGTCCTTCTCCGATACTTCCAGGACGAGGTCGTAGGCGGGTGTGCCGGTATCCTGCCCGAATGTTTCGAGCGTCAGGCCGGCGACCGTGCCGAGATCGCCCAGGGTCGCCGGCTGCTGGCTGATCATCACGCGGGCAAGGGGTGCCCGGCCGGGAACGCGTTCCGGCTGCAGCGCCTCCACCAGTCGCTCGAAGGGCAGATCCTGATGGGCCAGGGCGTCCGTCAGCGAGGTCCATAGCCGGCTGATGACGTTGCGTCCCGGCGATGCCGGGTCGATCGACACAGGTAGGACCAGTGTGTTCACGAACACCCCGACGAGGTGCTCGACGCCCGGCAGGTGGCGACCCGCAACGGGCATGGCGATGCGCAGGCTCCGGGTGTCGCCATAACGATGCAGGAAGAGGGCGAAGGCGCCGAGCAGGATTGTGAAGGGCGAGGTGCCCGTCTCACCCGCCAGGGCCCCGACCCGACGGCTCACCCCCTCGCCGATCGCGAAACCGTGACGGAGGACGCGGTCGGGTACGCCGACCCGCCTCTGGCGATCGGAAAGCGACAGATCGGGTTCGGGCCCGCCGAGGCGTTCGCGCCACCAGGCGAGGTCGGACTCCATGGCATCGGCGCGTGGTTCGCCGGCCTGCCAGGCGGCGATATCGGCCGGCTGGATCGCGAGGGGGGGCAGACCGGTGGGCAGGCCCTCCGCCTCAGCCCGATAGAGCGCCGGCCATTCCCGCAGGATCACGCCCATGGACCAGCCATCGGACACGATGTGGTGCAGGGTCACCAGGAGGACGTGATGAGCCCCGCCGAGGCGGACCAGGGCAAAGCGCGCGAGCGGGCCGCCGGGGAGGGTGAAGGGGCGTTCCGCCGCCTCGCGGCAGAGGGCGGCGAACCGCTCCTCGCGCTCATGCGCGTCGAACCCGGTCAGATCGGTCTCGGGCAACGCGACGTCGTAGCCGGCCACGATCACCTGCTCGGCCCGGCCGTCGGGGCGGCGGTGCAGACGGGTGCGGAAAGCCTCGTGCCGCGCGACGAGGGCAGCAAGGCTGCGGTCCAGGGCGCTCCGGTCGAGGTCGCCGTGGAGGTGAATCCCACCGGCGATATGGTGGCGTTCGTCATCGCCGAATTCGGCCTCGAACCAGAGCCGCTCCTGCGCCAGCGACAGGGGAAGCGCTCCGTCACGGGGGGCCGGAGCGATCACGAGAGCCGTCGTACCGGCCGCGATCTCCGCCCCGACCGCCTCGGCGAAAGCCCCCAGCCGGGGATGCGCGAACAGGGTCTGCGGCGGGATCGCGATGCCTATGGCCGCGCGTAGCTCAGTGAGCATCCCGATGGCCGCGATGGAATTTCCGCCGAGAGCGAAGAAATGACTGTCGCGGGTGAGGTCGCGCCGGTCGAGGATGACGGACCAGATCGCGGCGAGGCGCGCATCCAGCCCGGCCAGGGCCATGGCCTCACCGGATTTCGGCGCGCCTTCCCCATCGCTGCGCCGGCCGTCCTCCACCACCGCGTAGGCGTCCAGGGAGCCCCTCTCCCATCCGCGCCGCGTGGCGCCGCGCTGGATCTTCCCACTGGATGTGCGCGGCAGGCCGCCGGGATTGAGGAGAACCACGACGCGCGCGGTCTCGAGGAAGGCATCGGCGACGGCCTCCGATACCAGCGAGGCGATCGCCTCGGGCGCGGCGAGCTTCTGGACGGTGCGCGACACCTCCACCGCCACGCCGATGCCCTCGCGGCCGTCGCGCTCGATGGCGAAGGCGGCGATCCGGCCTCGGCGCAGGATGTCGACGCCCTGCTCCACCACCCGCTCCACGTCCTGCGGATAGACGTTCTGGCCACGCAGGATGATGAGGTCCTTCTCGCGCCCGACGAGGAAGAGCCGGCCCCGGTGCAGGAAGCCGAGATCGCCCGTCCTCAGGCAGCGCACGCCGTGCCGTTCGACGAAGGCGGCCGCCGTCGCGTCCGGGTTGCGCCAATAGCCCTGGGCGAGGCTCGGACCGGAGACGACGACCTCGCCGATGGTCCCGTCCGGCAGCGATTCCCCATCGGAACCGGCGATGTGGATCGGATGCCCGGGCTGCTCGAAGCCGCAATCCACCAGCCGGGTGCCGTCCACCGCGGCGACGGCACGGCCTTGCGCGAGGGTGGCGGGATCGAGGTCGAGGGACCGCATGCCCTCGCCGCGCGTCCCGGCGGTGAGGAAGAGTGTCGCTTCCGCCAGGCCGTAGGACGGCCTCAGCGCGCGGGCGTCGAAACCGGCGGGAGCGAAACGCTCGGCGAAATCGGCCATGGTGGAGGCCCGGACCATTTCCGAGCCCGAGAAGGCGATCTGCCAGCTGGACAGGTCGAGCCGCGCGACGGTCTCGTCGTCGACCCTGTCCTGGCACAGGCGGAACGCGAAATCGGGGCCGCCGCTCACCGTGCCGCGATGATGGTGGATGGCCTCCAGCCAGCGCGCCGGGCGGCCGAGGAAATGCTTGGGCGACATGAGAACGCCCAGGATGCCCGCGTAGATCGGCTGCAGCATGCCGCCGATCAGACCCATGTCGTGATAGAGCGGAAGCCAGCTCACCATGACGTCGTCGGGACGGAAGTCGAACCCGACCCGGATCAGCCGCTCGTTGGCAACGAGGTTGGCGTGGCTGACGACCACGCCCTTGGGCACGGCCGTGGACCCCGACGTGTATTGCAGGAAGGCGACGTCCTCCGGCGACAGCGCCGCCTCGAGCCGGCCGGCGGGCTCCGCGTCGCGGGATTCGTACGCCGAGATGTCCTCCACCGGCAGGACCGCGCTGCGGATTCCCGCCGTGGCGAGCATGGCGTGAACGGAGTCCGCGTCGTCGCGATGGACGAGGATCAGCGACGGCTCGGCGTCATCGATGATCGCGGCGATGCGCGCCTGATGCTGCGCCCGGCGCGGCTCGGGCGGGAACACCGGGACGGCGATGAGCCCCGCCTGGAGGCAACCGAAGAAGCCCGCGACGTAGTCGAGCCCGGTATCGAGCAGGAGGCAGACCCGGTCGCCGGGGCTGGCCGATTGCCGAAGCCGCGCTGCGATGGCCCGCGCCCGACGGTGGAGCTCCGCGTAGGTGACCGCGACCTCGCCCCGCTGCGGGTCGTCGAGGAAATGAAGGGCGGAGACCTCGCCATGGGTCTCGGCCAGCCAGCGCAGGTGACTGACGAAGTCCGTGGCGGGCGGGACCACCAGCGACGCGCGCGGGAAACCGTCGGTCATCATGTGTCCTGCCATGTCGTCGAAACGGGATGTCATCGAAACGGGGCGCCGGGGTTCAGGCGCAGGCGTTGCCGGCAAGGGCACGGCGCAGGCTCAGGGGCCGCATGTCGGTCCAGACCGTGTCGATATGCTCGAGGCACGCGGCGCGGGCCCCGGAGAAGCCGGTGGCGCTCCATCCGGCCGGCACCGGGCGATGGGCGGGCCAGACGGAATACTGCTCTTCCCCGTTGATCACGACGAGGAACGTCGCTTCGCTGTCGTCGGTGGCCATGGCGTTGCGCTCCGCGAATTTGGTCGGTCTCGCAGCCAGAGACGGTGGCGGATCGCCGAAATTTAAGCGGCGGCGCACAATTTTTCCGGCCGGCTCCTAAATCCCTCCCCTGCCCGAACGTCCCTTTGCCTGACGACCGCCGGCGGATCGCCGCGGTGATCCGTGTCGCTCGGCGCAGGAATGGAGGTTCGGTGATGACGGAATCCTACGACCACTCGGATACGTCCTTCCCCCTGCGCGGGGTCTTCCGGGACGAGGGGCCGAGGCGCGGGGACGATGACGACGCGCCGGTCTACGATGCGCTCGGCATCGGCTTCGGCCCGTCGAACCTGTCGCTGGCCATCGCCCTCGACGAGGCGGGACGGCGGCGGGGCCGCCAGCCCCGGGTGCGCTTCCTCGAGCGCCAGGACGAGTTCGTCTGGCACGGCGGGATGCTCCTGCCTGACAGCGGGATGCAGATCTCCTTCCTGAAGGATCTCGTCACCCTGCGTGACCCAACGAGCCCCTACACCTTCATCAACTACCTCCATGTCCACGGCCGGCTGATCGACTACATCAACCGCAAGTCGTTCTTTCCGAGCCGGATCGAGTTCAACGCCTATCTGCGCTGGGTGGCCGGGCATTTCGCCGATCGCTGCGACTATGGCGATACCGTGCTGGCCGTCGAGCCGGAGGGGCGCGGCGACACGATCCGCCACCTGCTCGTCCATTCGCGCAAGGCCGATGGCCGCGAGCGGAGACGGCGCACCCGCGCCGTCATCCTCGCCACCGGAGGCGAGCCGCGTATCCTGCCGGTCTTTGAGGAGCTGCAGGGGAGCGCCCGGATCTTCCACTCGTCGCGCTACCTGTCGCGGATCGACGGCGTTCCCCTGCCGGACGGCGCCACACGCCGGCCGCGCATCGCCGTCATCGGCGCGGGCCAGACGGCGGCCGAGCTCTTCCTCGACCTGCAGAGCCGCATTCCCACCGCGGACATCTCCATGATCTTCCGCGGGCAGGCGCTGAAGCCCGCCGATGACAGCCCCTTCGTCAACGAGATCTTCAACCCCGACTTCACCGACTTTGTCTACGGCCAGCCCGAGACCCAGCGCCGGGCCATCATCGACGAGTTCCGCGGCACCAATTACTCGGTGATCGACACCGACCTTCTGACGCGCATCTTCGACATCCTCTATCAGCAGAAGGTCAGCGGCGAGCATCGCCATGCCCTGCGGCCGAGGACCACCGTGGTCGGGGCCGTAGAGCAGGCCGGCGAGATCGTCCTCGAAACCCTGGACGCCGCCACGGGGCTCACCGCGCAGGAGCCCTATGACGTCGTGATCCTGGCCACGGGCTATCGCCGCGACCGCCTGGAGACCATCATGCCGTCGCTCGCCCCGCATCTCACCGACGGCACCATCGGGCGCGACTACCGTCTCGCCACCCGCCCCGGTTTCGAGCCGGGCATCTATCTCCAAGGTTTCAGCGAACCCACCCACGGCCTGAGCGATACACTCTTGTCCATCCTGGTCATGCGGGGGCATGAGATCGCCCAATCGCTACTGGCCGACCGGCAGACGACGGCCGCGCGGGCCTGACGCGGCCCTCGGTCCACCAGCATGGCGTGCGTTGCAGCGTCGAACGGGCGAACGAAATCCATGATCCGAGCCGATGCGGGACCAAGGGGAGATTCCGGCCCGGACGATGCGGTCTACAGCCTCGACCGCGTCACGTTCTCGGTGCCCGGGCGCGTGCTGCTGCAGCCGCTGACCCTGACCATCCCCGCCGGCCGGGTCATCGGCCTCATCGGCCATAACGGGTCGGGCAAGTCGACGCTGATCAAGCTGCTCGGCCGCCAGCAGGCTCCGAGCGCCGGACGCGTCCTGTTCAAGGGCGCCCCGATCGAACAGCTCGGGGACCGCGCCTTCGCCCGCGAGGTCGCCTATCTTCCGCAGACGACGCCGCAGGCGCCCGGCATGCTGGTCAGGGAACTTGTCGCCATGGGCCGCTATCCCTGGCACGGGGCGCTGGGCCGGATGGGCGCGGCCGACCGCGAGGCCGTCGCCGAGGCGATGCGGCTCACCACGGTAACGCCCTTCGCCGAGCGCATGGTGGACAGCCTCTCCGGCGGCGAGCGCCAGCGCGTCTGGCTCGCCATGCTGGTGGCGCAGAATGCCGGATGCCTGCTTCTCGACGAGCCCATCGCCGCCCTCGACGTCGCCCACCAGATCGAGGTGCTCTCCCTCGTGCGCCAGCTGTCGCGGGAGCGCGGCCTCACCGTCATCGTGGTCCTGCACGACGTGAACATGGCGGCCCGCACCTGCGACGACCTCATCGCGCTCCATGGTGGCCGCCTCATCGCGCGCGGCACGCCCGCCGAGATCGTGACGCCGGAGGGGCTGGAGGCGATCTACGGGGTGCGCATGGGGGTCTTCCCCCATCCTCGGACGGGCATGGCCCTGAGCTACCTCGACTGAGGCCGGCCCGAACCCACATCGCGCTTCGAGCGTTGGCCCGTCAGATCAGGGAGCAACGCATGTCCGAGACGACGAAACCGCCCGAACCGACCAAGGTGAACGAGGATCTGGCCGCATCCTCCTACGACCGATCGCGCGGCGGCGGCTCCGGCGAGCCCGAGCAGAACGGCGCGGCGACCGGCCCGAAGGATACCGTGAGCGGAACCGTTCGGGAAACGCCGGACGATCCGAGCGACCGCCCCGGCACCGAAGCCGAGGAGGCCGCACGTTGAGCATGGATGGATCCACGCCCGAGGCGCCCGCCACGGTGACGCTGAAGGAGCCCCGGGACAAAGCCTATTGGGCCCGCTATTTCCAGACCCCGAGCGAGGAGGTCGAGGCCGCCGTGGCGGAGGTCGGCCACGATCCGGCGAAGGTCGCCGAACGGCTCGGCAAACCGTGGCCGTTCGAAGCCAGCGGCATCGTGTGAGGGAATCGGCTGCGGCGGGCGGCCTCCGTCCGCGCCTGGCTGGTGAGGCGCGGCATCGCCGCCTGGCGGCGGCGGGCAGGGGCGAGACCATGCCCGTCGCGCCCAACGCCCATCCCGATGGATGCGACGACCCCGCCGGACGGCAGCGGAACCGCCGCGGCGCGTTCCTCATCGAGCCCGAAGGATAGGAAGACGGGCGACCGGCCGTCAGCCCCAGAATTTCCACCATGCCTTTCGGGGGACCGCGACCTCCCGATAGCCGGTTCCCGCGACCCTATGCTGATAGATGCCCGGCGCCGGTTCCTTCAGATCACTGGGAAGCGGGAACGGACGCGGCGCGCCCAATAGGAGGGTACGGATCAGGAAATCGAGCAGCTCGGCCTGATAGGCGGCCTCACCATTTTCCATCAGCTCCACCGCGCACAGTGCCTCGGCCACGATGTGACGCCCGTCCGACCTTCGGAAGGTGACGCGATAAGCCGCCTGCCCCGTCCAGCTTCGATGGAAACAGAGAACCGGGCCATTGAGATAGGCGAACCATTTGTCCTCCATCGCCTTCGGAACCAGGCCGCGCGCGATCCTCTCGAAATCCGCGTCGCTAAAGGAGGCCCGGTAGGGAATGGAAGCCGTCTCCCCGAACGGCAGGCGCTTCCAGTCGTCCGGCCCCGCGGTCATCGCGTGCCCGTCGGCGGCACGCCCGCCTTCTTCAGATCGGCGAGGCATCCGCGCATGACCCGCATCATCTCGGCCTCCGTTTCGGCCGAAACGCCCATGGGCCGGAGGGCGGGACTGGCATTCTCGGGCCAATCGCCCCGTGTGCAGGACAGGAAGAGATGCCGAAAGCGCCGGCTGCACCCGCGCTCCGCCAGGGCGCGCAGGGCCGGCGGGTCGACGTCCCGCATGATCTCCTCGACGCTCCCGAACGCGCCGGAGGCGGGCGGCCGGTCCCGCCGCTTCCACTGGCCGGTTCGGTGCTCGATGAGGCCGTTCACGCATTCGTCCGCCAGACCCGTCGGCGGCCGGACGATGAGTTCGTCGAGGGCGCGGGCGGGCGAGGAGACCGCCAGCGACACGGCGAGCAGGCGCATCGGCATCCCCGTCCACCCCGGACGGTTCCGAACGCGATGCCGGGGACGTCGTGGATATCGACGCATTCTGCCTTCTCCTCGGGCTTAAGGCATGACCGATCCTGCCGGGACGGGCGACGCTCTTTAACCCGGCGGAGCGACGGCCGCCGAGGCCGGCCGGGTGTCCCCCTCCCGTCCGATCAGCGCTTGGGTCCTGCCCCTCAGGGCCTGGATGCTGCGATAGCCCACCGAGGCGGCGACGTGGCGTGCCGCCCGGCCATCGGCCGCAAGGGCCAGGGCCCGCACGATCCTGGCCCTCGCGCGCCACTGCCCGAAGCTGAGGCCCGTTTCCCGGCGAAACCCGCGCGTCAGTGTCCGGCGGCTCACGCCGGCCTGATCGGCCCAGGCGTCGAGACCGAGCGCCAAGGCGGGATCGTCGATCAACCCGAGGCAGATCCGCCGAAGGCGGGCATCCTGCGGCAAGGGCAGGGTGAGCCGGGTTTCGGGGGCGCGTCTGGTCTCGTCGAGCACCAGGGCGGCCAGATGCCCGCCCCGCCCCGTCTCGTCATACAGAACGGGCTCGCCTGTCAGGGCGACCAGGGCGGCGGCGAGGAGGGGCGAGACCTCGATGACCCGTGCCCGTTCGGAGAAGCCGGCAATCGCCTCGACGGCGAGATAGGCCGAGCACATCGCGACGTCGCCATGCATGACGACCGCGTGGGGGAGGCGCGGTGGGATCCATAGGGCATGGCCCTCCGGCACCACCCAGGTCCCGTCCTCGGCGGTCGCCATCATCAGTCCGGCGGTGGCGTAGAGCAGCTGCGCCCGCTTGTGGGAGTGCCGTTCCGTGCGGCTGCCGGCCGCGAAGGTCTTGGGCATCACCGCGACGTCGCGGGGCACGTCCTGATAATCCTCGGCCCTGATGGAGCGCATGGTTTCCCCGTCGGCACGGTCTGCCTTGGCCCGAACGCGTACACTTTCGGCCCGACGGCGTTCAACGGGTCAGGTAGAGGGGTGCCTGCCTGCGGAGATCCTCTATCGATGGACGCCGAAACCCTGTCCCGCCGCACCCTGCGCTTCGTCAACGTGGCGCATGCCCTCGATCACTTCGTCCTGCTGATCTACCCGACAGCCGTGCTCGCCATCGCGGCGCAGACAGGGCTGTCCTATGGAGAGCTCATCGCGCTCGCCACCGGCGCCTTCGTGGCCTTCGGGCTCTGCGCGCTGCCGATGGGCTGGCTCGCCGACCGGTTCGGACGGCGAAACCTCCTGGCGGTGTTCTTCTTCGGCTACGGCCTGTCGTGCCTCGGGGTCGCGAGTGCCGCGAGCCCGACGGCTTTCGCCCTGTGGCTCTGCGTGCTCGGGCTGGCTTCGGCGATCTATCATCCGGTCGGCTCGACCATGCTGGTCTCCCACTCGCGCCGCCTCGGGCGGGACCTCGGCGTGAACGGCGTCTGGGGCAATGTCGGCGCCGCGACGGCCTCGGGTGTCACGGCGCTGCTGGCGACGGGGTTCGGCTGGCAGGCAGCCTTCTTGGTGCCGGGCCTGGTCTGCCTCGCCTGTGGGACTGCGTTTCTCGCCATGGTCCCCGGCGACGGCGAGGGCGTGCAGGGCAAGGACAGGGGCAAGGCGGTGCTCGCGGTGTCCCGGCCCATCCCCCTGCTCGTGGTTTTCGCCTGCGCCATCGTGGCGGGGGGCATGACCTTCAACATCACCACCATCGCCCTGCCGAAGGTGGTGGACGAGCGGGTCGGCGACGGGTTGCCCCTCGCGCTGATCGGCTCCGTGGCCACCCTGGTCTTCATGGTGGGGGCCCTGACCCAGCTCGTCATGGGACGCCTGATCGACCGCTACAGCCTGCCGGCGCTGTTCCTGAGCCTGTCGGTGCTGCAGCCCCTGGGCCTGGGAATCGCTGCGCTGAGCACCGGCCTCCCGCTCCTCGCCGGCCTCGTCCTGGCCATGGCGGCGCTCTACGGGCAGGTGGTGATCAACGACGCGATGGTGGCCCGCTACGTGCCGCCGCTCTACCGCGCGCGGGCCTACAGCGTGCGCTATTTCCTCGGTTTCACCGTGAGCGGGTTCGCGGTGCCGCTGATCGCCCTGCTGCACGAGAGGGGCGGGTTCGGGCTCGTGCTCGGGATCGCGGCGGCCTGCGGCGGCGTCATCGTGGCCTCGGCGGTCGGCTTTTTCGGCCTCACGGGGAACGACCGCTCCCGGCCCCTCGCCCCGGCGGGATGACGCGGGGCCGACCGCCACGCGACGGGCCTTCGCACCGCCATCGGACGGGGTCATCGCGAAACCTGAGCGAACGTCCTATTCCGGTCGCGCCAGCGGGAGCGATGCCATGCAGAAGCGCTACGAGATTTTCGCCGACTACCACCAGTTCTATCTCTGGGATCACGGCGAGATGCCCGACACGGCGCTGGATTACAGCGAGGACGACCTCCGGCGGAGGGTCAAGACGGCGCCGTTCCTCGTGGTGATCCAGCCCGAGCGCAACATGTCCGTGCCGGTGGAACTCGACATCGTCGACGCACCGCCCGACGAGGCCCTCGACCTCTGGGACCATGTGGTGGAGGCGAGCCTCGACCTGCCCTCGGGCCGGCTCGAAATCCACGAATGCACGGGCGGGTCCATCGACATCCTCTCGGTGGCACCCGGCACCTACCGCGTCCGCGCCTGTTTCGGCGGCCTCGATACCCTCACCGACGACCGCCTGGACGGCGAGGACCATTACCGCCTCGTCCTCTGGCCGGCCCCTGTCGCTCCCCTCGCGGTGATCAAGCACTACGCCGATCCCCGCTTATGAGGTGGCCCCGCTCCTTGCGGGAGAGCGACTGTCCTGTCGGTCGGGCGCCTTGGGGCTGCCATGGCGTGCTGCTCGGCAGGATGGCGTTGAGGAGGGTGAGAGCTTTTGGGCGGATGGCCGGTTTGGTGGCTTGCGTGAGGCGGGCGATCACGGCCGCGTCGAGGGGGGCGGTCTCGGCGCGCGTCCGCAACACGTAAAAGCCCGCCTCGGCCGAAGCCGGGCGGGTGAAGTTTTGCTCATAGGAAGGCTCCCCGAGAGGAGCGCCAGCATCTTGGCCCTTCTGGTATACCAGCGTCAAGCCCGGAAGGTCACCGGGTCGGCGGAAACCGCCATCTCGTCGGCTCCAGCGCCTCTCCGAGAGAATCGTCGCCCCATTCTGCGCCGAGATCCCCGGAAAAGAGCGGGGAGCCGTCGGCCCCCCGCTCGTCATGTGGTCTTTGTCTGCGTGTCGGGCCATCCGGTGCCGGAGGGCGACCGACCGCCGGGGAAGCCCGCGTCAGACGATGAACGACCCGCTGTCGAGGACATGATGGCCCTGAAGGAGGACGGAGAAGTCGACCGCTCCGTCGCCGTTGGTGTCACCCTGCAGGAGGGTGTTGCCGCCGCCGAACTTCATCCGCAACTCGCCGGCCTCGCCGGAGAACGCCTGGGTTCCGACGAACTGGAAGCCCTGGTCGCCGGCTAGCCCCGAATTCGCATCGATCGCGCTGAAGTCGATGCGGTCTCCTTGTGCGAAGTCGAAGTCCTTGACGATGTCGCGCCCGCCGATGGCGACGTCGCTGTCGGAGATGGCCTTGAACACGAAGGTGTCGGCACCGCCGCGGCCATAGAGAAGGTCACGGCCGTCGCCGCCGTAGATCGCGGTGTCACCGGCATTGCCGTAGATCTCGTTGTTGCCGGCATTGCCGTTGGCGGTGAGAGCCGCGGTTCCACTGAGAACCATCTTCTCCGTATTGGCTTCCATCGTGTGGCTGACGGTCGAGCGGATCGTATCGAAGCCCTCGCCCGGCTGTTCGATGGCGCGATCCCCGGCATTGTCGATGACATAGGTGTCGTTGCCGGTTCCCCCGCGCATGGTGTCGGCCCCGGTGCCGCCGAGCAGGGTGTCGTTGCCGCCGCGGCCCGTCATGACATCGTCGCCGGCCCCCCCGCTCAGACGGTTGTTGCCGTCGTTGCCGGTGATGGCGTTGTCGAGGTCGTTGCCGAAACCGCTCAGGTTGCCAGTCCCCCTCAGGACGAGGTTCTCGACATTGGCCGAGAGCCCGTAGGTCACCGAGGCATAAACCGTGTCGTTGCCCTCGCCCGGGAGTTCCACGATCTTATCGCCGACCCTGTCGACGAAGTAGGTGTCGTCGCCGAGACCGCCATGCAGGGTGTCGTTGCCGGTTCCGCCGTCGAGCCTGTCGTTTCCGCCCTTGCCGAACAGGATGTCGTTGCCGCCACCACCATTGAGCACGTTGTCCCCGCCGGTTCCGAAAATGGCGTTGTTCAAGCCATTGCCGGTCCCGTCGAGATCTCCGGCTCCGGTCAGCACGAGGCGCTCGACATTGGCCCCGAGGGTGTGGTCGATCGAGGAGCGCACGGTATCGGTGCCCTCGCCGGCCAACTCGATGACCCGATCGCCCGCAGCGTCGACCACGTAGGTGTCGTCGCCGGTGCCCCCGCGCATCGTGTCCGCACCGGTGCCGCCGAGAAGGGTGTCATTTCCCCCGCGTCCGGAGAGCGTGTCGGTACCGGCGCCGCCGTCGAGGCGGTTGTCGCTGTTGTTGCCGGTCAGGCTGTTGGCACCGCCGGTTCCGGTGGCGTCGATGGCGCCGGTTCCGGTGAGAACGACGGTCTCCACATTGGCACCGAGGCTGTAGGTCACCGACGAGCGGACGGTGTCGTTGCCCTCGCCAGCCTCCTCGATGACCTGATCGCCCGTGGAATCCACCACGTAGACGTCGTCACCGGCTCCGCCGCGCATGATGTCGTTGCCGGTACCGCCAACGAGGACGTCGTCGCCGCCACGCCCGGTGAGTCGGTCGTTGCCGGCCCCGCCGTCGAGGCGGTTGTCGCCATCATTGCCGGTGATCCTGTTGTCGAGGGCGTTGCCTGTCCCGTCGATGGCGCCGGTGCCCCTGAGAACGAGGTTCTCGACGTTGTCGGGAAGGGTGTAGGTCACCGACGAGCGGACGGTGTCGTCGCCTTCGCCGGCATCCTCCACAACGGTGTCGCCGGCCGAATCGACGATGTAGGTGTCGTCGCCCGCCCCGCCGATCATGGTGTCGTTGCCGGCGCCGCCGTCGAGGGTGTCGCCGCCGATGCCGCCGCGCAGGGTGTCGTCGCCGTCGCCGCCGGTCTGGGTGCCGCCGGCATCGATGACGATGTCGATGAGGTCGGGGGTGGCGTCGAGATTGAGGCCCACCAGCGAGACCGTTTCATCGAGGGTTCCGAGGAGGATGTCCACGGTGCCGCCCACGAGATCCGTCACCAGGTCTCCGACGTCCCCGAGAATGCCGGTGCTGGTTTCCGTTCCGAGGTTGACCGGCTGGAACGGCAGGTCGAGCGTCGCCAGGACCGTATCGCCGAGCTTGACCTCGACCCCGTCGTAGCCGCCGCTGGCCGAGACCGTTCCGGTCAACAGGCCGGTGGAGGCCTCGATCTCCCAATTGCCGCTGTAGTTGTAGGTGAGGCCGTTCGCCTCGATGGTGAGAACCTCGAACGTATCCGTTCGGCTGCCGTCGAGAAGGAGGTCGCCGACGCTGTCGACGAGGCCGGTGAATGTGAGGTCGGCACCACCCAGGTTGGGAACGAAGAAATCGCGAACGTCGAAGCCAGCATTGGTCAGGATCGAGACAGTGGCCATTGTTTTCTCCAAACCCACAAATCGAGAACGACGGGATAGATTGAAGATCATGCCGGCTTACATGGCATGGCGGGCACTTGAGGCCCGAGCTTCAAAGACCCAGCCCACTCGATCGGTTCCGGAGCACTGGCGTTGTTGCCGCTACATTGGCGGCTGGGTACGATTTAATACTTAACGATCGTTTCCATATGCTTCATGCACTGTATTCATCTTGATGCGGCGGGCTATCGTTTTGTGCCGTGCAGCATTCGATGGATAGCGGAGGCTAAAGCCTTCGGCTTCGAGCCGTTTCGAAGCGTCCGATCGGGCCCGCCAGCGCGACCGCGCGGCGGCTGCCGGACAAGGGATCCCGGCCGGAGGCGCGTCCCTCCCCACGTGTCGGACTACGATGTTCACGCATCTCGCGGGATGCGCGGGCACCCTCTCCTGGAAGGAGAGGGTGCCCGTCGCGCCTATGCCGAACCCTCTTGGATAGAGGGAACAGCCGTCGAGCCGATGTGTGAATCCTGTAGCTTCTGGGGAGAGGTCAGGAGTGGGAGTGGGTTTGCCAGCCTCCGCAGCATGAGGGTCGCCCGACCGCCCCCACCTCCAACTCCTCCCCGCGAGGTGGAGGAAGGCAGGGTGGCGCAGCCCGCGATATATGTGACGATCGTAGCTCTACCGATCCCGGCCGCCGGGGTGCGAATGTCGGACGTCGGCGTACAGCGCCTCGCACGCGTCCAGCCAGACGTCGTGCGTGAAGTGGCGGAGGACGCGCTCATGCGCGCCGCGTCGCGGGATGGCCAGCGCTCGCCCGATCGCGTCGGCGAGGGCTTCGTCGTCTCCGGGCGGGGCGAAGGCGCCCGCCTCGCCGATGACCTCGCGGGCCGCTCCCCTGTCGATGCCGGCCACGGGCAGGCCGCAGGCCATGGCCTCGATGGCGACGAGGCCGAACGGCTCGTCCCAGCAGGGGGTGAACAGAAAGACCGAGGCCCGTCCGATTTCCGCCGCGAGGGAGGCCCCGTCGAGATGGCCGCCATAGCGGATCGCGCCGCCGAGGAGTGGCCTGACCGCCTGTTCCCAGTATTCGGCGTCCTCCGTCGAGCCGAAGAGGGTAAGGGCGATGCCCGCCTTCCGCGCCGCCTCGATGGCGAGGTGCGTCCCCTTGTAGGGCGTGATCCGGCCGCACCAGACGGCGCTGCCGTCGCCACGGTCGCGGTAGGGCCAATCGGCCGGGTCGATGCCGTTGTGGAGCACCGACACTTCGGGCGGTGCCCCTTCCGGGAACCAGGCACGCAGCTGCCCTTGCGACGTCACCGTGATCCGGTGCGAGGGGGCGACACCGTCGTGAACGAACCAGCGCAGGGCATCGTAGGGCGGCACGTGGAGGGAGGTGACGGTGGGCACGGCCTCCGTTCGCCCGCGCGCCAGGGGCAGGCGGCTGAGGCTGTTGTTGTGGACCACGTCGAAGCCCCCGGCGGCGATCCGGTCGCAGGCGGCGGCGTAGCCGGCATCGAGATGGGCGATCAGCGCCGGGTTACCGGTATGCTCCTGCCCGGGGAACGTCCGCTCCTGGTGCTCGGGCAGGACCGGGTCGAGGGTGAAGCGCGGGTCGCTGTCGCCGGAGGCGAACAGCACGACCTCGTGGCCGCGGGCCTGCAGCCCTTGGGCGAGGTGCCAGCTATGGGCCTCCATGCCGCCCTTGAAGGGCTGGGCGATGGGCTGGCGCACATGGGCGAGGAGCGCGATCCTCATCGGATGGCTGTCATGCGGGCTCGGGCTCCGCCGCGAGGGTTCCGGCCCGTTGTTCAGTGAGGGCGGCGGCGTTGCGCGCATCGAGGATGCGGATGACCGAGGCGGTGTTGGAATAGGGCTGGTGACTCTGCTGGCCCGTGAGCGCCAGGTCGTCGGCATCCGGGCGGCGCAGGATGCGGATCGGCTGTCCGGGCGTGTCGTCGATCAGGCCCATGAGGCGGAACGCATGGAGCCAATGGCCCATGGTCCGGTAGCCCCACTTCGCCTCGAACAGTTCGGCGTTGCGCACCACGCTGTCGAGATGGTGGATCGGCGGCATGTGGTGCGGATGATACTGGTGATAGACGCGCGCGCCTTCGAGCCAGGCGATGGCGATGCCGCGCTGGTCGAGGAGCTTGCCGAAATCGGTGTCTTCGCCGCCATAGCCCGCATAGCGCTCGTCGAAACCGCCGACGCCGAGGAAGGTCGCCTTCCGCATGGCGAAGTTCAGCGACCAGAAGCAGCGATAATCGTTGCAGATCTCGATGCCCTCGGCCGGCGGGCCGCGCCGGTCGGAATGCCGGACGGCGACATCCGCGAACCCGTCGGAGCTCCACGCACCGGCGGTGGCCCCGCCGGGGAGATAGAGCACCTCGCCCATCAGCAATCCGTCGCATTCGCCGAGGCGACGGGCGTAATCGGCCACGAGGGTGGGCGCGGGGATGCAGTCCACGTCGAGGAAGACCACAGCCTCCCCCGACGCGGCCGCCACGGCGCGGTTGCGCGCGGCGGCCAGCGGCAGCGGGTCGCCCGCCACCGGGATCTGGCGGATCGGGAACGGCGCCTCCGGCAGGTCGTAGGGCTGGTCCTGCATGCGGGCGACGACGAGTTCGGCGGGTGCTTGCGTCTGACGCATCAGGCCGAGGACGAGGTTGGTGAGATGCGCGGGCCGTCCCTTGGCCAGCGTCACGACGGAAACGGTCGACATTCTCGAGGTCCGGTTTTGGGGATCGGAAGGGTTCAAGCGGCGGGCGCGCCGGCCCAGAGTTCGTCGGTGAGGTCTTCGAGCCAGCCGGCGGCGCGGGCGGCGGCGTCCGGGGCGTGGAGCGGGCGCAGGGTCTCGCCGTCGAGCCGGCGCGCGCGGTCGAGGAGGTCGCGCCAGCCCTGGAGGTCGCCGGGCCAGTGCGGGGCCTGCACGGCGACGCCGAGGCGCACCAGGGCCTCGGCCTTGCGGGTCTGCTCGCCGAAATAGCGCCATTCGGGCATCACCACGAGGCGCCCGCCCACCCGCGCGACCTCGTGGACCGTGTTGTCGCCGGCGGACGCGATGACGATGTCGGCGGCCGCGAGGTAATCGGTCACGGACGGCACCCAGCCGAGTTCGCGCAGGTTGCCGAAATCGGTCTCGTGGCCCTCGCGGTGGGTCGGCCCCAGGGTCAGCCAGAGGGCGTCCGGCACGGCGCGCGCCGCCACGGTGAGGGGGGCGTAGGGCGTGCCGCTGCCCCCGCCGCCGGTCACGGCGACGACGATCTCCCGGTGGGGATCGAGCCGCAGGCGGGCGCGGGCTTCGGCGCGGGGGAGCACCGGATCGACGCTGGTGCAGAGGCCGCCGCTGTAGAAGGTCCTGGCGCGCAGAGAATCCGGGTAATCGTCCTGCTCCAGCCGCTCGTCGAAGGGGGCGAGCATGCCGATACAGGCCTCGTAGGCGCCCACATGGCCGATGTCGGAGCGGTCGCCGTGCATGCGGATCTGCACGGCCGGCACGCTCGCCGCGCGCGCCAGCAGGGCGATCTCGGCCGAGACGTCCACCACGAACAGGCCGACCTCCCGGTCGTCGAGATGGTCGAGGATGGTGCGCATGGTCCGGCGCGTCTCCCTCACGCCCAGCGGCACGCAATGCATCACGCGGGGCGTCGGCTCGGCGAACAGGCGCGCGGTGGGCACCCGGGCGCCGATCATGTCGGGCAGGGCGACGATCTCGATGTCGCGGGAGAACCCGTCGAACAGGCTCGGATCGGCGGTGAGGACGGAGACCGGGCGCGTGGCGGAAAACTCGGCCACCACGGCGCGGGTGCGGTTGGCGTGTCCGCGCCCCTGGTGGTGGACGAAGAAGGCGATGGGTTTCGTCATGGGGCTCGGGTCGGGGTCAGGAGAACAGGCGCGTGCCGGGCTGCCGGGCGGCGGCGATCTCGGCGGGGTCGGGGGTGCGCAGGCGCCGGATGGAGGTGGCCTGCGCGTCCCAGGCGATGAGGCCGGCCTCGCGGAACTGGCCGAGCCAGTATTCCATGCACCAGCTGCCGTGCCGGGCATGGAAGCGGGTGGCGTTGCGCAGGATCGACTCGAAATGCGGCAGGGGCGGCACGTGGACCGGGTGATGCTGGTGGTAGGCCCGCGCCCCGGCGATCCAGAAGGTCGGCAGGCCGGAGGCCGCGAGGCGCAGGGCGAAATCGGTTTCCTCGCCGCCATAACCCGAGAAGCCCTCGTCCATGCCGCCGACGCTGCGGTAGGCCGAGGCCGGGAGGGCGAAGGACAGGCCCCAGAGCTCCCGCGCCTCCGGCTCCGGGCGCAGTCCGGTCTCCGGGATCGGGGGCTTGGCCGGATGCACCCGCCCGGCACGGTCGAGTGCCTCGCAATCGAGGCTGGCCCCCACTGCGCCCTCGGGCAGGTAGAGCACTTCGCCCAGCAGCAGCGCCTCGGCCTCGGCTCCGGCATAGGCCGCCACCAGACCCGGCCCGGGGATGCAATCCACGTCGAGGAAGATCAGGCGCGAGCCCTGCGCCGCCTCGGCGGCGCGGTTGCGGGCGGCGGCCAGCGGCATCGGCTCCCCCGGTACATGCAGGTGCCGGACGGGACAGCCGGGATCCGGCAGGTCGTGGGCCGGCTCCGGCTGCATCCAGGCGATCACGAGTTCCAGGGGCGCCACCGTCTGCCGGACGAGCCCGCGCATCAGGTTGCGCAGATGCCCGTCCCGGTGGCGGACCAGGGTGAGAACGCTCACCGAGCGCGCTCTAGCCGGCATGGACGGGCATCTTCCGGAAATGCGCCACGCCCTCGATGACGCCGCGCGCATGAGAGGCGCGGGCGACGTAGGAATGGCCGAGCGCCGCATGGGTGGCGAGGTCATCGGAGAAGTTGGCGACGATGATCGCCTGTCGCCGCACCCGCAGCATCTCCACGTCGTTGCCGGAATCGCCCGCCACGAACACGTTGCCCTCGGTAAGCCCGTACAGCGCGCGGACATGGTCGACCGCCGTCCCCTTCGAGGCCGCGGGCGGCAGCACGTCGAGGTAGCGGCCGTGGCTGTGGATGATGGAGGCGGCGAGGCCCGAGGCGTCGAGCCTGCCCCGCACGCGCCGGGCGGTGGCGGCATCGCCGAAATAGCTGAGCTTGTGCGGGCGCTGCTCCAGGGGGCCTTGCGGAACGAGGTCGGGAACCTGCCCGAGCACGGCCCGCACGTCCTCCCGGCTCCAGCCACGGGAGACCGTGTCCCGCCACGCCCGGTCGGCGGTGTAGCTCACCCCGTTGGCGTCGAGATGGTAGATCTCCGAACCCACCGACGTGATCATCACCTGGGGGCGCGGGCTCGCCTGCTGCTCCAGGATCGCCATGGCGCTGTGGAACGACCGCCCGGTGGCGACGCCGAAGGCGAGGCCCTCCTGCTCGCTGCGCCAGAGGCGGAACGCGGTGAGGCCGGCGTCGCACCCGACCAGGGTGTTGTCGATGTCGCAGATCAGGAGCTGGCGCGGATGGCTCGACGGCGCCTCGGCCGCCCCGAGGGCGCGCAGCAGGGCGTGGTAGCGCAGGGCGTGCCGGTCCCAATCGTAGGCCGCCGCCGCCCGCTCGCCGCCGGCGACGTAGCGGTCGCGCAGGCCGGGCTCGGTGAGGATGCGCAGGCAGGCCCGCGCGATCCCGGCCGGATCGCGCGGATCGACGAGGAGGCCGTTGCCGCAGGTCTCGACGATGTCGTTGGGACCGCCGCTGTCGGTGGCGACCAGGGGCAGGCCGGCGGCGGAGGCCTCGAGCAGGGTCAGGCCGAAGGGCTCGTTGAGGGCCGGGTTGACGAACACCCCGCCGCGCTCGCGGGCATAGGCGTAGAGGGCCGGCACGTCGTCGGGGCGGTGGGTCTTCGGATAGGCCACAAGCCCGTAGAGGTCGTGGCGGTCGATGAGCACGAGGAGGTCGCGCATGGTCTCGGCCATGCCGCCGTCGAGGTCGTCGAGGTCGTCGCGGGTGCCGGCCACGAGGACGAGGTTGGCGCGCGCCTGCAGTTCCGGGCTCTCGCCATAGGCGGTGACCAGGGCGGCGAGGTTCTTCCTCGCCACGGGCCGGGCCAGCGCGAGCAGCGCGGGTTTTCCGGGCTCGCGCAGGAAACGGTCGATGGAGGCGTCGACCCTCGGGCAGGTCCGCGCCGCGTGGAAGCGCGCCAGGTCGCTGCCCGGCGGCAGCACGCGGATGCGGCCGGGATCGTAGGCGGCATAGGTCGCGTATTGCACCTCGGCCTCGTCGCGCGAGGAGGCGATGACCAGGGCGGCGCGGGCCAGGGCCGTCTCCTCGGCCGCGATCCGGTGGGCCAGGGACGGGGTATCCGTCGGCGGCCGGCCCATGGCGCGGGCCTTCACCCGTCCGAGGGAATGCGCGGTGAACACGAAGGGGATGCCGAGCCGGTCCTCGACCAGGGCGGCGACGGCGGCCGCATCGGCATAATGCGCGTGGATCATGGCGGGGCGCATGGGCTGCGCGGCGATCCACGCGACGAGGGCTTCGGAGAAGCTCGCCACCTCCCCGTGCAGCGCTTCCTTGGGCAGGTAATCCGGCGACGCGCTGGCGAGTCGCACGATCGTCACCTTGTCCGATACGGCTTCCTCGGGCACGGCGTAGTCGGCTCCGAGCGCACTTTCGAACAGACGGGTGGCGATGACGATCCGGTCCGAGGCCGAATCCCGGTCACAGGCCCGGACGAGATCGAGCAGGTAGCGGATATGGCCGCCCGTATCGGCGGTGAGGCCGTAGGCGACGTCGTCACCGCGAAGACATCCTTGAAGCGCGATATGAAGAACGAACATCAGCGGCGGGGTGCCGGCGCGTCAACCACGGATAAAATGTCGACTTTCATACCTAAAATACAAGAACAACCCGTGATCCGTATCGCGCAGGTCGCACCCAACATCTTTCCGACCCCTCCGACGCATCATGGCGGGACGGAGCGCGTCATCCATGATCTCAGCATAGCACTGCGAAACTTGCAGGTTGAGGTAACGCTCTTCGCCCCGGCGGACAGTGTGACAGATATACCAAGGGTCGGGGATCATCTCAGTCTCGCCGCCCTGGAGGCCCGTGAGGGCCGCGTGGCTCCGGGAGTGCCGGCAGCCCTGGAAGCGCTCCAGATGGAAGCGCTTGCCCGCCGCCTCGACGATTTCGACATCGTCCATTGCCACGGCGAGTTCGCGCATGCGCCCGTGCTCGGCGCGCGGCGATGCCGCAGCCTGACGACCGTGCATTGGCGCGTGGACGAGCGCGACCGGGCGCTGTTCTTCGCCGGCTTCCCCGACCTGCCCGTGGCGGCGATCTCGGCGGCGCAGGAAGCCGGCATCCCGGCGGCGAACCGCGCCGGCATCGTCCATCACGGCATCGCGCGCGACCGTTACGCCCTGCGGAGCGAGCCGGAGGGCCATCTCGCCTTCATCGGCCGGATGACCGACCAGAAGCGGCCCGACGTCGCCATCCGCGTCGCCCGCGCGGCGGGCCTGCCGATCCGCCTCGCCGGAACCGTGGATGTGGGGAACCCGGATTATTTCGACCGGGCGGTCCGCCCGCTGCTCGGTGACGACGCCGTCTATGTCGGCCCGGTGGACGATGCGGCCAAGGGCCGGCTCCTCGGCGGCGCGCGCGCCCTCTTGTTTCCCATCGACTGGCCCGAACCCTTCGGCCTCGTGATGATCGAGGCCATGGCCTGCGGCACCCCGGTGATCGCCTGGAACCGGGGCTCCGTGCCGGAGATCGTCGAGGACGGGGTCACGGGCTTCGTCGTCTCCTCCGAGGCCGAGGCGGTGGCGGCCCTGGCGCGGGTGGGCGAGCTCGACCGGGCGCAGGTGCGCCGCCGCTTCGAGGCGCGCTTCACCGCCGAGCGCATGGCCGCCGACTACCTCGCGATCTACCGGCGCCTGCTCGGCCGGTGAGCGGGCGCATGCGCACGGCGCTCCTCGCCTGGGACTATCCCCCCGCCCCGAGCGGGCTTTCCACCGCCGCGCGCGAGATCGCCGAGAGCCTGAGCGCGCTCGGCGTCACTGTCACGGTGTTCACCCTCGACCGCACCGGGTCCGGCGACCATGCGGGCGTCGGGATCGAGGGGATCGGCCTCCCGCCGGGCTCGCGGCTCGCGCGGCTGCGCCTGTGGGGATCGGCCGGGCACCTCGCCGCGCCCATGGCCTTCCGCCGGGCGGTGCTGCGGGCCCATGCCCGGCATCCCTTCGCTTGCATCGAGGCCACGAACTGGTACGGGCCGGCCGCCCTGCTCGGAGGCGGCGCGGCCCCGCCCCTGGTCACCCGCAACTCCACGCCCGCCGCCTTCTCGCGCGAACCGGCCGCCTCCCTGCGCGACCGCCTGGACGGTCTCGCCGCCGACCGGCTGGAACGCCGGCAGGCGAGGGCGAGCGCCGGCCTGATCTCGAATACCGGCGAGCACGCGGCGCGGATGACGGCGCTCTACGGCCTTCAGCCGGCCCGGCCCCATACCGTCCGGCCCCATACCGCCCGGCCCCATACCGCCCGGCCCCATACCGCCCGGCCCCATGCGGTGATCGGCCTGAGCCTGCCCCCGGAGATGCTGGAACGCGGCCGCGCCGCTCCCTATCCGGAGGCCACGGACGGCCCGATCCGCCTGCTGTTCGTCGGCCGGGCCGAGGCGCGCAAGGGGTTCGATCTCCTGCTCGCCGCCGCCGCGATCCTCGGTGCCGATTGCGAGGCCGGAACGCTTCCCCCCTTCGAGATCGCCCTCGTCGGCGTGCCCGAGGCCGATCTCCCGCCGGATTGTCCCGCCGTCGCGCGACGGCGCCTGCGCCCCTTAGGCCGGATCGACGCCGTGGCCTTGGAGGCCGCCTATGCGCGAGCGCATGTCGTCCTCGCCCCCTCGCGCTACGAGAGTTTCGGCCTCGTCTACCAGGAAGCCCTGGCCCATGGCCGCCCGGTGGTGGCCTGCGCGGAGGATGCCAGCGCCCGCGCCTTCATCGGTGGGCCGGGCGCAGGCCTTCTCGCGCGGGAAGCGACGGGGGCGGCCCTGGCCGAGGCCATCCGTCCGCTGCTCCTGGATTCCGCCCTGCGCCTGCGCCTGCGGGACCGCGCCCTTTCGGCGAGCGGCGCCTTCGACCGGGCGCGGCTCGGGGCCGAGACCCTGGCGCTCTACGAACGGGCCATCGCGGCAGCGCGTCAGGGCCGGTAGGGGCGCAGCAGCGCCGTCTCCTCCTCCGGGCGCCCCCGGCCGGGGTCCATCGCCTCGTAGCGCCGGGACCGCGCCTCCACATGGGCGCGCGAGAGCCGGTGCTCGATGGCGCCGTGGAGGGAGATGAAGCCCCGCCGCCACGCGCCGCCGAGATCGGGCCGCTCGTGAACACGCCCCCCGAAACGGACATCCGCGCGGTTCAGGCGGTACTGAACGTCCGGATAGACATCCGACAACACCCCGTCGACGCGGTTGCGCCGGGGCAGGCCGATGGAGAGGACGTCTCCCTCCTCGGCCAGGGCGGCAAGGGCCGGAAGCAGCTCACCCACGGCGGCTGCCAACTCCTCGTCGGCGTCGAGCTGGAGCGTCCAGGCACGGCGCGACAGGGCCTGCAGCGCGTTGCGCTGGGCCGCGAAATCTCCGGCGAGGGGGCGGGCGGCGACCCGCACGGCGCCGGAGGGATAGCCGGCGATGGCGGCGGAAACCGGCGGGCTGTCGGGGGCGTCGACGAGGACCACCACGTCGCCGGTCCAGGCCGCATGGGCGGAAAGGCGGGCCAGCACCGCATCCAGATCCTGCGGCCGGCAGAGGAGGCCGAGCGAGACCGTGGCCGGCAGCGCGGCATCGAGATCGAACAGATCGCCGGCGGCGGCCCGCTCGGAATGCGGGTGCAGCAGGGCTTCCCGGTCGGCCCCGCCGACCGGCCTGACGCCACGGCGCAGCCGGGTGGCGGCAAGGCGCAGGGTGTAGATGTCGAGACCGTAGGGCGCTTGCGGATCGAGGCGGAACACGCGCCCGGCCAGAGCCCGCGCGAGATCGGCCCAGCATGCGGCCGGGTCCGCCCCGTCCCGGACGAGCACGCCGCACGAGGCACAGGCGATGGAAAACGCCCGCCGCCGCCCATCCTCATGGAGGATGTGCCGGTCCGTCGGCTCGAGGCTATCGGCCTCACAGACGAAACAGCGTCGCATGGTTCTCCCTCATCGCGCCCGGCCTCGCCGCGCCTGAGCGGGTTCGCGGGTTTAAGGACGCAAAACCGGCGACCGCTTCCGCGGACCCTGCCTGGCATCGTCGGCATCAATGCGCGGTTTCCGGGAGGGTATGAAGGGGCCTGGGCCTTCTGGGGAGCCCCCCACTGAACGACCCGACCCGCCGGGCTCGCACCGCGGCGGATTTTTGGGTTGAAGCCAAGCTTCGCCGCCCTAGATGCCGTCGTCCTACCCACAAGGAAGGATATCCGATGAAAGACCTGCGCTCCCTCGCGCTCGCCGCGGCGCTCGTATGTGCCGGCTTGACGTCAACGGCCCAGGCCGCTCCGCTGGCCGTGGACGCCACCGCGCTCGGACAGCCGGCGGCGGTCGAAACCGTACAGTACGGGTACGGGTACCGGTCCGGTTATGGGCATTCGCCCCAGTACCGCTATCGGAAGCACATTCGCCGGCAGATGCTCCACGATCGCCGGTATGGGGCGCATCTGCGCCGCCAGGATCAGAACTATCGTCGCGCTCGCCGCTACGGATACTGACGGGCCGCAGACTTCAGAGCGAAGAGCCCTCGCATTGGGACCCCGCCCGGCGAAAGCCGGAGCGGGGTTTTTGCTGCGCCATGTGTGCGCAGCGGCACCTCGTCCCCATGTCGGCACCGATCCCGTCCCGGAATGGATTGCCGGCTGATCTTCATCGACGATACTCTCGCGCATGGCATGGAGGGGGCCATGACGTTGGATCGATATGGTATCGACGCAAGAGATCGCTCTTGATCGGACACAGCGCATCGGTGAGGGAAGAAGTGCCGAAGTCTTTGTCGACAAATCGGGCCAGATACTGAAGCTCTACAAGGCGAAATGGGGAAAGTCCCTCGCCGAAAAGGAGTTCGTCGCGACGTCGTTCGCCCATTCCCAAGGCCTGCGCGTCCCGGCTCCCTTGGGAATCATCGAGCGGCACGGACGATCCGGCGTGCTGTTCGAGCATATCGACGGCAAGACGGTTCTCGAACACTTCAGGAGGAACCCGGTCGGCATGCTGGGCGCCCTGAGGCAACTCGCGCATATTCAATTCGGCATCCACACCATCGTCAATGCTCCGCTTCCCAACCAGCAGGACGCACTGCGCGTTCAAGTCTCCAGAGCGAGAGTGCCTGCCTGGCTGAAGCAAACGACGCTCGCCGTGCTCGATCGCCTGCCCGATGGGGACAATCTCTGCCACGGAGATCTCCACCCCGAGAACGCGCTCTACACGCCGGACGGTCTGGTCGTCATCGACTGGGAAAAGTCGACGGCAGGGCATCCCACAGCGGACGTCGCCCGCACCGAGCTCATCCTTCGATCCGGACGCACCCGCTTCGTCAACGCCTGGGCGAAGGCGGCCGATGCGCAGATCCGCGCGAGATTGGCCGATTTCTATGTCTGGACGTATTGCCGGTTGAGCGGCCTCGACAGGCGGGACATCGACGCCTGGCGACTGCCCGTGATCGTCGCCCGCCTGTCCGGGCAGGCCGCCCCGAACGAGGACGACCTTCAGGCGGAAGCGAGGCGGCTGGGACACCACTTCGCGCATCTGATCTGATGCGTGGCCCGCCGCCGGGACCGGCCTGAGCCACGGCGAGCGAGTCGAGCCGTAATGCAGCGGGTGGGCGGGGCCAACGCCACGCCGTTCGCGAAGGCGGCGGACACCATCATGCGGAGACCGAGGCTCGTCAAGCGGTCCACGCCGTGCGGCTAAGATTTGTGGGGAAGCAGTTAAGAGACTGCGAACTCTCGGGAAATTTGGTCGGAGTGGCAGGATTTGAACCTGCGACCCCCACGTCCCGAACGTGGTGCGCTACCAGACTGCGCTACACTCCGACGGCCGGCGTCTCCACCGGCGAGCGGACGTATAGCGAGGCCGGCGCGGGGCCGCAAGCGCCATCATGGCCCTTGTTGCGATATGGCGGCGGGACGGGCGGCCCAATCGGGGGCAAGGGTGCGGCGGATGCAGCCGACATCGGCCGCCATGACCGCGATGGCGGCGGCATGGCCCGGTGCCGTGGAGAGGGCATGCAGGCTCCAGGCCTTCGTCCCGGCCGGCATCGTCAGCAACTCCGCCCTGTCCGGCGTGACGGAGACGGCAAAGCTGTCGAGGGGCAGGGAGAGGCCCTGGCCGGTGGCCTTCGCAACGGCCTCCTTGCGGGTCCAGCAGGCGAAGAACGCCGCCGTGAGGTCGTGGGGCGGGAGGGTTTCGAGGGCGGCGATTTCCTCTCGCGCGAAATGCGCCCGCGCGATGCGCAGCAGATCGGGCATCGGGCGTATTTCTTCCACGTCGACGCCGATCTCCGCCGAGGAGGAAAGCCCGATCAGGGCGCGGCTGCCGGAATGGGACAGGCTGAAGCGGCATGACCGGGCCTGCTCCCCCGCGAGATATGGTTTGCCGGAGGGCGCCGCGCCGAAGACGAGGCCGCGCGGGTCCGATCCGAGCCGTTCCCCGAGCACGAGGCGCAGGGCCGCGTGGCTCGCCTCGAACCGCCAGCGATCCACGTCGCGGACGAATCGGGAGGCGCGCGCGATCTCGTCGTCGGAGAGAAGATCCCGGCACGTCGCCCGATGGTCGATGGCCCGGGTGAGATCGACGTCCCAAACGGTGACGTCAGGATCCGTCCCCGCTCGGTCCGGCGTCCCGGTGCCTGTCGGCTCGTTCGGACAAGCGGAGGTCACCCGTCAGATCGACGGGCCGGAGGTGCCGTCCCACTCGCGAGCGACGACGAGGCCGAGATAGGCGATCTGACAGAGGGCGGCCAGGCCGTAGAACGTGCCGACGGCCGCGGGCCACGCGAGACCGTGCTCGACGGCGACGGCGGCAGTGATCGTCACGCTCGCGGCAAGGATCACCGCGAGGGCCATCAGCGGCCTATGCGCCCCACCGGTCTCGTCATGGACTTCCCGCACAACGCACCTCGACGCCATCGACGTCCGTCATCTCACACGTGGGATGCCGAAGCGTTAATGTGCCGGGGCCGGGCGCGGGCGGCAAGTACCGTCCGATCAGACGTACACGTTACCGGCGGTCTGTGGAAAACGCTCGGCCAGGGCGCGCCGGAGCTTTTCCAGGGCGCGGTTCTCGATCTGCCGGACCCGCTCCTTCGAAATGCCGAGACGGCGGCCGAGCGCCTCCAGGGTCGCCTGATCCTCCGTGAGTCTCCGCTCGCGCAGGATGCGCAATTCGCGCTCGGACAGCACGGTGAGCGCCTCGTTGAGCCAAGTGAGCCGGCGCTCGCCATCCACCGAGGCCGAAACCGTCTCGTCGGGCAGGTCGGACCCGTCCACGAGGAAATCCATCCGCTCGGAGGAGGCCTCGCTCTCCTCGCCCACGGGGGCGTTGAGAGACATGTCCGGTCCAGACAGGCGCGCATCCATCAGGGCCACGTCCTCGCGCGAGACGCCGATGGCGGTGGCGATGCGGCGATGGATCTCGTCGCCCACATGCTCCTCGGTGGATTGCATCAGCTTGGCGCGAAGGCGACGCAGGTTGAAGAAAAGGGCCTTCTGGGCCGAACTCGTGCCGCCGCGGACGATGGACCAGTTGCGCAGGATGTAATCCTGGATCGAGGCCCTGATCCACCACGTGGCATAGGTGGAGAAGCGGACTTCCCGCTCCGGTTCGAACCGGGCCGCCGCTTCCATCAGGCCCACATGCCCCTCCTGGACGAGGTCGGCCATGGGCAGGCCGTAATGCCGGAAGCGTCCCGCGATGGCGATGACGAGGCGCATATGGGCGGAGATCAGGCGGTGGAGCGCGTGCTCGTCGCGCTCGTCCTTCCAGCGGACGGCGAGGCCACGTTCCTCGTCTCGCGCCAGGAAGGGCGCCTCCATGGCCGTACGAATGAACTGTCGCCGTATCCCCGCGATGTCCGCCATTCCCGCCTCCGCCTTTCGTCCGTTGCGTGCGCGCACCGCGACGGACGTTCCGGGTCGGTCGACCCGAATGGTCCGGAAAGCGAGGGCACCAGCCCGGGGGCATCGCCCAGGCACCGGACAACGGAGCCGTTACGTGGATAGTTCCGCCGGCTCAGGCTGACAGGGGGCCGTGACCCTGCGGCGCATCGGAGCATCCGGGCGACGGTCGTTGGCGCGACCGCTGATGCGGTGCCGACAAAGAAAAAGGCCCGGCGCTGGTGCGCCGGGCCCGATCGTCCGATGAATCCGTCTGAGATCGGCGGTCCGCTCAGGCGGCCTCTTCCCGGATCTCGTCGCTGTCGCCTTCCGCCTCGGCATCGCCCTCGGCTTCCGCCTCACCCTTGGCGCGGCGGGGCGACTTGGCGAGGCTCTGCTCGATCAGCTTGAGCGCCTCCGTCTCGGTGATCTTGTTCACCGAGGAGATTTCGCGCAGCACGCGGTCGAGGGCAGCCTCGTAGAGCTGGCGCTCGCTGTAGGATTGCTCGGGCTGGGCCTCCGAACGGTAGAGGTCGCGGACCACCTCGGTCACCGACAGCAGGTCGCCGGAATTGATCTTGGCCTCGTATTCCTGAGCGCGGCGCGACCACATGGTGCGCTTGATCCGGGCGCGACCGGTGAGCACGTCGAGGGCCTTCTTGACGAGTTCCGGCTCGGCGAGCTTGCGCATGCCGACGCTGTTGGCCTTGGCGGTGGGCACGCGCAGGACCATCTTGTCCTTCTCGAACGAGACGACGAACAGCTCGAGCTTGTAGCCGGCGATCTCCTGCTCCTCGATCGCCGTGATGCGGCCGACGCCATGAGCTGGGTACACCACCGCTTCGCCGGTCTTGAAGCCTTGGCGGCCTGCCGTCGTCTTCTTGGCTGTCGTCATGCGAGAAGCGCCTCCAGAACATCGCGCGGGTCGAGTCGCGCTGAACCTTCATTCCCGGGGTGGGTGACCCGGCTTGAGCCCCTTGTCCGCCGGCCATCGATGCGTCATGCACCGGCCGAGCGGGTCCCAGGCTAACCGATCATCCACACCATGCGATCGGGGTCGCGGAAGGCGCATGCGCCTCCAGCGGTCGATCACATGCCGCCTCGTCTCGCCGAGGTAGCGTCCCAGGAAGATGGGAAGCCGACTCTGTCGAAAAGTTTGAAAACCACCGGTGAGGTAGCCAAAGGCAGCACGTCAGGCACGAACGACGGCAGGCGGTCTACATACCACAAACCGGGCGCCGAATCAAAGGATTGCCGACGCAGGGCATGCGTGCGCGACCGGTCGGGCCGGGCTCCGCACGGCGCTCGATGCACGCGGGGAGGGAATCTCCGAAGACCTGCCGGGTCGACGCTTCCGCAGGCCGGCCCGCCATCCGCGGCGTCGTGAAGCGCCCGTGTCCGTCGGCGGGCCGGGGATCACGTGTCCGTGACCTCGAGGCGAACCGGGAGTTCCGGGCCACCGGCCCGGCCGAGGGGTCAGTCGCCGGTGCCGGGGGAGGCCGAGAAATGCGCCTCGAGCTTGCCGGCGACGCCGTCCCAGTCCTTGGCGTCGGACGGGGCGTCCTTCTTCTGCGTGATGTTGGGCCAGCTCCGCGCGTAATCGGCGTTGAGCTTCAGCCAGGTTTCCAGGCTCGGCTCGGTGTCGGGCTTGATCGCCTCGGCGGGGCATTCCGGCTCGCAGACGCCGCAATCGATGCACTCGTCGGGGTGGATGACGAGCATGTTCTCGCCCTCGTAGAAGCAATCCACGGGGCAGACTTCCACGCAGTCCATGTACTTGCACTTGATGCAATTGTCGGTGACGACGTAGGTCATGTGCCCTTCAGCCCTATCCGTGGTGGGGTGGATCGCGAGACCCGAGCCCGCTTGGCCCCGATCCTAGACCGGCCTCCCGCACGGCTCCGTTAACGCGTCCGTGTGTCACGCGCCTCGCGGACGGCGCGTCGACCGCCCCGCCCGTCATTTCCGCACGGCTCTATCCCCTGCCAGGGTGGCTGACAAGCAGCGGCGGCTCACGCCGGCTGCGGCAGGTGCGTCCGTGCCACACCCAAGGAGGCTATCGGATCCGCCCATCCGCCGGCCGGCCGCTCCCTTTATCCGAGAGGGTCCGACAGGAGACGCGACGGGCGCCCTCGTACCGTGAATAGTGCCGCATCCGGCAAACTTTCCGGTGCGGTGGCGGGCGAAAGACCGTTGTTACCAAGGGTCGCAGAGCCCGCAGGGGAGCTCGGATCGTCACCGGCCGTTCCATCGACCCCGAACAGTCGCTCTCCTCGAATGCGAGGCACGCCATGAACGACAACGAGCATGCCGTCTACGCCATCGCTCCGGAACTCGGAGGATGGACGGTCTACGACACCAAGACTCTGGAGCCGGCACTGGTGAAGAGCGTCCGGCAGGTCGGCCTGGGTCGGGAGGCCGCGCATGCGATGGCGGACGCCCTCAACGCCATGGAGCGGACGGCGCCCGGATCGTCCCTGGCCCTGCCGGACGGACCGGCCTAAGCCGGTTCGCGTTGGCAAGCCAACGCATCACCCGGCTTAGCTCTTTGCTGTGTCGCAGGTTTTCGATCGCAGAACCGGGGGCCACTTCTGCGAAACCTGCTCAGGACCCGACGCCCCATCCGCGAGACCCCGCACCGGCGGCCTGTTCAAAGGAACTCGACCCATGTCGTCATGGCCGGGCCTCGACGATCCCCACCTCGCCCTCGTCGGCAACGCGCCGGAGATCGGCGATCACGGCCGGGCCATCGATGGGGCGTCCTGCGTAGTGCGCTTCAACAACGCCGCGGGTTTCGGCGGCCCGGCGGGATCGCGCGTGACCCTCCTCGCCCTCGTCAATCGCGGAGGCCAGGCCCGCGCCTGGGTGGAGGATGACGGGTTCCTCGATCGCCCCGTGATCCGGCAGGCCCGCACTTACCTGCTGGCCTTCCCCGAACTCTCGCCGGACGAGGAGGGAGCCCATGAGCGCGTCTGCTGGACGGCGCCCCTGCGGGACAAGCTCGCCCACCGCCCGGTCCATGTCCTGCCCTCCGCCCTGCATGACCGCGCCCGCCAGCAGCTCGCCCCCCGCGTCTCCGGCACCCCGAATCCGAGCACGGGCTTCCTGGTGGCGCTCGCCATCCTCGAGGGGCGGAGCCCGTCCCTGCCCCCGATCGACGTCTATGGGTTCGGCTTCGCCGGCTGGTCGGGCCACCCCTGGGACGCCGAGCGGGACTGGTTCACGGCCTGCGGCGAGGCCGGACGCCTGCGGCTCCATCCTCCCGCCGCGTCCTGACCTCGGCGCGACCGCCAGGCATGGCAGCCTGACGGCGAAAGGTTCCACAGCCGAGCGCAATCCCCATAGTTTTCCCCCAAATATAGATCTCTCATTTTTGGGAGCCTCAAGGCAGAACGAGCGTTCTTTTGATGACTGACAGCGCAATGACGCGTCGGTACGAAATAATACACTCGTTGAAGTGGGATGATGTCTATGGCCGCCAAACAGAAAACCTTGAATGATGCTTTCTATGAGACCCTCAAGGACGTCTATTACGCCGAGAAGCAATCCGTTCGCGCGTTGAAGAAATCGGCCAAATCCGCCGAGCACGACGAGCTGCGTCAGGCGTTCGAGACCCATGCCGAGGAGAGCGCCGTCCAGGTCGAGCGCCTCCAGCAGGTGTTCGAGATCATCGGCAAGTCGGCGCGGGCCAAGACCTGCGAGGCCATGCAGGGCCTGACCGCCGAGATGGAAGAGGATCTCGAGGATTTCGGCGACAGCCCGGCGGCGGATGCGGTTCTGATCGGCTGCGCACAGGCCGTCGAGCATTACGAGATCGCCCGCTACGGCACCCTCAAGACCTGGGCGAGCCAGCTCGGCTACGAGGACGCCGCCAAGCTCCTCGACGAGACCCTTCAGGAGGAGAAGAAGACCGACGAACTCCTCACGCAGATCGCCCTGGGCCTCAACGTCGAGGGCTCCGAGGAGGCCGGGACCGAAGAGGCGGCCGGGACGGAGGACGAGCCGGCTCCCCGGAAGAAGGGCGCCAAAGCCGAGTCCGGGTCCAAGCCCAAGTCCAAGGCCGAGTAGGGAGATCGAACCATGGTCGATACCAGCAAGATCCGGGAGCACATGCCGGTCGTCGGGTCGGATGACGGGCATGTGGGCACGGTGGACCATCTCGACGGGCAGCGCATCAAGCTCACCCGGACCGACCCCGAAGCCGAGGGTCGGCACCACTTCCTCCACGTCGACTCGATCGATGCGGTGGAGGACGGCAAGGTCAAGCTGAACCGGACCTGCGCCCAGGCCAAGGACGAATGGGGCACCGCGGAATAGCGCGGCGCGTCGGGCCGGAATGCGAAGGGGTTGCCCATGAGGCGACCCCTTTTTTCCGGCCTCACCCCGGCCTGGACATCGAGACCGAAGGCCGAGCCCCGGACCGGACGGATTCGTCGATGCGCGCGAGAGGCACGAAATCTACTCCGCCGGCGCGTGCGCGGTCGGCGCCAGCGCCGGGACCGGGACCGCGCCCCGGGCCGCCGCGTAGAGCAGGCCGGCCACCAGCATGTAGGCGAGCGCCAGGGTCGGGGTCACCGCGAAGCCCACGGCGGGCCCGTGCATGAAGCCGAAGAAGGTCAGCACGCCGCCGGCCGCCGCGAAGGCCGAGGCCCTCGGGAAGTCGCGCTCGATGATGAAGGTCGCGATGGCGCCGAGGATCAGCCCGCCGAGGATCGCGCCTTCACCGAGCACGGCGAGCCCGTGATAGAGCACCCCGACCTGTCCGAGCTTGTCCATGCCCACCGCAGCGGCGCTGGTGCCGGCCGCCCCCAGCGCCCCGTCGATCAGCGTCTTGGCCCAGGCCGCGAGATGCGGCGCGAAGGCCAGCACGATGGCGGGCGCGTGCGAATGCGGCGTCTCTTGGAAGGCCTGCGCCCCGATCAGCATGCCGATATAGAGCAGGATCGGCGAGATCGCGACGATGGGCACCACGCTGGAGATCAGCGAGATCAGGTTCAGCCAGGCGAGAAGCAGCACGACGATGCCGGTGGCGAAGGAGTAGCCGATCCGCCCGCCCATCGCCTTCCATCCGGGATGGCCGATATAGACGGCGTTGATGAAGGGGTTGCCCATGAGGCAGCCGATCAGGCTGACGATCCCGTCGGCGGTGAGCACCCGCGTGGTCGGGTAGGCGTCGCCCGCCACTTCCGCGCTCTCGACATTGTCCATCGCCTCCACGAGGTCGTAGATGCCGAAGGGGATCGCCGTCACCAGGATGATCCCGATGAACTCGAAGCCGCCGAAGACATGGCCGATGGCCGGCAGCGGCACCGAGAAGCCGATGCCGGAGAGCGCGCTCGCGAGGCCGGGGCCGCTGACCCCGCCGATGTCGATCCCGACGAGCTTGGCGCCCCAGGCGACCGCCATGCCGAACAGGATGGCCACGAGGCCGGCCGGAAGCCGGCCCGGATAGCGCACGCCGCCGAACCACGCGAGCAGGATGATGGCGAAGGCGACGACGCCGATCACCGGGGTCTGGATCAGCTCCAGCGCCGGGCGCATGGCGATGAAGGTGACGGAGACGCCGGCGAGGGTTCCGAGGAGCGCCGCGCGCGGCGTGATGCGCCGGATGACCGGGGCGATGAAACCGCCGATCATCAGCATGAAGCTCTGGATGAACACCCAGGCGAGCCCCGCCTCCCAGGCCTTCACCGGATCGCCGGTGGAGAGCTTGATCGGCAGCATGATCACGAAGACCACGATGAACATGTGCGGCACGCTGATGCCGGAGGGCAGCGCGCAGACGTCGTCGCGGCCGCTGGTCTTGGCGAGCCGGTAGCCGAGCCAGCCGTAATAGGCGGTGGAGAGGAAGAGCATCAGGCCGACGGCGGGCAGGATGCGCCCGAAGGTGATCGCGTCGGGCATGCCGAGGACGAAGCGCAGCAGGCCCGTGAGCACCAGCATGTTGACGAGGATGTTGGTGCCGAAGCCGAAGAACGCGTTCCAGTCGCCGGGCACCCAGAGGGCCGGGCGGCGGGATGCGCCGGCCGTGTTCGTCATGCCGCTCGCCATGGTGCCCTCCATCGTGCCAGGGCGAGGCGAGTGCGCCGCGCCGGGAAAAGGGGTTCAGCCGTGCCGGCCGAGGGCAGCGATGACGCTGTCCGAATCCGAGACCCAGCCGAAGATGCCGCCCTGCGCCTTGATCATCGCGAGGCCGGCGGCGTGGAACTCGGGGATGTACGACGCGCAGGCATCGGCGACGACGACGCAGCGATAGCCGCGGTCGTTGGCCTCGCGCACCGTCGTGTGCACGCAGACCTCGGTGGTCACGCCGCAGACGAGAAGGGTCGCGATGCCGCGGGCCGCGAGCACGTCGGCGAGTTCGGTGGCGTAGAAGGCGCCCTTGCCGGGCTTGTCGATCACCGGCTCGCCGTCCTGCGGCGCCAGGGCGGGAATGATGTCGTGCCCCGGTTCGCCCCGGATCAGGATGCGGCCCATCGGTCCGGGCTGACCGATCCGGGCCGTGGGCTCGCCGCGCTCCAGCTTGGCCGGCGGCGCATCGGAGAGGTCCGGGCGGTGTCCCTCCCGTGTATGCACGACCAGGAGTCCGGATGCGCGGGCCACGTCGAGAAGGGCCCTCGTCGGCGGCACGGCGGAGGCGAGGAGCGAGGCGTCGTTGCCGAGGCTCTCCCCGAAGCCGCCGGGCTCGAGGAAATCGCGCTGCATGTCGATGATGAGAAGGGCCGTGCTCGACGCGTCGAAGGGGAGCGGGGACGGCTGGGCGTCGAGGAGGTTGGGCATGAGGGGCCTCTCCCAATCGCGAATCGGGCTGACTGCGCCTCATCATGTATGCAAGGATGGGGAAATCCTTGCCCAAACCATACACTTCGATGCCCGAAGATTCGCCTCGCCCTGGCGAGCTTCTATGCATGATCTCCGGTGGAAGAGCCGGTGCCGTCAGCGCTGAAGGCGCGCCTTGCCCGCGCGGAGCGGAGCGGCCGGCCGCTCCAGGCGGTCCCGCGCCCGTTCGCCGGCCGCCTCGCGCACGGCGGCGCTCTGGGCGTCGAGGGTCTCGAAGGCGTCCTCGACGACGCTCATGTGGACGAGCATCGCGGAATTCGCGGCGGCGGCGTCCCGCGCGAGGACGGCGCGGACCACGAGGCCATGCTCGGCATGCGAGCGGGCGAGCCGCCCCGGTGCCTGGAACTGGACGCGGCGGTACGGCGTCAGCCGCCGCCGCAGATTGCGGGCGATCTCGTCCACCACCGTATTGTGGGCGCCCTCGTAGAGGAGCCCGTGAAAGTCCTGGTTGGCGACGACGTAGCTGTCGTGGTCCCCGGCCTCGGCGAGGACGCCCATGCGCTCATGCAGCAGCCGAAGCTGGGCACGCTCCGCGGGCGTCATGCTCAGGGTCGAGAGGCGGGCGCAGGTCGCCTCAATCTCGCCCATGGCGATGAACAGCATGTCGAGCTGGTCCGGCGTGATCGTCCGCACGGTGGCGCCGAAGCGGGGGCGCAGGTCGATCAGGCCGGTGCCGTTGAGCAGGCGCAGGGCATCGCGCACCGGCGTGCGCGAGACGCCGAAGCGCGTGGCCAGGACCTGTTCGTCCAGCCGGGCGCCCGGCGGGAATTCCCCCGACAGGATGGCGTCGGCGATTCTGTCGGACAGGCTTTCGGAGCGGGTCGGGGACGCAGGCACTGTGGTCTCGGTTCACGACACGCGATCGGCGCAGGGTCGGCCTGCGCGCGCCATCAGCCTGCGCGCGCCATGAGTACGACGAGTTTCCCCCGCGCCGCAACGGGAGGACGTCGCGGCACGGGGCCGGGAATTCGTTGCAATTTTACGACTCCTCCCATCGGCGATCGGCCGGCGGCCCGCCATGGCACATCGGTTGCGGAGATCCCCTCAGACGTTGCGAATGAGGAGAAGAACGATGGTCGCAAGGAGGCTCACGGCCGCGGCTCTGTCACTCGGCATGATCGGATGCGGCATGATCGAATGCAGCATGGCGGCCGATCTCGATCCGGTGAAGACGCTCAAGGTCGCCGAGCCGGCGCCGGTGAAGGCGCCGTCCTTCTTCCTGTTCTCCGATACGCAGGTCAGCTTTCGCTACCAGTTCCCGGCCGCGGAGCCGGGCGTGCAGATCCAGAAGGCGGATGGCAGCTTCCGCAATCGCGACATCCCGAAATACATCACCAACATTTCCCACGCCGACGCCTGGGCCTACGGCACGAACTTCTTCTCCCTCGACATCCTGCAATCGACGTCCCAGGACCCGGCGGGGACCACCAACGTCCCGGGCGGCTTCGCCCAATACGATCACGGCGCCACGGAAGCCTACGGCCTCTATCGCGGCACCCTCAGCCTGAACGCCCTGACCGGAACCAAGGCCTTCGCCATTCCGGGCATCGTCAAGGACGTCTCGCTCTCCTTCGGTTTCGATGCGAACGCGAAGAACACCGCCTTCGGTCCCAAGAAGCGCGACGTCGTCGGGGGCCTGACCTTCTCGGTCGACGTGCCGGCGGGCTTCCTCAACATCAGCGCCCATGCCTACAAGGAATGGAACCGCAACGGCTTCAACTTCCAGCCCGACCGTGACGTCAGCTTCGACACCGTTCCCGAGTTCGAGATCGTCTACAATTTCCCGCTCACCTTCATCCCGAACCTTCCGCTGAGCATCGCCGGCTTCAACAACATCGTGACGCCGAAGGGCAAGGGCATCCGCGACCCGTTCAACTATCCGGGCGGCTATTATCCGGGGACGGGCGTCGAGTTCCTGTCGCGGACGAACCTCGTCCTCGATGTCGGCAAGCTGGTCTGGAACCAGCCCAACAAGCTCGATGCCTTCATCGGATTTCAGTACTGGCTGAACAAGTTCGGCAACGTCGATCGCGCGAACTTCAAGGGGAACGAAGAGAAGAGCTTCCTCGCCGGCCTCGCCTTTCACATCTTCTGAACGCACCGATACCCGAACGGCCTGAAATGCGCTCCGCTCCGGGGCGCCTGACATCGGGAGCCAGGATGAGCGAACGAGACGCCGGAGCCCGCCGCCTCTGGATCAGGAACCCGCTGGCGATCCTCGCGGCGGAATCCGCAGGCGGCATCGTCGTCGAGGGATCCCGCATCGTGGAGCGCGTGGCGTCGGGCGGGACACCGGCGGCGGCCGTGCACGAGACCTTCGACGCCTCGCGCCACGTGGTCATTCCCGGCCTCGTCAACACCCATCACCACTTCTTCCAGACGCTGACGCGCGCCCATCCCCTGGCGATCAACAAGCCGCTGTTCCCCTGGCTGAAGGCGCTCTACACGGTCTGGGACAAGCTCACCCCGGACGCGTTCCGCCTCGCCACCCGGCTCGCCTATGCCGAACTCCTGCTGTCGGGCTGCACCACGGCGGGCGACCACCACTACCTGTTTCCCAAGGGGCTCGAGGCGTCCGTCGACATCCAGGTCGAGGAGGCGCGCAGCCTCGGCATCCGCGCCGTCGTCACCCGTGGCTCGATGAGCGTGTCGGTGCGGGACGGCGGCCTGCCGCCGGACACCCTGGTCCAGGACGACGACACCATCCTGTCCGACAGCGAACGGGTACTCGGCCTGTTCCACGACACCGCGCCCGGCGCGATGGTGCAGATCGGGCTGGCGCCATGCTCGCCCTTCGCCGTGTCGAAGCGCCTGATGCAGGAAAGCGCGGCGCTGGCCGAACGCCACGATTGCCGCCTCCACACCCATCTCGGGGAAACCCTCGACGAGGAGGCCTATTGCCTGTCGACCTTCGGGCTGCGCCCGGTCGACTACCTGGAGGAGGTCGGCTGGATGAGCCCGCGCGCGTGGCTCGCCCACGGCATCCATTTCAACGACACGGAGATCGCCCGCCTCGGCAAGGCAGGGGTCGGAATCTGCCATTGCCCGACCTCGAACATGACCCTGGCCTCGGGCTGCTGCCGGACCTGCGAGCTCGAAGCGGCGGGCAGCCCCGTGGGCCTCGGCGTCGACGGCTCGGCCTCGAACGACAATTCGAACCTGATGGAGGGCGTCCGGCACGCCCTGATGTTGAACCGCCTCACCTACGGCGCGGAGAGGGTCACCCATCTCGACGCCCTGCGCTGGGCCACCGAGGGCTCCGCCGCCTGCCTCGGGCGCAGCGACATCGGACGGATCGAGGAGGGCCGCGAGGCCGACCTCGCCCTGTTCACCCTCGACGAGCTGCGCTTCTCCGGCAGCCACGATCCCCTCGCCGCGCTTGTCCTGTGCGGGGCGCACCGGGCCGACCGGGTGATGGTCGCCGGGCAATGGCGGGTGATCGACGGGCACCCGGTGGGCCTCGACACGCGCCGGCTTCGCGAGGAGCACACGCACTTGGCCCGGCACCTGTTCGGCACGGTTTGACGATGGCGACCGCATTCTCTCCCGCCGCCCAGCCGCCCCGCCCGAGGCAGGGACCGACCCCGCTCTTCGGCGCCTACGGCATCGTCAAGCGCTTTGGCAGCTTCACGGCGAATGACGGCGTCGATCTCGAGATCCGCGCCGGCGAGATCCACGCCCTCCTGGGGGAGAACGGCGCCGGCAAATCGACCCTGATGAAGATCCTCTACGGCCTGCTGGAGCCGACGGAGGGCGTCGTCACCCACAAGGGCGACATCGTGCAGCTGCCCAATCCGGAAGCCGCCCGCCGGCTGGGGATCGGCATGGTCTTCCAGCATTTCTCCCTCTGCGAGAACCTGACGGTGGCCGAGAACATCGCCCTCGTCATGCCGAAAGACCTCTCCGGCCGGGCGCTGGCCGACCGCATCGCCAAGCTCGGCATCGATTACGGCCTTCACCTCGAACCGGATCGTCCGGTCTGGTCGCTCTCGGCGGGCGAGCGCCAGCGAATCGAGATCGTCCGCTGCCTGCTCCAGGACCCGAGCCTCGTCATCCTCGACGAACCCACCTCGGTGCTCACCCCCGGCGAGGCGGAGGTGCTGTTTTCCGTGCTGGAGCGCCTGCGCGCGGAGGGCCGGGCGCTGCTCTACATCTCCCACCGCCTCGACGAGGTGCGCCGCCTCTGCGTGCGCGCCACCATCCTGCGCGGCGGCAAGGTGGTAGGGGCCTGCAACCCCCAGGAGGAGACGGCCCGCTCGCTCGCCGCCATGATGGTGGGCAGCGCGGTCCGCGAGGTCACGGGGCGCGCTGGCGGGACGGTGGGCACGGAACGCCTGCGCCTCGATCGCCTCACCCTCCCCGCTCCGGGCCTGCACGCCACCTCGCTGCGCGACGTCTCCCTCGGCGTCTCCGGCGGCGAAATCCTCGGCATCGCCGGCATCGCCGGCAACGGCCAGGCCGAACTCTTCGCCGCCCTGTCGGGCGAGACCCGCGCGCCGGACCCGGACGCCGTCCGCATCGACGGCGCCGCCGTGGGGGGGCTCGGCATCAACGCGCGCCGGCGCCTCGGCGCGGCGTTCGTGCCGGAGGAGCGCAACGGCCACGCGGCGGCGCCTCTCATGAGCCTCTCCGAGAACGCCCTGCTCTCACGCTACCCGACCGCGCCGCTGACCCGCTTGGGCCTGCTTCGGCTGGGGGCCGCGCGCGATCTCGCGAAGCGGGTGATCGAGGCCTTCGACGTGCGCAAGGCGGGGCCAGACCCCGCCGCCGGCACCCTGTCGGGCGGCAACCTCCAGAAATTCGTCGTCGGCCGCGAGATCCTGGCGGAGCCCGGCGTGCTCGTCATCAACCAGCCGACCTGGGGCGTCGATGCGGCGGCGGCGGCGCATATCCGGCAGGCGGTGATCGATCTCTCCGCGCGCGGCGCCGCGATCCTGGTCATCAGCCAGGACCTCGACGAGCTGTTCGAAATCGCCGGCTCCATCGCCGTGCTGCACGACGGGACGCTCTCGACGGCGGTGCCCTCGGGCGAAACGACCCGCGAGGCCATCGGCCTGCTCATGGGCGGATCGGGAGACGCGCCGGCCGAGCCTCATGACGCATCGAAGGCGGTGCCCCATGCTCACTGACCGATGCCCGCGCATCCCCTCTCCCCGCACGCGGCTACGGCATTCACGCCTGTCGCGAAATGCGCGGCCCTCCTCCCCCTTGTGGGGAGGAGTTGGAGGTGGGGGTGGTGGGGCCACACTCCTGCTGCGGAGGCTGGCGGAGCCACCCCCACTCCTAACCTCTCCCCACAAGGGGGAGAGGGACGCGGTCTGCCTGCAAGAGCAGATGAGCGAATCCGGTAGCAGCCCGCAGGGAGAGGGGACCGGCGCCTTTCCCGAAAGCCATCCCCGGACGGCCCCGCTCGGGCGGCGGCGGGATCGCGCGGCGGGTCCGACGACATGCGGAGCGCATCATGCGTCTTGACCTCGTTCCCCGCACCCGCCGCTCTCCGGTGCTCGACATCCTCTCTCCGGCGCTGGCCTTCGTGGCGGCGGTGCTGATCGGCGGCCTTGCCGTGGCGGCCCTCGGCGTCTCGCCGGGCGAGGCCTTCGTCACCTATTTCGTCACGCCCCTGAGCGAGGTCTGGTCGCTGCAGGAGATCGCCCTGAAGGCCGCGCCCCTGGCGCTGATCGCCACCGGTCTGGCGTTCTGCTACCGCGCCAACCTCTGGAACATCGGGGCCGAGGGCCAGTTCGTCATCGGCGGCCTGGCCGGCGGCTGGGTCGGCGTCGCCACCCACGGCATGGGCGGGTTCACGCTCTGGATCCTGCCCGCGATGCTGATCGCCGGAACGCTCGCCGGGGCCGCCTACGCGATGATCCCGGCCGTCCTGAAGGTCCGCCTCGGCGTCTCCGAGATCCTCACGAGCCTGATGCTCGTCTACGTCGCCCAGCTCCTCCTCGATTACATGGTCCGCGGCCCCCTGCGCGATCCGGCCGGCTACAACTTTCCCCAGAGCGTCGGCTTCGATCCCGCGGCGCGGCTGCCCTACCTCATGGAGGGCGAGACGCTGCATGCGGGGGTGGTCGTCGCCTTCCTCGCCGTGGTGCTGGCGACCGTCGTGCTGGCCCGCACCCTGTTCGGGTTCGAGGTCCGGGTCGTCGGCGCGAGCCCGCGGGCGGCGCGCTTCGCCGGCTTCTCCGATGCCCGCCTGACGCTGGCCGTCTTCGCCATCTCCGGCGGCGCGGCGGGCCTTGCCGGCATCGTCGAAGTGGCGGGAAAGATCGGGCAGCTCCAGCCGGAGATCTCGCCGGGCTACGGCTTCACCGCGATCATCGTCGCCTTCCTCGGGCGGCTCTCGCCGCCGGGCATCCTGATCGCCGCCATCGTCATCGCGCTGACCACCATCGGCGGCGAGGGCGCGCAGATCGATCTGAAGCTGCCCCTCGACCTGACCCGCGCCTTCCAGGGCCTGCTCCTCGGCCTCGTCCTCGGGGCCGACGTGTTCGCCGGCTATCACGTGCGGCTCGTGCCGGGCGGCCCGTCCGGCCGCACGGCGTCGTGAGCCAATTCGAGGGATATCGGAGCCGATCATGACCCTCGACATCGTCCAGATGGTCCTCGTCACGGTCCTGGCGGCCGCGACCCCCCTGATCCTCGCCGGCATCGGAGAGCTCGTGGCCGAGCGCTCCGGCGTGCTCAACCTCGGGGTGGAGGGGATGATGATCTTCGGCGCCGCCGTCAGCTTCGCCGTCGCGGTGCAGACCGGATCGACCTTCCTCGGGGCGCTGGGCGGGGCCGGGGCCGGCCTGCTCCTGGCCGCCCTGTTCGGCATCCTCACCGTCGGGCTCGCGGCGAACCAGGTCGCCTCCGGCCTTTCGCTAACCATCCTGGGGCTCGGCCTGTCGGGGTTGGTGGGCGCGAACTACGTCGGGATGAAGCGCGATCCGGCGCCGCACCTGTCCCTCCCCGGCCTCACGGACCTGCCCGGACTCGGCCGGCTCGTCTTCGGCCAGGACGCCTTCGTCTATACGGCGGTCGCCCTCGTGGTCGCCGTGTCGTGGTTCCTGTGGCGGACGCGGGCGGGCCTGACCCTGCGCGCCATCGGCGACGACCACGTGGCGACCCACGCCCTCGGGCTGAAAGTGCGCAAGGTCCGCTTCCTCTCGGTGCTGTTCGGGGGCGCCTGCGCCGGGCTCGGCGGGGCCTATCTCGCGCTGGCCTACACGCCGTTCTGGTCGCCGGGGATGACGGCGGGCCGCGGCTGGATCGCCCTCGCCCTGGTGGTCTTCGCCTCGTGGCGGCCCCTGCGGGTCGCGGCCGGTGCCCTGCTGTTCGGCGGGGCGACGGTGCTGCAGCTCCACGCCCAGGCCGCCGGCCTCGGCCTGCCGGGCCAGCTCCTCTCCGCCCTGCCCTATCTCGCCACCATCCTGGCCCTGGTCTTGCTCTCTCTCGGGCAGCGCCACGGCGGCTCGCTGGCGCCCGCCTCGCTCGGGCGAGTCTTCACGCCGAGCCGATGACACGCCGGGCCGGCGAACGGCAATGGATCGGGAGGGACGACACGATGCGGGGCAGGTCCATGATGCACGGCAAGAAAATGAGGCTCGGTAGGTCGATGAGGCTCGGCGCTGCGGTTCTGTGCGCGATGCTCGCCGCAGGGCCGGCGCTCGCGGCCGACAAGCTGAAGGTCGGCTTCGTCTATGTCGGGCCGGTCGCCGATTTCGGGTATTCCTACCAGCACGACCTCAGCCGCAAGGCCCTGGCCGAGGCCTTGCCCGACAAGGTCGAGACCACCTTCCTCGAGAACGTGCCCGAGGCCGACAGCGAGCGCTCGATCGAAAAACTCGCCCGCTCCGGCGCCGGCCTGATCTTCACCACCTCCTTCGGCTTCATGGAGCCGACCCTGAAGGTGGCGCGGAAGTTTCCCAAGGTGAAGTTCGAGCACGCCACCGGCTACAAGCGCTCCGACAACGTCTCGACCTATTCCGCCCGCTTCTACGAAGGCCGCTACGTCTGCGGGAAGATCGCCGGCAAGCTCTCGAAATCCGGCACGGTGGGCTACATCGCGTCCTTCCCGATCCCGGAAGTCGTCAGCGGCATCAACGCCTTCATGCTCGGGGCGCAGGCGGTCAACCCGAACATCAAGATCAAGGTGGTCTGGGTGAACACCTGGTTCGATCCGGGCAAGGAGGCGGAGGCGGCCAAGGCGCTTCTCGCGCAGGGCGCCGACATCCTGACCCAGCACACCGACTCGGCCGCTCCCCTCCAGGAAGCCGAGAAGCAGGGCAAGCTCGCCTTCGGCCAGTCCTCCGACCAGTACCGCTTCGCCCCCAAGGCCCAGCTCACCTCCATCACCGACGATTGGAACGGCTACGTGATCGCGGAGGCCAAGGCGGTCCTCGACGGCACCTGGAAGAGCCACGACACCTGGGGCGGCATCAAGGAGGGCATGGTCGTGCTGGCCCCCTTCACCAACATGCCCGACGACGTGAAGGCCATGGCCGAGGAGACCAAGCAGGCCATCGCCGACGGCAAGATCCACCCCTTCGCCGGGCCGGTGCTGAAGCAGGACGGGAGCGTCGCCGTGAAGGAGGGCGAGACCGCGCCCGACCCGATGATCCTCGGCATGAACTGGTACGTGAAGGGGATCGACGACAAGCTGACCCAATAACCCCGGGCTCTACACCATCGCATGGAAAAGAAGCCCCGCCGGAGCGTCCCGGCGGGGCTTCTTCGTTCATGAGAGCGTCGCTGCGCTCAATGGTTGTGGTGGCGCGCCGGCCGGTCGGCCTTCGGCTCGTCGGAGGGCGGGGGAACCGGCACGCCGACTCCGCTCGGCGCGGCGACGGCATCGCCGCTCCGGATCGCCTCGCGCTCGTTCCGCGGGCCGGCGATCCCCTCGGTCCCGCCGGGAGCCGTCGCTGGGTCGCGGCCGGCGGGCGCACCGGTCCCCTGGGCGAGGGCCGCGCCGGTCAACCCGAAGAGCCCGCACAGAGCGAGGGCCGACATCGTGATACGCATGGTCGATGACCTTTCAAGAGAGGCGAAGAGCGAGAGAACCGTAAAACGAGAAGCAAGTCTTTGGCCGCTCGAAGAAAATCGAAGCCGGGCCGGAGAGGTTCCGCGTCAGCTTCCGCGATAGGTCTGATAGCTCCAGGGGGTCGCCACCAGCGGCACGTGATAATGGCCTTCCGGGTCGCCCACGCCGAAGCGCAGGGGCACGATGTCGAGGAAGGGCGGTTCGGGGAGGGCAAGGCCTGGACCCGCTCCGACCCGCCGGAAGTGGTCGCCGAGCCCGAAGCGCAGTTCGTAGGTGGCGATCGGCACGGGGCGCCCGTGGATCAGGGGTATGTCGGTGCGGCCGTCCGCGTTGGTCACCGCGCGGGCCACCAGCACCGCCTCCGTCGCGGAGACGAACTCGACGAGGTCGACGGCCACCCCGGCGGCCGGCTTCCCCCGGACGGTGTCGAGGACATGGGTCGAGATCCGGCCCGTCGTGGCGAGCGGACCGGGGCCGCTCACCAGGGCGTTCAGGCGGATCGCGGCGATCCGCATCACCTCGGCCTCGGCCGTGCGCCGCTCCACATCGGGAGCGGATTCCAGCCGCGCCTCGAAGGTCCCGAGCAGCGAGGCGCGGCCATGCCGCTTGACGCACAGGATGAAGGGGATCCCGAATTTGTCGCGGTAGGCCGCGTTGAGCGCCTCGAACCGGGCGTATTCCGCCTCCGACATCCGGTCGAGGCCGGCCGCGGCCTGCTCCGCGATGGAATCGGGGGCGATGGCCCCGGATCGGGCGGCGCGCCCGGCAAGTTCGGGATGGCCGGTGAGCAGCGCGAGGCGCCGCCCCTCCGGCGCGCCCTGGACCGCATCGCGCATGGCCGAGAACAGCGCCTCCACGGTGGCGAAGGGCCGCTGCGGCAGGGCCGCCTCGGCCACCCAGGGCGCGTGTTCGAACACGGCACCGAGCGTGGCCACGAAGTCCGCATCGGAGGCCTCGTTCAGAGCTGCGAGTGTCGACGCCATGGCGGCGGGCTCTCCGTTGAAGGCAGGCGATGACGACGCATCGCAGGCCCGGCCGGTGCAGGCAACGGGCCATGCGCGTCACCGCCGGGTCCCGCCCCGGTGGCACACGCCTTGCGCCCACGGACACCGCATCCCCGCTGAGGGATCTGCCCGGAGCGGCGGAGGCGTCGACCCCATGACCAGTGCCACGACCATCGCCGCCCATCCCGACACCATCGCCGCCGCCGAGCCGGCCACGGCGCCCGTGACGACGGTGCCTCCCGTCGCCCTCGCTCTGCTCGGGCTGCAGCACGTCCTGGTGATGTATGCCGGCGCCGTGGCGGTGCCGCTGATCGTCGGGCGCGCCCTGAAACTCCCGCCGGATCAGGTGGCGATGCTGGTGAGCGCCGACCTGTTCGCGTGCGGACTCGCGACTCTGCTGCAGAGCTGGGGCCTGCCGGGGATCGGCGTGCGCATGCCGGTGATGATGGGCGTCACCTTCGCCGCCGTCACGCCCATGGTCGCCATGGGGACCAATCCCGAGATCGGGCTGACCGGCATCTACGGCGCCGTGATCGCGGCCGGCCTGTTCGCGTTTCTCGTGGCGCCGCTCATCGGACGGCTGCTGCCGCTGTTCCCGCCCGTGGTGACCGGAACGATCATCCTGGTCATCGGCGTCTCGCTGATGAAGGTGGGCGTGAACTGGGCCGCCGGAGGAATCGGCAACCCGGATTACGGGGCACCGCTCCATCTCGCCATCGCCGCCTTCGTGCTGTGCGTGATCCTGGCGATCACCCGCTACGGCACCGGCTTCGTCAATTCGGCCTCGGTGCTCATCGGCATCGTCGCCGGGATGCTCGTGGCCGCCGCCTTCGGGTTGGTCGATCTCGGCCATGTGGCCACCGCGTCCTGGTTCGACGTGGTGCGGCCCTTCGCCTTCGGCGCCCCGACCTTCGATCCCGTCTCGATCGTCACCCTCTGCATCGTGATGATCGTGGTGATGATCGAATCGACCGGGATGTTCCTGGCGCTCGCCGAGATCTGCGCCGACCCCGTGGACGAGAAGCGCCTGACCAGGGGCCTGCGCGGCGACGGCCTCGGCACCGTCATCGGCGGCATCTTCAACACGTTCCCCTACACCTCGTTCTCGCAGAATATCGGGCTCGTGGGCGTCACCGGGGTGCGCACCCGCTACGTCGCGGTGGTCGGCGGGTTCATCATGCTCGGGCTCGGCCTCGTCCCGAAGCTCGCGGCGCTGGTCGAGGCGGTGCCGCAATGCGTGCTCGGCGGGGCCGGGCTCGTGATGTTCGGGATGGTCGGCGCGACGGGCGTGCGCATCCTCGGCGCGGTGGACTTCGCCCGCAATCGCAACAACCTGTTCGTCGTTGCGGTCTCCGTCGGTTTCGGCATGATCCCCCTCGTCGCCCCGGCCTTCTTCAAGCAGATGCCGCACGCGCTGCACCCGCTCCTCGAATCCGGAATCCTGCTCTGCGCGATCGCGGCGGTGAGCCTGAACCTGTTCTTCAACGGCCTGACCGGCGACGAGGCCGCCCGCGCCGCGGCCCGGCATCAGGCGGCGTCCTCCGAACATTGAGGACGGCCGTCGTCCTTCATCGCCCCTCCTGGGAGACAAGCATGCCCCTGATCGCCTCCAAATACGGCAAGGGCCGCGTGCGGGTGATGCGCCTCACCCGCGACGGCGACGACCACACCCCGCGCGAACTGTCCCTCGCGGTCCTGATGAAGGGGGCCTTCGAGGCCGCCTGGACCGACGGCGACAACCGGGCCTGCGTCGCCACCGACAGCGTGAAGAACATCGTCAACGTGGTGGCGGCCAAGAACCTGTCCCTCGACAAGGAAGCCTTCGCCGAGGCCGTCGCCGCGACCTTCCTCGACACGTATCCGCAGGTCGAGGAGATCGGGATCGAGGGCAAGGAGACGCGCTGGCTGCGCCAGGCCATCGGCGGCCGGCCGCATGGCCACGTCTTCACCCTCGACGGCAACGGGACGGGCTACGTCAAGCTCGTGGCGAGCCGCGACGGCGCCGTGCTGCAGTCGGGGCTGCGGGGCTTCACCTTCATGAAGACCACGCAATCGGGCTGGGCCGACTTTGTCGATGACGCGTACCGCACCCTGGCCGACGCCACCGACCGCATCGCCGCGACCGCCATGGACGCCACCTGGACCTGGGCCAGCGCGCCCGCCGACTACACCGCGACCAATGCCCGGGTGCTCGACATCCTGATCGAGGTCTTCGGCACGACCTACAGCGCCAGCGTGCAGGACAGCATGTACCGCATGGGCGAGGCGGTCCTGGCGGCCATTCCCGAGATCGCCGAGATCGGGTTCGCCATGCCGAACAAGCACTACATCCCGATCAACCTGACACCGTTCGGGCTGGAGAACCCCAACACGGTGTTCCTGCCCACCGACGAGCCCCACGGTCAGATCGAGGCGACGATCGGGCGAGGCTGAGCCGCACGATCCCGGCCCTTCGGAAGAGGGGGAGTGCCGCCTTCCGAACGGCCTTCCGCGAGGCCGCGACCACGGGCGCCCGGCCCGGTCCCCGTAATCCCCGAACGTCCGGCAAGCGCGTCGATGGAGCGAGGACGCGCGGGCGGCGGAAGAGTCATGCCATGCCGGCCATGACTGGCAAAAAATGTCGCAGCCCGAACCAAACCCATGGGATGAAACGGCTTATTCCTGTGGCCATCGATCCGGAGGATATGGCTTGCACGCTCGGTGCATGAACATGATGCAAACGCACTGACCATTCCGTGTTGCTTTACGAGGCTTTGGTGCACAAATTCTAGGTTATTGGCCGGGACTGCCGCGTCTCCTCAGGCAGTCCGGCCCGAACCTGGGACGACATCCATGACGACACGCCTCATTCTGGGAGCCGCCCTCGGTCTCGCCTTGTCCGGCACCGCTTTCGCGCAAAGTTACACCGCACCGGCCGGCATCCCGGCAGCGACCGCCCCCGGCGGTCTCGACGGACAGGCCGCCGCCCGGAACGTCGGCGAATACGACAGCCGCTTCTCCCGCCCCATTCGCACCCGGATCGATGCGGACGGCGCAGTCACGACGGGATCGGTGAGGCCGACCCCGCCACGCCACCGCGACTGAGGCCCCAGGGCGGAAAGCGGCCCGGGCGGAAGCGCGCAGGATTGGCCACCCTCGATACCCTGCGTGCCACGGTGAACGGCATGGCGAGGTGGCTGTGAAGGTGGAGGACAGCCGCAAGGGAGAGCGCCCGCGCGGAAGGCTCGAACGCCTCGTTGCTCCCAACGCTGGTGAACTGCAAGGAAGCGAAGACCGCCCCTTGGCCGGGTCGCACCAGAGATGCCGGAAAACACAGCAAAAAGCCCCGATCGCATTCCCGACCGAGACTGACTGCTTTGAAGTGTTTTGGAAAACCGCGATCGAATCAGCGATTTATTTGGTGGGTGCACAAGGGTTCGAACCTTGGACCCGCTGATTAAGAGTCAGCTGCTCTACCAACTGAGCTATGCACCCATTGCCTTGCGGCAGTCGCGGCAGCCACCAAACCCGCTGCGACGAGGGGGCTGATAGCAAAGGCCCCGGGGGGTGTCCACCCCCGGGGCGTCATTTTTCCGGCTAAACCGATGCGGCGTGCTGGGCGTGGAGGCGCACCGCCGTGGCCGAGAGCTTGTTCAGGGCGGAGAGATAGGCGCGGGCCGAGGCCACCAGCGTGTCGGGATCGGCGCCCCGCGCCGTCACGCTGCGGTCGCCGGCCTTCAATCGGACGGAGACCTCGGCCTGGGCGTCGGTGCCCTGCGTCACGGCGTCGACCTTGTAGAGTTCGAGCTGCGCCTCGTGCGGGACCAGGGCCTGGATCGCATTGAACACGGCGTCCACGGGGCCGTTGCCGTCGGCCTCCTCGGTGACGATGCGGTCGTCGATGGCGAGCTTCATCGTGGCGCGCTGCGGCCCGCGCGTGCCGGCGATGACCGAGAGCGAGACGAGGCGGATGCGGTCATGCGCCGTGGCGAGGCCCTGGTCGACCAGGGCCTCGATATCCTCGTCGTAGACGTGCTTCTTGCGGTCGGCGAGCGCCTTGAACCGCTCGAACACGTCCTGCAGCTGATTGTCGGCGAGATGGAGGCCGAGTTCCTCCAGCTTCGAGCGGAAGGCCGCGCGGCCCGAATGCTTGCCCATCACCAGGGAGGTCTTGGCGACCCCGACGGAGGCGGGCGTCATGATCTCGTAGGTCTCGGTATGCTTGAGCATGCCGTCCTGGTGGATGCCGCTTTCATGCGCGAAAGCGTTCCGGCCGACGATGGCCTTGTTGTACTGCACGGGGAAGTTCGTCGCATGCGAGACGAGCTTCGAGGCGCGGGTGAGCATCGTGGTCTCGATGCCGGTCTCGTAGGGCATCACGTCGCCGCGGGTGCGGATCGCCATGACGATCTCCTCCAGGGCCGCGTTGCCGGCCCGCTCGCCGATGCCGTTCACCGTGCACTCCACCTGCCGGGCGCCGCCTTCCACGCCGGCCAGGGAGTTGGCGATGGCCAGACCGAGATCGTCGTGGCAATGCACCGAGAAGATCGCCTTGTCGGCATTCGGCACCCGTTCTCGCACCTGGCGGAACATGCTGCGGTATTCGTCGGGCGTGGCGTAGCCCACCGTGTCGGGCAGGTTGATCGTCGTCGCACCGGCCCGGATCGCGGCCTCGACGCAGCGGCACAGATAGTCGATCGGCGTGCGCGTCGCGTCCATGGCCGACCATTCCACGTCCTCCACGAGGTCGCGGGCCTGGGCCACGGTCTTGAGGATGATCTCGACCACCTCGTCCTGGGACTTGCGCATCTGGTGGGCGAGGTGGATCGGCGAGGTCGAGACGAAGGTGTGGATGCGCCCCCGCCGGGCGAGGCGGACGGCTTCGCCGGCCCGCGCGATGTCGGCGGGGATGGCGCGGGCGAGGCCGGCGATGGTGGCGCGCTTCGAGCGGCGGGCGATCTCGGAGACGGCCTCGAAATCACCGATCGAGGCGATGGGGAAACCCGCCTCGATGATGTCGACGCCCATCGTGTCGAGGAGTTCGGCCACCGCCAGCTTCTCGTCGAGGGTCATGGTGGCCCCCGGGCATTGCTCGCCGTCGCGCAGGGTCGTGTCGAAGATGAGGACCCGGTCCTTCGGGGAGGCGTTGGGCTGGGCGGTGATGTCGGTCATGGCGTGTCGTCCTGTCGGAGGCGCGGTCGCTGAGGGACGCGGCGCCTTGATCCATCGATCGGCTCGACGAAGCCCTCGAGGGCCCCGGTCGCGAAACGATCCCCTGAGAGCCCAGGCGCACGCGCCCGGACGGCCCTCAGGGGCGGATAAGGAGGAGAAGGCCGACGAGGAGCGCTCGGGGACGCGCATGACCACGCACCGCCGCGAAGGCGGTGTCTGCGGTTCCCTGCGTGGAGCCGGCGCTGGCCAAGGCTCGTCTCTCCCGAATGGCGTAGCGGGCGCGCGAACGATGCGACCGAACGGCTTCGTACCCCTCGACGCCCCCGTTGACAAGGATCGCTCTGCACGCACCGCCGTCCATCACATCTTCGTGGGCAGGGATCCGGCCATTGTCGCGTGCCGGTTCGCGACTAGCTTGACGTTCGTCCGTTCAACGGCACGGCGTGCGCCTCGTACCGCGCCGACATAACAATATCGGAAGGAAACACCCGTCCATGTCGCGCACTTTCCTGCGTCGAATCGTGCTGCCCGGCCTCGTTCTGGTTGCCGGCACCGCCCCCGGCTTTGCCATCGACCTCACCAAGACCATCGATATCGCGGCTCCCCCGGCCAAGGTCTGGGCGACGATCGGCGATTTCTGCGGCATCGGCAATTGGCACCCGGCCATCGCCAAATGCGAGCCCTCCACCAAGGGCGGCACGATGCTGCGCACACTCAGCCTCAAGGGCGGCGGCGCCATCGTCGAATCGCAGACGGCGCGCGACGACAAGGCGATGAGCTACACCTACGCCATCGTCGAGAGCCCGCTGCCGGTCTCCGACTATTCCTCCACCCTCGCGGTGAGCCCGAAAGGCTCAGGATCAACGGTGACGTGGACGGGGACCTTCAAGGCCAAGGGTGTCCCGGACACGGTGGCGACCGATGCCATCACGGGGATCTACGAGTCCGGCCTCGCGGCCATCGCCGAGAAGGCCAAATGACGCGCTCGCGTGACGGGCTGACGTGACGGTCCGACACGGGGTCCGGGATCGTCGCCGGAGCCCCGGCTGCGGTGATTGACCCGCCCCTCGCGTGAAGGCAAGAACCCGGCGCGGCGTCCATGCCGTGCCGGCCATCGCGCCGGAGCGTGAAGGAGAGCCGCCGTGACCAGGAACATCGTGCCGCCGCAACCGGCCAGCCTGATGCTGGCCATCGGCCTCGCCGCGGGGCTCGGAGCCTGCACCTCGTCCGGCCCCTCTCCGAAGGCGGCGGTGGCGCCGGCCGCCGCCCCGGTCGCTGTCGCCTCGGCCCCGTTGCCGGCAGGCTCCGGCTGCGGTCCGAGCATCGCCCGCACACAGGCCGTGGTGGACAGCGATGTGGCGACCGGCAACCTCAACGCGCCGGTGGGCGCACGGTTCTCCTCCGACCTCGCGCGCGCCGCGGAAGCCTGCGCCGCCGGCCGCGAGCGTGAGGCGATCGGCCTGCTCGCCGCCGCCAAGTCACGCTACGGCTACCCGTAGGCTCGGGCATTCGTTCGGGATCGCCGCCCCTCACGAGGCAGGTGACCCGACCCGGCCCCACGGCGCGGGGGGCGCCGAAGCAATCGCCCCCCTCGCGAAAGTGTGACCCTGCCTCGCGGCAAATGGGGCCGGGTCGTGCGACGGTAAAGAACGCAGGCGAGATCCGGTTTATCTCACGAATCCTCTCGGAGGATTGCAGCCATGCCCCCGCCTTCTCGACGATCATTGGCGAGGCTTCGGTCGGCGACTGGAAAGCCACACCCGCCACATCCTCGCTGCGTTGCCATAAAAGGGCCGGGAAATCTCCTAGTGTCGGGGGCGACAAAATTTCGGTGACAGGCCCCGCGACGCATGAGCTCAGCGCCCAACAACATCACGCGCCTGCCGACCGCCAGGGCCACCGCACTCGAGTCCAAGGAGGCGGTGACCAAGGAAGAGCGGGCCCGGTCCAGCGAACTGGCGGTGAACGACGACCGCGAGATGGTTCCCCGGCGGGACGACGACGCGAGGCGGGAGCTGGCGCTCGATTCAGGGGAAGACGAGACGTTTTCCCTCATCCCCCTGCCGCACCCCGAACATAACTGGAGCCGCACGCTGCTCAGCTTCGGCATCGTCGTGATCCTGCCGCTGTGCCTGCTCGGCCTGTACTTCCTGTTCCTCGCCACGCCGCAATACTTCGCCGAATTTCGCTTCTCCGTCACCGAAGTGACCCCGTCTGCCGGTCCCCTCGGCGGAGGGGGCAGCGGGGGCACGACCGCGGCGGCGGTCGCCAGCGCCATGGGTGGCCACAGCGCGGCAGCCGGCGGCGGCACCGCGCAGAACTTCGTCGTGATCGACTATCTCAAGAGCCGTCAGGTGGTCGACGAGCTGTCCCAAACCGTCAATGTCCGAGAGATCTACAGCCGTCCCGAGATCGATTGGCCGAACCGGTTCGACAGGAGCCGGTCGACCGAGCACCTGGTGCGATACTGGAACAAGATGGTCTGGGCGAATTACGACCCGCTCACCGGGCTCGCCTCCGTGGAGATCAAGGCGTTCCGGCCCGACGATGCCCTGACCATCGCCAACCAGCTGGTCACCTTGTCGGAGAACCTCGTCAACAAGATCGCCAAACGCGCCGAGGAGGATGCCGTCAAGTTCGCCGAGCAGGAGGTCGTCCGGGCCAAAGCCGGCCTCGACAAGGCCCGCGCCGCCATGGCCGAGTTCCGTGAGAAGGAAGGCGTGATCGATCCGATACCCAGCGTCGTCTCGGGCAACACCCAGCTCATCGGCACCCTGCGCGGATCGGTGTCGCAGCTGGAGGCCGATTACGACACGATCCGGAGGCAGAATCTCAGCGAGTCGGCACCATCGGTCGTGGCACTGAAGTCCCGCGTCCAGGCCGCACGCGAGCAGCTGGCTTCCGTCGAGCGCGAGGTTTCGGGCAGCCGCTCCGGCCGCAACGTCCTGGCCGGCGTCGTCGCCCGGTTCGAGGCCCTCGACATGGACCGGCAATACGCGCAGGCGATCCTGCTCACCTCGCTGCAATCCCTCGACCGCGCTCGGGCCAGCGCGGCGGCCCAGCATCTCTATCTCACCCCCTACGTTCGCCCGGCCCTGCCCGAAAGCGCGGGCGGCCCGCGCGTCTTCCTGTCGATGGTGCTCGGAGCCTTCATCCTGGCGGCGATCTGGTTCATCGGCCTGCTTGCCGTGCGCTCGATCGTGAACAGCCGCGCCTGATCCCAGGCCGGCCGTCGGTCGTCATGACCGTCGGCGCGGCCTCGGCCAGAATTCCGGCCTCGTGACGAGGCAACGCCCGGCACGAGGTGCCGGTCCCGCAACCCGCCACTCCGCGTCACCCGGCATCCTTGGATCGCGACTGAACGATGGCACATTCCTCGATCGTCCTTCCGGTCGCCCCCTCCAAGCAGAGGGCACGGCCATGGCTGACGATCATGACGGCGTTGATTGTCCGTGATTTCTGGGTCCGCTTCCGCAATTATCATCCGGCCCTGGGCGTCATCCTCTTCATCGAGCCGGTCATCCTCGTTGTGATGATTGCGGGATTGCGAATCTATCTCTTCGGAAAGGAGCCTCCCTTCGGCCCCTCGGTTCTCCTGTTCATGGGGACCGGCGTCTTCCCGTTCTACATCTTTCGCCGTTGCGCGCGCGGTGTTCGTGCACAGAAGTCGCGAGCGAAGGAGTATTACTTCGTCAAGCCGTTCGATTTCCTACTATCGAGATTCTTCATCCATCAGATTCAAAATTTCATGCTGATGGCCCTGTTCTTCTCGTCGCTCTATGTATACGGGATACGAGAGGCCATGCCCTGGGCTCCCGAAAACTGCCTTCTGAGCCTGACCGCAGTCGGCTTCCTGGCCTTCGGAATGGCGCTCGTCAATTCGACCATCCAGTCGTATTTTCCGGGCTGGGGCACAATCTATGGCTTCCTGAGCCGTCCGATGATGATGTTCAGCGGCGCGTTCAAGACGGTCGACCTGACACCGGAGCCCGTGCGGACGATCTATTCCTGGAACCCGCTCTCGCACGTCATCGAGCTATTTCGGCTGGGATTCTACCCCAATTATCCCCATGCCAGCTTCGATGCCATCTATCTCACCAAATGGTGCGTCGGCATGATTTTCGTCGGAATCCTGTTCTACAACAATAAAGCCAAAGACTAAATCGGACCCGTCTCCGCCTACGGCTCACCGAGCATCAGCCCGACCTTCATCACCGCGCCGTCCTCCTTGTCCGGATGGACCGCGAAGCCGAGGCTGCGGCACACGGCCAGCATGGGACGGTTCTCCCGGAGGACCGTGCCCTCGATGCGCTGGAGCCCCTCCGCCCTCGCCCAGTCGATCATCAGCTGCATCAGGGCGAAGCCGAGGCCGGTGCCCTTGCGGTCGCTGCGGATGAGGATGGCGTATTCGCCGCTCTCGTGGTTGGCATCGGCATGGAGGCGAACCGCGCCGAGCATCGACGCCGTCTGCGCGTCGATGGCGACGAAGGCGATGGCGCGGGCGTAATCGAGCTGCGTCAGCCGGGCCAGGAAGGCGTGGTTGAAGTCGCGGACCGGCATGAAGAAGCGCAGGCGCAGATCCTCGGCGCTGACCTGCTCGAAGAAGCTCTTGAACAGCCCCTCGTCCTCCGGCCGCACCGGGCGCACGGTGACCTTCTCGCGCTTCAGGACGAGGTTGCGCTCCCATTCCACCGGATAGGGGCGGATGGCGAAGCGCGGATTGCGGGTGCCGCCGCGCCGCTCCGGGGCCGGGCCGACCAGCACGCGGGCGTCCAGGGCTAGCACACCGTTGGCATCGGCGAGCAGGGGATTGATGTCGAGCTCGCGCACCTCCGGCAGGTCGGCGGAGAGCTGGGCGAGCTTGACGAGGACGAGGCCGAGCGCCCTCCGGTCCACCGCCGGGACGTCGCGATAAGCGGCCAGCCGCCGCGCCACGCGGGTGCGGTCGATGAGCTCGCTGGCGAGCCGGAGGTCGAGGGGAGGCAGGCTCAGCGCCCGGTCGTCGATGACCTCCACGGCGACGCCGCCCCGCCCGAACACCACCACCGGACCGAAGACGGGATCCTCGGCGAGCCCGGCGATGAGCTCGCGGCGCTTGCCCTTGCGCACCATGGGTTGGACCGCGAACCCCATGATCCGCGCATCCGGCCGCTGGCGCCGGGCACGGGTGAGGATGTCGGCGGCGGCGGCGCGCACATCGGCCTCGCTGGTGAGGTCCAGGCGCACCCCGCCGACATCGGATTTGTGGACGATGTCCGGTGAGACCACCTTCAGCGCCACCGCGCCGCCCTCGGCGATGATGGGCCAGGCCGCCGCCGCGGCGGCATCGATGTCGGGGGCGAGCGTCAGCGGCACGCTGTCGATGCGGTAGGCGGCCAGGAGGCTCGCCACGGCATGGGGATCGAGCCAGGTCTCCCCCGCCTCAATGGCGGCCACCACGATGGCGCGGGCGGCCTCCACATCGGGGGAGAATTCGCGCGGCAGGGAATCCGGCGTGCGCATCAGGTCGTCCTGCGCCTCGCGGTAGCGGACGAGGTGCATGAAGCCTTCCACGGCGTCGGCGTCCGTGGCGAAGCGCGGGATGCCGGCGGCGGCGAGCACCGCGCCGGCCTCTCCGTCGTCGCCCACCGTAACCGCGAAGACGGGCTTGCGCCGTCCGCCCTTGCGCCGGGCCGTGCTCACCGTGTCGGCGATGGCCGCGGCGACGCCGGCGCTGTCGGAGCGGGCGGTGGGCACGTGGATGGCCAGCACGGCGTCGTTGGCGGGATCGGCGAGAAGGGGCCTGAGGGCGTCGGCATAGGCTTTCGCATCGGCCTCGACGCCGAGATCGGTGGGGTTGCCGCCGAGCCCCGCCGCGGCCAGCGTGCCGCCCCGGTCCGCGAGCCTGTCGGCGGCGAGCGCCCCGATGCCCTCGCCGTTCCCCAGGATGGCGAGGCGCTGGCCGGGAAAGGGGCGCTGCCGGCCCAGCGTCTCCACCGCCGAGAACATGGCGTCGAGCCCGTCGACGCTCAGCAACCCCGCCCGCCGGAACGCCGCCTCGTAGACCGCATCCGGCCGGGCGAGGGCGCCGGTATGGGTAACGGTGTGGCGCAGGGGAGCCGCGTGGCGCCCCGTGCGCAGCACCAGGACCGGCTTGGCGCGGGCGGCGGCGCGGGCCGCCGACATGAACTTGCGCGCGTTGGGAATCACGTTCAGCGACAGCAGGATCGCGCGGGTGTGGATGTCGGCGGCGAAATGGTCGAGGCAATCGGCGATATCGATGTCGCAGGCGGTGCCGAGGGACAGGATGGCCGAGAATCCCACATCGCGATGCGCGGCCCAGGCGACGATGCCCGCCGCCACCGTGCCCGATTGCGAAATGAGGGCGAGATCGCCCGCCTTGGGCGCCGCCGCGAACAGGCTGGCATCGAGCTGCGCGCGCGGCACGGTCAGGCCCATGCTGTTGGGGCCGAGAAGACGCATGCCCCATTGCCGGGCCCGGTTGCGCACCGCCTCGCAGAGATCGTCCGGCAGATCGGCGGTCAGGATGACGGCCACGGCGGCACCGCGCAGCCCCGCCTTCTCCACCCAGCCCTCCACCTCCGCGGCCTGGGCCACGATCACCACGAGATCCGGCGTTTCGGGCAGGTCGTCGAGGGTGGGAAGGCCCGCCTCGCCGATGAGATGGACGGGGCCGGCGAACCCGGCCTTCCCCAGGTTGCCGACCACGGCCTGGCCGACCGCGCCTTGGCCGAGGCCGACGACCGCGATCGCCCGCGGGGCGAGCAACGCCTCGAAGCGATAGGTGCTCATGGACTGGCGTAACCTTCGATCGGACCGGGGCGACGGCGTGCGACATCGCGCCGAACGGCAAGGTATAGGGCGCGGATCACTCTCGACCGGGGGAACCACATGTCAGAACCCACAGCTTACGAGATTTCCTGCGCGATCGTCGAGGCGATGCGCTCCCTCATCACCCTGGGCCTGAGCCAGGGCACCGCCGGGAACGTCTCGGTACGCCACGGCGACGGCTTTCTCATGACACCCTCGGGCATCCCGGCCGATGCGCTGCGCCCGGAGGACATCGTGCCGATGAGCATGGAGGGGGAGCACGGCCATGCCCTCGCCCCCTCCTCCGAATGGCGCTTCCATCGCGACATCCTGCGGCGGCGGCCCGAGATCGATGCCGTCGTGCACGCCCATCCGACCTATTGCACCGCCTTCGCCATGTGCGGCACCGAGATTCCCGCCGTCCATTACATGATCGCGGCCGCCGGCGGCCCGACGATACGCTGCGCGCCCTATGCTCCCTATGGAACCGAGGACCTGTCGGTCGCGGCGGTGGCCGCCCTCGACGACCGCCTCGGCTGCCTCCTGGCCAACCATGGCATGATCGCGATCGGCAGTAATCTCGGCAAGGCCTTGTGGCTGGCGGTAGAGATGGAGGCCCTGTGCCGCCAATACGCCGTCGCCCTCCAGGTCGGGAAGCCGGTCATACTGTCCGACGCCGAGATCGCGCGAACGATCAGGCGCTTCGAAAACTATGGGCCACGGAGCCGCACAGAAACGCCTTGAGTTCGCCCCTACGTCCAAGGGCTCGGGCCGCGATGATTACGTAGAGGTTGCTCGGCACGCGCCCTCGGAGGCCGTGACCGGCCTCCCGACATCGGGTTTTCCAGAAAATTTTCTTCCCGGCGCGGTCATTCGGCCGCCCCGCCGGCCGCGTCGGGCACCGCATGTGCGAGCCGATGCACCGTGTAGTTTTTTACCGCATCGCGCATCTGAAGTTGCGAGCGTGAGCTAAAAGAGCTCACCAACTAGCATAAAGGTTCCAGTTTCACAAATAACTTTTGAAACCTCTGTTCAGTTCGATTTTTTTTCCAGCCTAGGGAGTTAAAAAAGTCTCCCCTCACGCAAAGATCGTCGGCCATTCCTCAGATGCCGAAAGCTCCCGCAGCACACCAGAAGCTTCCTTCAAATTGTTGCGGTTACCCTGGTCTTGCCAAAGCCTCTTGCGCTTTGTTAATGGCTATCATACTAACTGCCTAGTCAATTCAATCTGAAGACAAGACCTTTCGGCCAGGCTCCATCGGCGCCTGGCAGCGGTCTAAGGCTGTCCTACTTTCGGGGGTGCGCGTGGAAATCGAAAACGACTTCGTGGCGGATTATATTGAGCTTACGGCGGATATCGTCTCGGCATTCGTCAGCAACAATTCCGTGCCGGTTTCGGATATTCCGGCCCTCATCGCATCGGTTCATACGACCCTGGGCAGTCTGACGACGGCGAAGACGCCGGAAAAGGCCGAGCCGCTGACCCCGGCCGTGTCGATCAAACGCTCGATCACGCCGGATTTCGTCATCTGCCTCGAAGACGGCAAGAAGTTCAAATCGCTGAAGCGCCACCTTCGGACGCGCTATTCCATGACGCCCGAAGAATATCGGGCAAAATGGAACCTTCCGAGCGACTATCCGATGGTTGCTCCGAACTATGCGGCCGCACGGTCGGAACTGGCGAAGAACATGGGGCTCGGCCAGCAGCGCAGGAAATCCCGCGTGAAGGCACCCGTCGTCGAGGCACCGCCGACACCCGCGCCGCGCGGTCGTCGCCCTCGCACGGCCACCAACGCCTCCTGAGCCCGACGAGTCTGTGGCTCGCCTCACCGAGGCGCAACCTCACCCCGGGATACGAGACTTCCGGGGGCGAGACTTCGAGGGGCGAGGCGACGGCCACGACGGAGCCACCAGGACGCGCTTCGGTTTCCGGAGCGCTTCGTCCAAGGCAAGTGAAGCAAAGCCGTGCGTGTGACGAGCGGATGGAATGACCCATTCTCGCTGGATCAACGATCCCAAGCCGCTCGACATGTCTCGCGACGATCGGGACCTCCTCGGACAGGCATCGAACCAAGGTGCCCAAAGCACCTTCGGGGCGAAACAGCCGCAGCCGCGAACCTATCCACAGGAGAGTTGTGGCGCCGGTGACTGTCCGGCTCGTCACGACAACCGACCATACCCGCGCCCGTTGTTCGATTTATCGAAAAAACCGAGCCTAATTTCGCGATACATTTGAATGAAACTCATTCCTATCTATCCTATATAATAGGATATCCCGATATCGGGACATGATGTCTGTCGAACGCCGGCGGGACGACAAGATCTGTGCCCGATAGGACCGGGAATCACACCGGATCTCTTTGAGAGAGACTGAGGACGCGCCGTCCCTGGTCATGCCGCGAGACGATCGTGGTCCATCCGGCGGTCTTTCGCCGCCGTGCCGTTAGGCCTGTCGCAAGGCCCTCCCTGCATTCTCGGAAAACAGGCGGCCGGTGCGGCCGCCCCGAAGGCGGGAAGGGATGCGCATGTCCGGTCGATCGAGCCTCGTCGCGCGCCTGTTCTGGACCACGATCGTCGGCGGCGGCTTCGCCTTCTGGTTCGGACTACCCGCCCTGGCCGCAACCGGCCTCTGCCTTGGCCTGATCCTGCTGCATCGCCTCGACAGGCCCGCGCGTTTCAGGCGGACGGTCCGCCGGCTCGCGCGCACCCATGCCGAGACCCTTGCTCTGCGCCGCCGCCAGGAATGTTTCGAAGACGCCTACGGCAACCGGATCGACGACGGCTGGCTGCGCGAGCGGGATTACTTCGCCGAGCGGACGATCCTGCCGCATCTCGACGCCAGGGGGTTCACCGATCTCGCCGATACCCGCTGGCAGACGGTCCTCGACATCGTGGACGATGTCGCTCTCTCCGTCGATCTGCCGGACGAGGACGAGGCGCCGGAGGACGGCATCGCCTACGAGCGCTTCTGCGCCGAGGCCCTGCGCGAGGCGGGCTGGACGGCGCGCCAGACGAAGGCCAGCGGCGACCAGGGGGCCGACGTGGTCGCCGAGCGCTCAGGCATCCGCCTCGTGCTCCAGTGCAAGCGCTACACGAAGCCCGTGGGCAACGCGGCGGTGCAGGAGGCCTCGGCGGCGGCGCGCTACTGGCAGGCGGACATGGCGGCCGTCGTCTCCAATGCCGGCTTCACCCCCGCCGCGCGCAGGCTGTCGGGCGCCACCGGCGTCCTTCTCCTCCACCACGACGCCCTTCGCGACCTCGCGCCCATCCGCAGATCGCGGCGGCTCGACGCCGAGCCCGCCTGAGAGCCCTTCGATGGGACCTCTCGGCGGCGGCGCATACCAAAGTCGGTCATCCGCCAAGGTCCATTTTCCCAAGCAGACCCCCTCATCCTCGCAACTCACCGCCTGCATCGTCTGGTCTTGTGGAGGATGCGGGGCCGGAGGGGACATCGGTTGAATCGATCCGATTGCAGGATGCGTGAGAAGGAGGCTGGACAGGGCCCCACGACCTCACTATACCCCCGCTCCAGTCGACGGCGCCAAGCGCTTCGGCGGAGGCCCAGGTAGCTCAGTTGGTAGAGCATGCGACTGAAAATCGCAGTGTCGGCGGTTCGACTCCGTCCCTGGGCACCATTTCCTTTTATGCCATTTCCGCATTGAGATCGTTGGGCCTTCTCGCCCGCACCGGTTTACGGAAGTGGGGACGCCGCCCCGTCATTCTGTGGTTTCTGCGGCGCCCCTACCTGCCTGATTGGGCCGCTCACCGTCGCGACGACGAACACCGGCGCTGGCGGGCGAGGTCCACAGGTACCTTCGACGGATCCCCGGTGAGACTCCGAGCGCGCCCGTTGGGACGTGCCGCACAGCGGCCGGCATCACGCCAGAAAAAGGCCCGGCACGGAGTGATCCGGCCGGGCTCGGGTTAGGGGATGGGAACTGAACTTAGGTGAGGAGGAACCCAAAATCGCTCGCATCCAGCGACAAAGCGGCAACATCATGAAGGATGATCTTGTTGCCTGACCCAGCGCCCTCGAATGTGATGAGCGTATTCGCTCCGCCATTCAGTCCGCTGATGTTGATGTCATTGAAGCTGTTGACGAGGGCTGACACGTCAAAATGGTCTGCACCTGACTCGAAGCCATAGACATTGTCGCGTCCAAAGTTCGCTTTGAAAGTGAAGGTATCAGCCCCTGCGCCGGCAGAGAGTTTGTCGCTCCCGGTGCTACCGTCAAGGACCGTGTCACCCGCACCGGCCGTGATGGTGTCGTTGCCCTTGGTGCCCGTCACCGTAGCGAGCGTCGTTGCGGCATTCTGTACGGTGATCGCGACCTTCGTGCTCACACCAGACATATCGAGGGTCAGCGAATCGCGCACATAGACCGCCTCGACCTCCTTGAAGTTCATGTCGATGAACGTGAAGGTTTCCGCCCCCTGAAGGAAGAGTTTGTCGTTGCCGGCATCCCCCTGGACCAGCGTCGGCGCCTCGATAACCACCAGCCTATCGTCGCCGACTCCCCCGACCAGCGTGTCGGAGCCAGCGTCCCCGCGCAGGGTATCGTTGCCCTCACCTCCGAAAAGCCGGTCATTTCCCGCGCCGCCAGCGAGGACGTTGGCCGCCGCATCGCCCGTCAGCGTATCGGCGTTCTGGCTGCCGGCAAGGTTCTCGATACTGGTCAGGATATCGCCTTGCGCGTCACCGCCACTGTAGGAGCCCGTCGCTAGATTGACGGTCACACCGAGGAGGGAATGCTCGTAGCTCGCCGTATCGCTGCCACCCGCGCCGAAAAGCTGGTCGGCTTTCGCGCCGCCTTCGAGCACATTGGCCGTCGCATCGCCTGTCAGAACGTCTTCGTATCGACTGCCGCGAAGGTTCTCGATATCGGTCAGGATATCACCTTCAGCGTCGCCACCGGTATTGGCCCCCGTCGTCAGATTGACGGTCACACCGAAGAGAGAATGCTCGTAGCTCGCCGTGTCGCTGCCACCCGCGCCGAGAAGCTGGTCGGCTTCCGCGCCGCCTTCGAGCACATTGGCTTTTGCATCGCCCGTCAGAGAATCCGCGTAGTCACTTCCGCGAACGTTCTCGATGCTCTCGAGAATATCCCCCCACGCCGCCCCACCATCGTTGACCTTGGTCGTCAGGTTCACATCGACAGAAAAGGCTGACGTCTCGTAGCTCGACGTGTCGTTACCTGCGCCACCTCGGATGACGTCGGCGCCGTTGAGACCTTCCAGGATATTGTCACCCGCATCACCGACCAAGATATCGAGGAAACGAGTGCCGACAACATTCTGAATGTCGATGAGCGTGTCATGAAATCCGAAGCCGTCCCTGTTGTAGGCCTCGCGCTCGTCAAGAAAGACCTGAACGCCCAAAGTATCCGGAGCGTTCGGTCCGCTGTATCCCACATAACTGGCGGTATTGTTTCCGGAACCGCCTCGGATGATATTGGTACCCAGATTGCCTATCAAGGTGTCGTCGCCGCCACCGCCATTCAAGACGTCATTGCCCGAGCCGCCGTATAGGAAGTCACCAAGTTTACCACCCTGCAGAACGGAATCGCCAGTCCTGTCGTCATAGGCAAGAATTAACGGTCCGGCCCCATCGGCGACATTGACCTGGGCGCCACCACTTAGATACGTATATCTTACCGAAGGGGCTCCCCCTAAGGACAGGCCCAGGAACCCGCCGGCGAAGCCCACCTTGAGAGGCGCGTCTTTGTTTGAGTTCGGATCGGCGTTATTGCTCAAAAAAATCACTTCTTTGATGCGATCGTCGTCAAAAATTGCCAATCCTGCATAACTCATAGTATAAACTCCCGTTTCAGAGCGAATTCAATGCGAAGAATTAACGAAATACATAAAACATATCATGGCTGGATTTACACTAGACGCCTACCCTGACATCCGTTTGAGAGGCGAGCACGGATTGCCATCCGACAATCAAGGCTCAGCTCAATGGCTGGCAGGCATGCCTTTGCGAAGGCCGGGATACAATGAGGTCTGAGACGCCAGGAATAGAAAAAGCGCGGCTCGATTAAGCACTATCTTATGGTGTGCCTGATCCGACCCTCTGGGTTATCGCACAAATTGTGAGGCCGCCGGACGCGCTTCGCGCAGCCGATGGATCGTTTCGTTCAATGCCGACGTTTCACATGGTGCGACACAGCATGAGGATGCCGCGATGCCGTCGTTGCTCGAAGCCGCCGAAGACGAGTTGACCGCCATGGCGCAGGCGGCGAGGGAGGCCATCGACCTCCGCTTACAGATGTCTCCAGGCGAAGACGGGGTCAGCTTCTGGGCAGCCGTCGCCAAGCTTTATGCCCGAGGACTGGCAGAGCCCGTAGCGGTGCCTGAGGAATGCGCCGCGTAACCTTGGGCTATGACAGCCCATATTGAGCGAGACGTGCCGCCCTCTTGGCCCGCATCTGCATGGCCTTGATAGCGTGCCGATGGCTCGCTTGGAGCAGGGCGTCTTCCCCTTCGCTCCGCCCGTCGCCCATCGCGCGTGCCGGGCTGCTATGCAGATCGTGTCGCAGGAGTGGGGCGATGCGACCGACGGCGCGGAATGAATGCGAGGCGGACCACCGGTAAGACAAGGCGAGAGTCATTCTACAATGACTCGACGATCACTGTAGTCGCCTGATTTCCAGGGCGACGGACCGGCATTGCCGTCGCACATGGGCTGTCTGGACATTCATTGAACCCACGCCGGGGATCGTCGCGTCCCCATCCTCGTGATGTCCTCAGCCGGCCCTATACGATCGACGGTCGATCGGCAGGATCAGTCAGCGGAGTGACCCGCCGAGATCGAAGGCCGCTCGGGGTGAACGATCGAGCAGCTCGTCTTTACGATCCGCCCCTCGCCACGCCGAGTGGATCGCCCGCGATCCTTCGATCAGACCCGCCCCTACCGGTCCCGATCCGCCTCAAGCTGCTTCATGAGTTCGGCAAGGCGTGGGTCCAGCGGCTCGTCGATGACCGGCTCATAGAGGGCCTGCAATTCCTCGCCGAGACGCCGCCGGGTCGTCTCGGTCAATGCGCTGTTCAGATCCGTGGCACGGGGCCTGGGCCAACTGGGCTCGCGGTATTCCTCGATGCGCATCCCAACTCCCTCTCTGACACGAAGACTGTAAACGCGAAGGCCGACGATAGGTTCATATGTCGCGGCTCATGGGGAATGGTCTCCCTCCGGCGGAGAGACCGGGTGCCCTGGACATGAGTCCCTTCGCGACACAGGCAGCCTTGGGCGAGGGCATCTCCGGGCAGAAGTCCGCGCTCTTGTCGATGAGAAAGCCGCAGCGGGAGTTTCGTGGGAGGCGCCGAACTGCCATCCCTGCTGTGCCGATGACCATCGAGCGAGCGTGCCACCGGAATAACGAGAGCAACTGTCGAGGTCGAACGATGTCAGCGCGCCCGGCGATCGCGGATGAGCGAAACTTCGACCACGCTCATGGTCCATGAGAATCTATGATTTCTGACGTTTTAGCCTTGTCTGAAATTTGTGCAGGCTTGTTATTCGATATAATTTCTCAGCATTTTCTTAATAGATATTTGAGCTGGCGATTTATGCTTGCATTGCCGCCTCGGCGGGTTAGGCTTCGGCGAATCATCCCGCTTCGGAATCGCCATCCCATCGCCGTATGAGCCTCACCTCCGCGCAAATCCTCGACCTCGCTCCCGATGCGTCGAGCCGCAAGGCCGGGCAGGATCAGGCGAAGGCGGCCAAGTGGAGCGGGCTCGGGCGGGCGGGCGACGTCGTCTGGGGCGAGATCAAGGGAAGCGGAGCGAACCCCTATCGCACGGTGGCCGATCTCTCCGGTCCGGCCTCGAAATGCACCTGCCCGAGCCGAAAATTTCCCTGCAAGCACGCAATCGGCCTGATGCTGGTGGATGCCGCCGCGCCGATCTCCGAGGCCGAACCGCCGGATTGGGTCGCCGCCTGGATCCGGGGCCGCGAGAGCCGCGCCGTCTCGGCCGAAACGCGGTCCCAGCAAGCCTCCGCCCCCGTCGACGAGAAGGGGCAGGCCAAGCGCCGCCAGGCCCGCGAGGACAAGGTCTCGGCGTCCCTCGGCGAACTCGACCTCTGGCTCGGCGACCTGATGCGGCGCGGCCTCGCGACGGTGCGGCGCGAGCCCTATGCCTTCTGGGACCGCATGGCGGGACGCCTCGTCGATGGACAGGCCCCGGGCCTCGCCCGCAGGGTCCGGGCCATGCCGGGCCTCGTCGCGGCCGCGCCCGGCTCTGCCGCACGTCCGGAGGCGACCCTTGCCCTCGCCCTCGGCCGCCTGTCCCTGCTGGCCCGGGCCGCCCGGCGTCTGGACCGGCTCGCGCCCGAACAGGCAGCGGGCGTCCGCGCGGCCATCGGCTATCCCGTGACCGCCGAGGAGATGGCGGCACGTCCGGGTCTCGTCGACGAGTGGGCCGTCCTCGCCCATGCGGTGGAGGACGAGGACAAGCTCACCGCCCGCACCGTCTGGCTCGCCGGACGCACGAGTGGCGCCATGGCCCAGGTGGTCGATTACGGCACCTCCGGCTCGCCGCTGCCGCCGGTCCCGGCGGCGGGGCAGGATTTCTCGGGCGCGCTCGCCTTCCATCCCGGCGATCCGCCGCTCAGGGCCGTGTTTCGCGAGGGGCGTGCCGGACCGGCGCAGTCCGGCGCCCTGCCCGGCGCGACGAGCGTCGCCGAGGCCCTCGACGGTTTCGCCGAGGCCCTGGCGCGGGCGCCATGGATCGACCGCTGGCCGGTCAGGCTGTCCGGCCTGCGCCTCGGACATCTCGCGGATGGCGCCATGGGCGCGGGTGACGCCACCGGCTGTTTCACCCTCGCCGATTCCGCACATTTCCCCCCTCTGATGGCGGTGGCGGCGGGCGGCCCTGTCGATCTTTTCGGGCTCTATGACGGGTTCGCGCTCACGCCCCTGGCCATGGTGGCCGACGGCCACCTCTACGCCGTTCCCGCCCAGGATTCCCGGCCGATCCTGGTGAGGGCGGCCTGATGAGCCTCGACGCATCCGCCCCCGACGATTGGGAGTCGGCCCTCGTCTCCGTCCTGCTGGGGGCCGACAGCTCTCCCGCCCCCGCCGACCTCGAGACGGTCGCCGGCGTGCTTCCGCGCGCGGAGCCGGGCATGGCCCTGCTGGCGCGGGTCGCGGTCGCGGGCATCCACCATCTCGCCGGCAGCGGCTTTCCGCCCGGCGCCTTCACGCCGGCGCCCCCCTACGAGGCGAAGGGCCGGCCCTGCCCGCCTGCGGCGGCGGCGCGGCTCGGGCTGCTCCTCGCCGGGGGCACAGAGGCGCGGGGCCGCCTGAAGGAGTGGTGTGAGCTCGCCGCGGCAGCAGGGATGCGCGCGCCGCCCTGGCTGCTTCCGGCCCTCGCGCCCTACCGGCGCGAGTGGGAAGAGATCATCGACGCGGTCGCGGGCGAGGAGCTCGCCTGGCTGGAAGCGGCCTGTTCCGCCCGAGGCGCCGAGGCGGCGACTCCGGCCCCGGACGGCCCGGAGGAGAGCCCCGCCGAGCGCCACGCCGCCTTCGCCGACTTCCGCCGGCGCGATCCGGCGGGAGCCCGCGCCGAACTGGAGGCTGGGTTCCGCGCCGAGAAGGCGGACATGCGTGAGCGCCTCGTCCACATCCTGGAGATCGGCCTATCGGAGGCGGATTCGCCCTTTCTCGAAACCTGCCTGGACGATCGCGCGGGCGGCGTGCGCGCGGCGGCGAGGAGTCTGTTGCCGCGCCTCACCCAGTCGCTCCTCGCCTCCCGCATGGCGGCGCGGGCGCGAACCGCCCTCGTGGTCGAGAGCAGCGAGAAGCTCCTCGGCGGGACGAAACACACTCTGGTGGTCACGCTGCCGGAGGAATCGCCGACGCTCGCCCGGGACGGGATCGAGCCGAACGCCTACGAGCGGAGGCGCGGCGGCGCGAGGGCCGGTCTGCTCGAGAGCGTCATCGCCGCCGCTCCCCTCCACGCCTTCGCCGAACATCCGCCGAGGCTCTGGATCGAACTGGCCCTGCGCAGCGAATGGCCGATCCAGATCGTCGATGGCCTTCTCACCGCCGCGCGCCGCGAGCGCGACCTCGACTGGGTACGGACGATGGTGTCGGTGCTGGGCGAGGCGGCCGCCGGGCGCCTCGCCGGCATCGAGCCGGGCGATGCCCTCCGTGAGACCTGGGCCAGCGCCGTGCGGTCGCTTCCCGCTGCGGAATGGGAGGCGACGGTGACGCAGATGCTCGCCAAGGGGGAGATCGATACGATCCTGACCCTTCTGAGGCAGCCCCCCTCCTCCCTGTCCGAGGCCTTCACGGCGGCCCTCCTCGATTGGCTCGCCTCGGTGACGCGGACCTCGCAATCCGACCGTAAGGACCTCGCCTCCGCTTACCTGCTCACCCGCCTCGCCGAACGGGCCTGGCCCGACGAGGACCATGCGGCCTCCGCCGCCGCCATCCTCGCCCGGCTGCCGGACGAGGCCGAGGACAACCTGCGCCGGCAGATCGAGGGTTTCGCCGAAACCCTCGCGCTGCGCGCCACCATCCGACGGGAGTTCGCCTGAGGCATGAGCCAGACCAACGGAACCAAGACGACGCAGCTGCGCCGGGCCGCCGAGGATGCCTTCGCCGAGGAGCTGGAGGCGCTGCGCGGCGCCGATGACAGGCCGCGCCCGCCGAACTGGCTGCTCTCGCCACAGGCCGTCGTCACCTACCTCATGGGCGGACGGCTCGAATCCGGATTCGAGGTCACGCCGAAATACATCGGCGACCGGCGCCTGATGGAAGTGGCGGTGGCGACGCTGGCCACCGACCGGGCGCTCCTCCTCCTCGGCACGCCGGGCACCGCCAAGAGCTGGGTCAGCGAGCATCTGGCGGCGGCGATCTGCGGCACCTCGCGCCTCATCGTGCAGGGCACCGCCGGCACCAGCGAGGAATCGATCCGCTACGGCTGGAACTACGCCCTGCTGCTGGCCAAGGGGCCGAGCCGCGAGGCCGTGGTGGCGAGCCCGATCGTGCGCGCCATGGAGGAGGGCAGAATCGCCCGCGTCGAGGAACTGACCCGCATCCCCTCCGAGACGCAGGACAGCTTCATCACGATCCTTTCCGAGAAGACCCTGCCGATCCCGGAACTCAACGAGGAGATCGCCGCCGCCCGGGGCTTCAACCTCATCGCCACCGCCAACAACCGGGATCGCGGCGTCAACGAATTGTCGAGCGCGTTGAAGCGCCGCTTCAACACCGTGGTGCTGCCCTCGCCGGCCACGATCGAGGCCGAGATCGCCATCGTCGAATCCCGCGTGGCCGCCCTCGGGCGCGCCTTCGAGATCCCGGCCGAACCGCCCGGCGCCGACCAGATCCGCCGCGTCGTCACCATCTTCCGCGAGTTGCGGGAGGGTGTGACCGCGGACGGCAAGAGCAAGGTCAAGCAGCCGTCCGGCACGCTCTCCACGGCGGAGGCGATCAGCGTCGTCGGCAGCGGGCTGGCGCTGGCCGCCCATTTCGGCAACGGCCACCTCTCAGCCCACGACCTCGTCTCCGGGATCAGTGGCGCGGTGATCAAGGATCCGGTGCAGGACGCCATCGTCTGGCGCGAATATCTCGAAACCGTCGTGAAGGAACGGTCGGAGTGGAAGGACTTCTACCGCGCCGCCCGCGAGAGCGCGTGACCCGCGCGTCGAGACGCGGGGTGAGCATCCCTGTCCCCGCGCGCGGGGAGAGGGCCGCGACGACCCCGTCGTCGGCGCGGCGAGGCGGCAGCCGAGGGTGAGGGGGCGATTCCGAAAGTGCCTCATCCTGAGCCGCCCCCTCACCCTCGCTCCGCTCATCACAGGCACGACGAGGTGCCTGTGATCCTCTCCCCGCAAGCGGGGAGAGGCGTGGCCCGTCTTCACTCGGCGGCGCCCGTCCCTCGCTGCCTCATCATTCCACCCACGAGACCGTTCGTGCCATGAGCCTTCGCCCCACCACCCCCGGCCGCGATGCCTGAGGTTCGGATCTTCGGCATCCGCCACCACGGGCCGGGATCGGCCCGCTCGCTGCGCGCGGCCCTCGATGACTTCCGGCCCGATTGCCTGCTCATCGAGGGGCCGCCGGATGCCGACGCCCTGATCCCCCTCGTCGCCGACCCGGCGATGGCGCCGCCGGTGGCCCTGCTCGTCTACCGGGCGGACCGGCCGCAGACCTGCGCCTTCTTCCCCTTCGCGGCCTTCTCGCCCGAATGGGTGGCCATGCGGCATGGACTCGACCATGGGGCGACCCTGCGCTTCATCGACCTGCCGCACGCGATCCAGCTCGCCGACGGGTTCGAAACGAGGGGAGAGGCGCCCGAAGGCGAGACGGCGCCGGCCGGGCTCGATGCGCCTGCGTCCGAAGATGCAAGCGAAGCTCCCTCCCTCGCCCTGCGGCGCGATCCCCTCGGCGAACTGGCCGAGGTCGCGGGTTTTCCCGATGGCGAGCGCTGGTGGGACGCCTTCGTCGAGAGCCGCGCGGGCGAGGACGGCGACGTGTTCGCGGCGATCCAGGAGGCCATGACGGCCCTGCGCGAGGGCGCGGAGACCGCTCCCGGCCAGGACGCCGACGGGGACGTGTTTCGCGAGGAGGCGCGCGAGGCGCATATGCGCACCTGCCTCCGCAAGGCGGCGCGCGAGGGTTTCGCCCGCATCGCCGTGATCTGCGGCGCCTGGCACGCCCCCGCGCTGGCGCGCCACGATGCCAAGGGACAGGTCGGCCTCGATGCGGCGACTTTGAAAGGGCTGCCCCGGACCAAGGTCGCCGCGGCCTGGGCGCCCTGGTCCTACGAGCGCCTCGCCACCGCCAGCGGCTACCGGGCCGGGGTGCTCTCGCCCGAATGGTACGACACGCTATGGAACCATGAGGGCCGCGTCGCCGCCCGGTGGCTCGCGCGCGCGGCGGCCCTGCTCCGCGCGGAAGACCTCGACGCCTCGCCGGCCTCCGTGATCGAGGCTGCCCGCCTCGCCGAGGCGCTGGCCGGGTTCCGGGGCCGGGCACGCCCCTCCCTCGACGACCTGCACGAGGCCGCGCAGGCGACCCTGTGCTTCGCCGATCCGGCCCCGATGGCGCTGATCCGACGCAAGCTCGTCATCGGCGAGCGCCTGGGCGCGACCCCGCCGGACAGTCCCGGCACGCCGGTGGAGGCGGATTTCGCCGCGACCTGCAAGAGCCTGCGCCTCAAGCCGGAGGCGGTCGCGGGCGACCTCGTCCTCGACCTGCGCAAGGAGAACGACCTCGCCCGCAGCCATTTCCTCAACCGGCTCCACCTCATCGGCATCCCCTGGGGCCGGCGTCAGCAGGCGCGCGGGCGCGGCACCTTCAAGGAGGCGTGGTTCCTGTCCTGGCAGCCCGAATGGGTGGTGGATCTGGTCGCCGCCTCGGCCGATGGCGGCACGGTGGCGGAGGCCGCCGCCAGCCGGGTGCGCAGGCGGGCGCACGAAGCGACCCGCGTCGCGGAACTGTCGGGCCTCATCGGCACGCTCCTCGACGCCGATCTCGCCGGAGCCGGGGAGGATGTGATCCGCGCCCTCAACGACCGCGCCGCCGTCTCGGCGGACGTGTTCGACCTGATGGAGGCGTTGCCGCCGCTCGCCGAACTGGCGCGCTACGGCTCGGTGCGCTCCTCCGATACGGAGCCGGTGCTCGGCGTGGTGCGCGGGCTCGTGCCGCGGGCGGCCGCAGGACTGACGGCGGCCTGCCAGAGCCTCGACGACGACGCAGCGAGTGCGGCCAAGGCGCGGATCGTCGGCGTCCACGCAGCGATCTCCCTCCTGGAGGAGCCCGACCTGAAGGCCGTCTGGCAGGAGGCCCTTCGCGGCCTTGCCGACCAGAGCCATGTGCATGGCCGCGTCGTCGGACGCGCCGTGCGACTGCTGTTCGATGATCGGGCCCTCGATGCGGAACAGGCCGGCGACCGGCTTCGCCTCGCTCTGTCCCGCGCCTCCGGCACGATGGCGGCGGCCGCCTGGATCGAGGGGTTTTTGGAGGAGAGCGGCACGGCCTTGATCCATGGCGGCACCCTGCTCGCGGTCATCGACGAATGGCTCGCCGGCCTCGACGGGACGCTCTTTGCCGAATTGCTCCCCCTGCTGCGACGCACCTTCGCGACGATCTCGCAGGGCGAGCGACGCGCCATCGGCGAGGCTTTGAACCGCCATGGGACGGGTGTTTCCGACGAAGAGGGATCGGGCCGCACCCTCGATGCCGAACGCGCCGCCAGGGTGCTGCCGATCCTGCGCCTCCTCCTGGCGCCTGTGGAGAGCGAGACGACGGAGGGCATGCCATGAGCGACACCGAGCGCCTGCGCCGCTGGCGCCTCGTCCTCGGCGGGGGCGCGGCGGACGGCACCGGCTGCGGCCTGTCGGGCCGCGATGTCGGCATCGACCGGGCGCTCGGCGCCCTCTACGATTCCGACCGGAAGGGTGGGCTCGGCGCCTCGTCCCCCTCCGTGCCGCGCTGGCTCGGCGACATCCGCGATTATTTCCCGGCCTCCGTGGTGCAGGTGATGCAGCGCGACGCCTTCGAGCGCCTCGACCTCAAGCGCATGCTCACCGAGCCCGAAATGCTGGAGGCGGTGGTCCCCGACGTCGCCCTCGTCTCGACCCTGATCTCCATGCGCGGGCTGCTGGGCGGCAAGACCAAGGACACCGCCCGCCTCGTGGTGCGCAAGGTCGTGGAGGCCCTGATGCGCAAGCTCGAAGAGCCCCTGCGCCAGGCGGTGACCGGGGCCATCGATCGCGCCAGCGTGAACCGGCGCCCGCGCCACACGGAGATCGACTGGAACCGGACCATCCGGGCCAACCTGCGCCATTACCAGGCCGAGTACCGCACCATCATCCCCGAGACCCGGTTCGGCCACGGCCGGCGCCAGCGCGCCAGCCTCAAGGACGTGATCCTGTGCATCGACCAATCCGGCTCGATGGCGAGTTCGGTCGTCTATTCGAGCATCTTCGGCGCGGTGATGGCCTCGCTGCCGGCGGTGACCACCCGTCTCGTCGTGTTCGACACCGAGGTGGTCGACCTCTCCGACGAGTTGGAAGACCCGGTGGAGGTGCTCTTCTCGGTCCAGCTCGGCGGCGGCACCGACATCAACCGGGCAATGGGCTATTGCGAATCCCGCATCACCCGGCCCGAGGACACGATCCTGGTCCTGATCTCCGACCTCTACGAGGGCGGCGTCGAGGCCGGGCTCCTGGCGCGCGCGCAGCGGATGGTGGCGTCGGGCGTGCAGGTGGTGGCGCTGCTGGCCCTGTCCGACGAGGGCGCGCCGTCCTACGACCGAGCGCTGGCGGGCCGGCTCGCCGCCTTGGGTGTGCCCGCCTTCGCCTGCACGCCGGACCTGTTCCCCGACCTGATGGCGGCGGCGATCCGGAAATCCGACCTCACCGCCTGGGCCGCCTCGGCCGGCATCGCGGCGATCCCGGCGGCGGGCGCGCCCGGCTGAGAGCTTGTTTGAGTTGTTGTCCAGGGCGTTACCTCATCCTGAGGTGCCGCGTAGCGGCCTCGAAGGAGGGCTCCAGGGATCGCGCGACAACTGGAGGCCTCCTTCGAGGCCCGCTGACGCGGGCGCCTCAGGATGAGGAGGTCTGCTTGGATGATCGACTTTGGCAGACGATCGACTTTGGCATGGGCATCCGCTGAGACATCCGATCAAAAAAGACTCTGAGCGGCACGCATCTAATCCGAAGTTGTTTCGTCGGCAGACGGATCGGCTGCGAGCCGATTTCTTTCGCGAAGCAGGGCCGGGTGAAACGCCCTCGCCCTCCGCAGCCTGCGTTTCAGCATCCGGCGGGAGCGGGAGCGGATCGGCCACAAGGCGCGTCTCATGGAGTCCCCCTACCCGAGATGGAGCGGCGGCGTGGGCCGGCCGGCCTCACTCAGGCCTGCATGGATGGCGAAGCGGCGGGACGGGAGAAGGGCGAGGGTGCCTATGTCGAAGCTCTCCGCAGAGCGGTCGTCGGCCGTGCGGACCTCTCGATAAGCGTCGGGCTCGGCGGCGGAGGGGGCGAGCATGGTTCGGAAACCTCGGTGCGGAAGACGACGTGGCTGAACATGGCGGCGACCCCGCCGAGATGGGCAGCGTCCGGGATCCCGTGCAGGATCTCACCGGGCCGAAGCCTGGCAAAGCAAACCCCGCCAAGCGACGGCGGCGCGCGAAGCAGATCGGAGACGGCTTTCCACGCAGCGCCGATCATGCGGGGGCCGTTTCGGCGAGATCGCCGTAGAACCGCGCCGCCACGTCGGGATGGGAGCGCAGGCGGCCCTTGAGGTAGTTGCGGCCGACCTCGTGGAAGAGCGGGTTGTCGGGGTCGCTCGCCGGCCCGCGCGCCTCCGAAGCGAGGTCGGGCGGCAGGGCGAGGAGGGGCACCGTGGCGTCGTGGCGGGCGCCGAGGAAGAACGCGACGGAGAGGCGGTCGCGCCCCGCCGGCGGGGTGACGACCCGGTGGATCGTGGCCCGCAGGTAGCCGTTGGAGGCGAGTTCGAGCAGTTCGCCGATATTGACGACGAAGCTCCCCTCCACCGGCTCGGCCGCGATCCAACCGTCAGGCCCATCGACTTCGAGGCCGCTCTGCCCGTCCTGGACCAGGAGGGTGAGGAAGCCGCTGTCCTTGTGGGCGCCGACGCCCTGCTCTCCCTGCGTGGCCTCGCGGCCGGGATAGCGGATGATCTTGATGTGCTGGTTCGGCGCGCCCTCATAGATCGGGGCGAACACGTCCTCGGGCTGGCCCAAGGCGAGGGCGAAGGCGCGCAGCAGGCGGATGCCGAGCTGCGTCACCGCCGCCTGCCAGCGCAGCAGGCCGACGCGGAGGTCGGGCAGTCCGACCGGCCATTGGTTGGGCCCCTGCAGCCGGCTCCAGGGGGGCGAGGCAGCGGTCTGCGGAAGGACTTCGCGCTCGGCGCCGACATCGAATTGCTCGCGCCAATCCGGCGCGCCCCGCGTGATCTCGCGGCCGGCCGCCGTGTAGCCGCGAAAATGCGGTGAGCGCACCATCGCCACCGCCTGCTTCTCCGGGAGAGGCAGGGCGAAGAAGCGCCGGGCCAGGGCCTGGACCTGCGTGATCTCCGCCGCCGGAATGCCGTGGCCGACGAGGTGGAAGAAGCCGACATCGCGGGCGGCATCACGCAGTTCGGCCAGGAAGGCCTCCCGCTCGGCCGGCCCGGCATCCAGCCGGCGCAGGTCGAGACGGGGGATCGAGGCGGCGGGAGCAGAGGATTCCGGTGCCGCCCACGAAGCCAGCGGGGAGGCCGCCACGGTCAGGCGGCCTTCGCGAAGGACCCGACCGAGGCCAGGGCCTGGTCGAGATCGGCCAGGATGTCGTCGATGTGCTCGAGGCCGATGGAGAGGCGGACATAGCCGTCGGACACGCCGGTGGCGCGCTGGTCCTCGGGCGTGAGCTGCGCGTGGGTGGTGGTGGCCGGATGGATGGCGAGGCTGCGGGCATCGCCGATATTGGCCACGTGATAGAACAGCGACAGGGCCTCGATGAAGCGACGGCCGGCCTCGCGCCCGGCGGCGAGCTCGAACCCGACGAGGCCGCCATAGCCGCCCTTGAGGTAGCGTTCCGCCCGCTCGCGCGCCTTGCCGGTGGCATGCGAGGGGTGGATGACCCGCTCGATCTCCGGCCGGGCCGCGAGGTAATCGACCACGGCCTGCGCGTTGCGGCTGTGGCGTTCGATGCGCAGGGCCAGGGTCTCCAGCCCCTGCAGGGTCAGGAAGGCGTTGAACGGCGAGACCGACGGGCCGAGGTCGCGCAGCAGCCGGACCCGGGCGCGCAGGATGTAGGCGATGGGCCCGAGGGGCTTGGCCGCCTCGGTCCAGACCGCGCCGTGATAGCTCGGATCGGGGGTGTTGAGGGCGGGCTGGCGCTGGGGGTTGGCCGCCCAGTCGAACCGCCCGCCATCGATGATCGCCCCGCCGATGGCGATGCCGTGGCCGCCGAGATACTTGGTGGTGGAATAGACCACGATGGCCGCGCCATGGTCGAACGGGCGCGCCAGGAGCGGCGCGGCAGTGTTGTCGACGATGAGCGGGATGCCGAAGCCCCGGCCGATCTCGGCCACCTCCGCGATGGGGAAGACCGCGAGTTTCGGGTTGGCCAGCGTCTCGCCGTAATAGGCGCGGGTGCGATCGTCGGTGGCGCGGCGGAAATTCTCCGGGTCGGCCGGATCGACGAAACGGACCTCGATTCCCTGCTCGGCCAGCGTGTTGGCGAAGAGGTTCCAGGTGCCGCCATAGAGGTCGGTGGAGGCGACGATGTTGTCGCCGACCCGCGCGAGGTTCTGCACCGACAGGGCGGAGGCCGCCTGGCCCGAGGCCAGGGCCAGCGCCGCCGCCCCGCCTTCGAGGGCGGCGAGGCGCTGCTCCAGCACGTCAACGGTGGGATTGGTCACGCGGGTATAGAGGTGGCCGAGTTCCTTCAGGGCGAACAGGTTCTCGGCATGGGCCGTGTCGCGGAACTGGAACGAGGTGGTCTGGTGGATCGGCACCGCCACCGAGCCCGTGGTCGGATCGGCGCGCCAGCCCGCATGCAGGGCGAGCGTCTCGGGGTGAAGCGAGGCGGGCCGGGGCGAGTTCGGCGTGTTCTGGTTCGACATGGGGTGGCTCCGGGAAAGGGAACGGGGCGGGGCATCGGCCAAGGGATATCGGCCAAGGGATATCGGTCACCGCTTCGCAGAAGCGGCGTGATCCCGGCATCGAGCGGAATGATCGGAACTACAGTTCCATCGACGATGAAGTCTGTTCCGGCCCTCGACTAGGCCGCCTGGCGACTGATCAAGATGACATCCGTATCATGAGACACGCGCCACCCATGTCAACGAAATGGAATTTCGATTTTCGAGATCGATCGACACAAAGTCTTCGGCGGCAGGGGCGAGAGGGGAAGAGACCGTTCCTTCCCTCACATTGGCCCGCCTGCCACCGGCCGGGACTCTCTTCCGCGGTTTCAGCCTCGTGCTTCTCTAACGCCGGCGCGCCGCTCCGGCCTGGACAGAGCGGACGGGCCATGGTCCTGCACTTTGGGAAGTCCCACCCCTCGGAATGTCGGGCGGGCCGTGTCGTCCATCTGCCCATGGATGCCGCCCGTCGTATCCTCGTCGAACGGAGGCCCGATGAACGTCCTGATCGCCATGCTGGCGCTGAAGATCCTGACCCTGGCGGGATCGACGGCCACGACCATCGGCCTCGTCGGCCTGTTCGCCTTCCGCGACACCCTCGGTCCGCATCTCGTCCCGCTCTGGGTCGGCGGCTTCCTCGCCATCGCCCTCGGCGAAGGCGGGACATGGCTCATCGCCCGGCGGAACGCGGCCAAGACCGCCGAGGATTAGCCGAAGCGCGGGCTGTCGGGGTTGACAGGCCCGCCCCTACCCCTGCCGTCGCTCGAACCGGAACGGCCGGTGCTCGTCCTCGAAGGCCCGCATCTCGACCGTCCACAGCCCGCCATCGTCGCCGGCCAGGGTGAAATGGAGCGCGTAGGCGGTACCCTCCTCCCCGGCGGGGTCGCGGAACTCGATCTCGTCCAGCCACCAGGGCTCGTCCGCGCGGCCGCAGGCTTTCGTCCTGTCCACGAACAGGTCGAGATAGGCCGAGGCCGCGTCCCGCACGGCCGGGAGCGAGGCGGCGACCTTGGCCGCCAGATCGGCCTGGGCGCGGTCCACCGCGCCGTCCTCGTCGCCGAGGTAGAGGGTGATATGGTCGATCCGCGCGACCCAGGTGGCAGGTCCCATCCGGGTGAAGTTCAAGGCCACGGCGTCACCTCCCCTCCCCCGCCCCTGCGGGGGACCGCCTCTTCCTTCGGAACGAAGGTGCCGGCCAGGATGAGGCGGGTTGGCTCGTTCAGTCGACGGCGATCATCACGTCGGAGGATTTGACGACGGCATAGGCCTCGCCGCCCACGGTGAGGCCGAGCGCATCCACCGACTCGTTGGTGATCGAGGCGGTGACGACGGTGCCGTCGGCGATCTCGATCTTCACATGGGCGGTGGTGGCGCCCTTCTCGACGGCGACGATCTTGCCCTTGAGGGTGTTGCGCGCGCTGATCTTCATGGTGTTTCCCTTTTACCGTGCGGAATTGGGGCCGAGGATGGTGAAGCCTTGGGCCTCGAAGAAGGGCCTCGCCTCGGCGCTCTTCAGGAAGTCGAGGAACTTGGCGGCCCCCTCTCCCCTGGCCTCGGCCGTGACGGCGAACGGGTACACCACCGGGGGATGGCTGTCCGCCGGAAACACGCCCACCACCTTCACCCCCGGATCGGACTTGGCATCGCTCTCGTAGACCACGCCCAGCGGCGCCTCCCCGCGCGAGACCAGAAGCAGAGCGGCCCGCACGTTGTCGGCCTGGGCGAGGCGCGGCTGCAGGCCTCCCCACAGGCCGAGCGTCTCGAAGGCGGCTTTCGCGTATTTGCCGATGGGCACCGAATTGACCTCTCCGGTGGCGAGACGACCGTCGGGTCCGAGCGCGGCGGCGAAGCCCTCCGCCGTGAACGGCACGTCGGCGGCCGCGGCACCCTTCGGCGCGATGACGACGATGCGGTTGCCGAGCAGGTTCACCCGGCTCTCGGCGCGGATCAGGGTCTTCTTGCCGAGATAATCCATCCATTCGAGATCGGCCGAGGCGAACAGATCGGCCGGGGCACCGGATTCGATCTGCCGCGCCAGGGCCGAGGAGGCGGCATAGCTCGCCTTCACCTCGACGCCGCTCCTGGCGGTGAAGGCCTTGCCGGCATTGTCGAGGGCGTTCTTCAGGCTCGCGGCGGCGAAGACCGTGGCCGTCTCGGCCGCCCCGGCGGCAGGCGCCAGAACGACGAGACCGGCGAGCACGAGGGCACGGAAGGCGTGGCGCATGAAGGGGAGCTTCCCGAAGACAGGCAGGGACGGATCGTCAGGCGGCTTTGGGCAGGGACGCCATGTCGATGACGAAGCGGTATTTCACGTCGCTCTTGAGCATGCGGCCATAGGCCGTCTCGATCTGGTCGATGGGGATGATCTCGATGTCGGAGGTGATTCCGTGCGCGGCGCAGAAATCGAGCATCTCCTGCGTCTCGGCGATGCCGCCGATGAGCGAGCCGGCGAAGTTGCGCCGCCGCCAGATCACGCTGAACACGTTGACCGAGAGCGGCTTCTCCGGAGCGCCCACCTGCACGAGGGTGCCCTCGCGCTTGAGCAGGCCGAGATAGGCGTTGATGTCGTGGTCGGCCGCCACGGTGTCGAGGATGAAGTCGAAGGTCTCGCCCTGTGCCGCCATGGCGTCGGGATCCTTCGAGATCACCACCTCGGAGGCGCCGAGCCGCCGGGCATCGGCCTCCTTGCCGGGCGAGGTGGTGAACAGGACCACATGCGCGCCCATGGCGTGGGCGAGCTTGACGCCCATATGGCCGAGGCCGCCGAGCCCCACCACGCCGACCTTCTGCCCGGCCTTCACGCCCCAGTGGCGCAGGGGCGAATAGGTGGTGATGCCCGCGCAGAGAAGGGGGGCGACGGCGGCGAGATCCAGGTTTTCGGGGATGCGCAGCACGAAGTGGCCGTCGACCACGATATGGCTCGAATAGCCGCCGAACGTGTGTCCGCCGGTCTGCGGCTCGGGGCCGTTATAGGTGCCGGTGAAGCCGGGCACGCAATACTGCTCCAGCCCTTCTTTGCAGCTGTCGCATTCGCGACAGGAGGCGACCATGCAGCCGACGCCGGCGAGGTCGCCCGCCTTGAAGGCCGAGACCTCCGCGCCGACCCGCGTCACCCGGCCGACGATCTCGTGGCCGGGAACGCAGGGGTAGAGCGTGCCGCCCCATTCGTTGCGGGCGGTGTGCAGGTCCGAATGGCAGACGCCGCAATACAGAATCTCGATCTCGATATCGGAGGGGCCCGGGTCGCGACGCTGGAAGGTGAAGGGCGAGAGCGGCGCTTCCGCGCTGGTGGATGCGTAGCCGGTGCAGGTGAACATGCTCGTATCTCCGCGATCTGCTGGCCGAGGCGGCCCGGTGCCACCCCGCCCCATCCTCGCCCGACCTCGTCATCGACGAAAGTCCCGGCATGCCGCTATATACATCTGAACATACCGGTCGCTCAAGGATTGATCGCCCGACGGCCCGGCCTATCGTCGATCCTCACCGGAACGATTCCAGGGTGTGGCGCGGCGAGGGGCGGTGAGATGGCGACGTTGAGCATCCGGATCGATCTCGGCCCCGGGAACCGCCTCGGACCCGGCAAGATCCGCCTCCTCGAAATGGTCGCCGAGCACGGTTCGATCTCCGCGGCGGGCCGGGCCCTCGGCATGTCATACCGGCGCGCCTGGACGCTGATCGAAGCGGTGAACACCGGCTTCGGCCGACCGGTGGTCGAAGCGCAGATCGGCGGCAGGAGCGGCGGCGGCGCGCGGCTCACGGCCTTCGGGACGGTTCTGGTCCGCGATTACCGCGCCATCGAGGCGGCGGCGGAGAAAGCGGCCGCGCCGTACCTCGACGCCCTCGACCGGGAGACGGTCGCGGCGGAGATCCGATAAACGAGCAACGCTCCCCAGCGGCACCGTTCACGCCTCGTCTTCACGTCTGCGCTGGATGTCCAGCGCCGCCTCCACCACCGCGTCGACCTCGAAATGGTGCAGCATGTGGCCGAGGCCATGCAGCCATCGGAAGGTCGCGTCCGGGATCAGGCGCGCGGCTTGGCGCCCGTGCATCAGCGGGTTGGTGACGATGTCGGCGCTGCCGCACAGGATGGCCACGGGCACGCGGCAGGTGGCGTAGCCGAGCGCGCTGCGGGAGAGGTCGCTCCACAGCATGTTGGCGTTCTCGCCATCGGCGACGAGGCGCCGGGACTGGCCCGCGAGGCCGAAGGGGAATTCGGCGGCGAAACGCGCCGGCATCGGCTGCGGCAGGAACATGGCCCGCCACAGCAACGGCATCAGGAGAGCGTCGCTTCCGGCGAGCATCCTGGACAGCGCGTCCCCGCCCATCGGGCTGGCGCGCGGCCCGAACAGGACCTGCTCGAGGCGAGGCTCGGGAAAGCAGATGGGTGAGATGGCGACCACGCCGCCCGCCTCGTCGGGATAGGCCATGCCGAAGGCGAGGCAGACGGCCCCGCCGAAGGAATGGCCGACGAGGACCGGACGCCGGAGCCCCAGGCCCCGTGCGACCTCACGGACGATCTCGGCCTGCCGCCAGACCGACGCATCGCTGAAGGGGATATGCTCGCTCTCGCCATGGCCGGGGCGGTCGATGGCGACCACGCGGAAATGCCGCGACAGCGCCTCCATCGGGCCGAGCCACATGTCGTCCAGGGTCATCACTGCGCCGTGGACGAGGATCAGGTCCGGCCCCGACCCCGCTTCCACGTAGGCGATCCTCGGCCCGGCCGGGATGTCGAGGAAGCGGCGCGGCGGCACAGCCCCCCATCGCGTCACAGGCGGGGGCAACGCTTCGGGGAGAGCTGCATCGCGGCTTGGTTCGGCATCGATCCTCAACGCCACCTCAGTATCGTCTTCCGGGCAAAGACTTGCGGCCGAGGATCACGGCGGCGGTGGCGGCGAGGCCCGCCACGGTGCCCATGGCCACGAGCGGATGCAGGGTCGCCCGGGTATAGGCGCTCGATCGCATGACGGGAAACGGCGGCGAGCCCCTGACCGCGCCGGCACCGCGCGGAGCGTGCAAGGCTCCCTCGGAATGCTCCGCCGGCTCGGATCGCTGCTGGAGCGCGATGATGGCGGAGGCCAACCGGTCGTAGGCGCCGGGCGCGAAGTCCTTGCCCATGACGAACAGCTTGCCGCCGCCACCCACGATGATGTCGCGCTGGCCATGCTCTGCCGCATGAAGGATCGCGTTGGCGACCTCCTCCGGCGGGTAGATCGGCGGCGGCAGGGTCGGGCGCCGGTCCATGTAGTTGCGGGCGCGGTCGGGGAGCGGGGTGTCGATGGAAGCGGGCTTGATCAGCGTCACGGTGACCGGCGCATCCTCCGCGATCAGCTCCATGCGCAGCGTGTCGGTGAAGCCCTTCACCGCGTGTTTCGAGGTCGCGTAGAGGCCCTGGAATGGGAAGGCGAGGTCGGAGGCGATGCTGCCGACATTGACGAGCGCTCCCCCGCGCCGGCGCAGATGCTCGACCGCGATCAGGGAGCCGTTCACCGTGCCCCAGAGGTTCGTCCGGATGAGCCGCTCGTGGTCCTCCTGGGCGATTGCCGAGAGCGGCCCGTAGACGGTGAGGCCGGCGACGTTCACCCAGGTGTCGAAACCGCCGAAGGTGGCGATGGCAGCGTTGGCGATGGCCTGGACATCCTCGCGGGACCCCACATCGGCCACGACGGAGACGGCCCGGCCGGGGCCTCCGAGTTCCTCGCAGAGTCCGGCGAGGACATCCCCGCTCCGTGCGGCGAGGACGACACGTGCGCCCCGCGCGGAGGCCATGCGGGCGGTGGCGAGGCCGATGCCGCTCGATGCCCCCGTGATCACGATCACCTGCTCGCGCAGGGGTTTATGTCTCATCGGCGGGGGCTCCCGGTCGCTGCAGGGGTTGGAAAGAACCTCCAAACCTACGCCTGAGCCGGGAGTGCGTTGCCGGCGCCGCCGGCCTGCGCGGTTTTCACGCGCGCCCGCCCCTCACCCGCCCGTGAGCCTGTCAGCCGCCGGTGAGGCTTTCGGCGAAATCGTCGGGCACCTCGCCGAACTGGCCGAGGATCGTCGCGCTTTCGAGTTCGCCGGTCTCGTCGTCGGCCACCACCTTCAGGGCGGCGGTGCCGGGCATGCGGCCGGACATGGCCTCCGCCTTCTTCAGCGCACCGCTCTCCGTTGGCGCCACTTCGCGGTCACCGGGCACGAGGCGCTTGCGCTTGATCACGAAGGTCTGGACCACGAACGTCGTCTTCAGGGCCATTGCCGTCTCCGTGGGCCGCACCGCCCTCCCTGCCTCATAGGCCGGGCGCGGACGCCTTACCAGAGACGGATCAGGCCGTAGCCGACGCGCGCATCCACGATCTCGATGCCGAGAAGGCCAATGAGGAGGAGGCTCACCCGGAACACAGCCGGGCCGAAAGCGCTGGAGAACAGGAAGAGCCCCGCCAGGATCAGGTTGACGTGCAGGGCCGCCTGGTCGGCGACGCGGCGCACGGGCTCGGGGAGCCAGGGCTGAAGGATGCCGTAACCGTCGAGGCCCGGAAGCGGCATCAGGTTGAGGATGATGGCGGTGCCCTGGAACAGGGCGGAGACGGCCAGCACCGCCCGCAGCGTGTCGGACTCCTCGCCCGTGAGGGAATAGAGCAGGGCCAGCGCGAGGAGGACGAGGCCGTTCATCGCCGGGCCGGCCGCCGACACGGCGGAGATCCAGACCTTGCTGCGAAGGAGATGGGTGTTCACGAACACGCGTCCGCCGGGAAACCCGATCCCGCCGAGGATCGTGAACAGCAGCGGCAGGACGATGGAGGAGAGCGCGTCGGCGTAGAGCCGCGGGTCCAGGGTGAGGTAGCCGCTGCGCGGGATGTCCGCATCGCCCCCTTTCCAGGCGACGAAGGCATGGCCGAACTCGTGCAGGCACAGGCTGAGCAGCCAGCCCGCCATCACGAAGACGAAGGCCGCGCCGGACCCCTCCACGACGCCGGTGCCGATGGCGAGGCCGGTCCCGAGGAAGATCAGGGCGATCAGCAGGAAGTTCGCGCTCGGGCCGACCGGAAGGGTCGCGGCGCGAACCTGGCTTGGCGGAAGCTCTGACGACATCTCACCCCCGATGGAGCCTCGGACCGACGGACGGGCGGCGGCGGGTGACGATCCCGGCCTTCCCTCCGTGCGCACCCCCGCGCGGCACTGTCGCAACGCGGGATGCTTCGTGCGCATGACACGATAAAGTGGTGGTCTCAACAGCGCACCGTCCCCGACGGCGCTTCTCGTCCACTCTTCCGTGAGCCAAGCCCGCCCCGCATGACCCTGCTCCGCGTCCTCCTGTTCCTCGCCCTCGGGCTTACCGCCTCGGCCCTCGGCGCCCTGTTCCTGTTCCAGCGTCATCTCATCTATCCCGGCGCTTTCGGGGCCGGTTTCGGCGAGGGCGAGCGCGGGGTGCCGGCCGGGACGGAGGCGGTCACGCTGACCACGTCCGACGGCCACCGCCTCTACGGCCTGTGGCGGGCGCCGGAACCGGGACGCGGCGTGGTGCTGACCTTCCACGGCAACGGCTCGTTTCCCGAGCCGCATGCCGCGCGGTTCTCGAACGGGGTCTGGCGCGCCGCCGGCTGGGGCACCCTCGCCATCGCCTATCGCGGCTATCCGGGCTCCACCGGATCACCGAGCGAGGCGGGCCTCATCGAGGACGGGCTGGCCGCCTACCGCTTCGTGCGCGACCGCGCCCCGGACGCGCCGATCCTGCTCCACGGCCATTCCATGGGGGCGGCGGTGGCCGTGGCCCTGGCCGCACGCGAGCCGCATCTCGGCCTCTATCTCGAAGCCCCGTTCGTCTCCCTCACCCGCCTCGTCGGCGAACACTTCCCTCTGCTGCCCCGGCTGCTCCTGCGCGATACCTGGCGCTCGGATCGCCGCATCGGTGCGGCGGCGGGGCGCATCCTCATCGTCCACGGCACCGACGATCCCGTCATTCCGGCGGCCCATGGGCGCGACCTCGCGGCCCTCGCCGGCACCAGGGCGCGGTTCGTCGCGGTACCGGGCGATCACGTCTCGCTCCTCGGCCAACGCGATGCGGAGGCGGAAGCGACGTTCCGTCCCGTCCTGAGTGCCGAGCCCGTTCCGACAATGCCGCTTTGATACCGGCAGGATGGGAGACGGGAATTTGGGACGACGCGCCCGGCAATGGCGGGAGGACGAGGAGACCGGCAACCGCTCGTCCGGCCCCGCGATCTGCCCGCTCTGCGAACGGCCGATCCCGCCGCGCGCCAAATCGAGCCTGCACCACCTCACGCCCAAGCTGAAGGGCGGCGCCAAGGCCGGCACCGTCCGCCTGCATCAGATCTGCCATTCGGCGATCCACGCCCGCTACAGCGAGGCCGAGATCGCCCGGCGTCTGGCCGATATCGAGGTTCTGCGGGCCGACCCCGAAATCAGCGGCTTCCTCGCCTGGGTGCGCACCAAGCCGGACGATTTCCACGCCGCGACGCGGATGACGCGGGCTCGCAAGCTCTCGCGCCGCAAGGTCTCCTGACGCCCCGCCCCCCGGCGCCTCGCCCGCTTCGAGGGTCCGCCGCGGACTGCCCGGCATCCGAACCGTCGCGTTGACCGTGCATCCGGCATCGATCAAGGAAAGCTGCATCACAGGCAGCCGGCCTTGACCCCGGATCGGCCATGCTCGTCCCCGGATTGCGACGGAGTGCAGCTTTGGCCCCAGCGACCCAGATCCCAGGCCCCGGCGCCGAGGAGGCCCTGAGACTCGCCTGGGTCGATGTCGCCAAGGGCCTGTGCATCGTCCTCGTGGTGATGATGCACTCGACCCTCGGCACCGGCAACGAGATGGGTGGCGAGGGCTTCCTCCACAATGTGGTCGCCTTCGCCAAGCCGTTCCGCATCCCCGATTTCTTCCTCCTGTCGGGTCTGTTCGTCGGCCGCGTGATCGACCGGGACTGGCGCCTCTTCGCCGACCGGCGGGTGGTGCATTTCGCCTATTTCTATCTGCTCTGGGTCCTCATCCAATCGGCGGTGAAATACGGCCAGATCGTCGATGGCGCCGGGCCGGGGGCTTTTCTCGCCCATCTCGCCCACGCTCTGGTGGAGCCCTATTCCACCCTCTGGTTCATCTACCTGCTCGCCGTGTTCTCGGTGCTGACGAAGCTGCTGCGGGGCCTGCATCCGGCGCTGCTCCTCGGCGGGGCCGCCCTGCTCCAGAGCCTTCCCCTCGACGGATATTCGGATCTCGTCACCGAATTCTGCGGCCGCTACGTCTGGTTCGTCGCCGGCTACCTGTTCGCGGCCCGGATCTTCCGGTTCGCCGACCTCGTCCGTCGCCACCCCCGCGCCGCCCTCGTCGGCCTGGCGGCCTGGGCCGTGGTGAACGGCCTCTTCGCCTTCACCGCCACCGGCCACGCGACCTTTCCGACCCTGGCGAGCCTGCCCCTCGTCAGCCTCGCCCTCGGCGGGGCCGGGGCGCTCGCCATCGTGGCCGTCGGCGCATTGCTCACCCTCGCCGGGGGGCCTTTGACGGCGGCGCTCAGAGCCTGCGGCGAGCGCTCGATCGTCATCTACCTCGCCTTCTTCCTGCCCATGGCGGCGACCCGGATGCTGATCGTGAAGACCGGCGCCGTCACCGATATCGGGCTGGCCAGCCTCGTCGTGACCCTCGTCGCCGTGCTCGTCCCCCTCGCCATCGAACGGGTGGTGCGCCACACGCCCTTCGTCTTCCTGTTCCGCCGCCCGGCGGCATTCCACATCGTCGCCGAGACGCCGCCACGATCCGCGACGACGGCGGCGGCGCGCTGAGACGGCGAAGTATTCAGAGATAGCGTTTCCGGGCGATTCGCGATGGAAGGCGGGTCCGAAGCCCGGCCCTCACACCGCGAAAAAATCCACATCGCCCCGGAACCGCACGCCGACCTCTGCGTTTCACGCGTGCGAGGCCATGAACGGCTCGCACCTTGGCGCCGGACACGGTGTCCGGCGGCCTTTGTCATCACGTTGCTCTTCAGGAGGATGTGGTCATGAGGACCTTGGATTTCGCACCGCTCTATCGCTCGACCGTCGGTTTCGACCGCATGATCTCGCTGCTCGACCAGGCAGCCCGCGTCGAGCCGTCGACGACCTGGCCGCCCTACGACATCGAGAAGGTGGCCGACGACGCCTATCGCATCACCATGGCGGTCGCCGGCTTCACCCCGGATGAGATCGACCTGACGCAGCACGACACCGTCCTCCAGGTCACGGGCCAGAGGACCGGCCGGAGAGGCGACCGGACCACCGACCAGGACGGGGAGCGCGCCTATCTGCATCGCGGAATCGCGACGCGGCCCTTCCGGCAGACCTTCAACCTGGCCGACCACGTGAGGGTCACGGGCGCCAGCCTCGACAACGGACTGCTGACCGTGGACCTCAAGCGCGAGGTGCCGGAGGCCCTCAAGCCCCGCCGCATCGCCATCGCCGGCGCGACGAGCCCCATCGGCCAGGACAACGCGCAGGTTCAGGACAACGCGCACGCGCAGGTCGAGGACCACGCCGAGGCGGCCTGAACCCGCCTTGAGCCATGACAGTCGAACCTCGGGGGCCTTCGGGTCCGCGAGGGCCGCATCGTTTTAGTCCTGCCTCACAGCCATCAGGGAGGATCGATCATGTCGATGAGGGAGACGCACTTGTCCCGTTCCGGCCTCGGAACGTCCGGCCTCATGAACGGCCCCATGAACCCAGCCGCGACCCAGTCCGCCTCGTTCGAGGCGTGGCAGGCCGTGGTCGCCCCCGGGGACGTGTTCCGTCATCCGCGCGAGGTGCTGGCGCACCCGCTCCTCTCCCGCGAGGAGAAGCGGACGATCCTGGCCTCCTGGGTCTCGGACGCCTGCGCCCTCGAGAACGCACCGGGCCTGCGCTGCCTCACCGGGGCCAGGGCCGAGCCGGTCACCGTCGAGGCCCTGCTCGCGGCGCTCGCCGAACTCGACGGCCCCGCCGCCCCGGAGACGGCCGCCGGGGCCCCTCGGCCTGCGCCGCGCCGCCGGCCGCGCCTCGCGAACCTGCACCGCTATCTCCGCCCGCGTCGCCGCAACGACGACGACGAGCCGCCGCCCTGCCCGGCGACGATCATGCCCCGCCCCCGGACGCCGCCCAGCGCGGACGCGATCCCGGCTTGAGGGGGGTCGCTCGACGCGCGCCGCATCGGCAGACAGAACCGCCGCCGAGGGGCAGCGGTTGCGGCGCGCGATCGAGCCCGTGCTCGTGAAGACTCTCATCACCCTTCCCTCGCCAACCGAAACGAATGATTTTCGACCTTAGGCACTAGCGAGGAAGGTCGACTCAGGGTGGGGAGCAGCCATCAGGTGTGGGTTGCTCGCAGCCAGGGTATGACGGCTGTGGCCTCAGCTCTGGCATCCTCCACAGTCGCGAAGAGGCCGGAAGGTGGGTATCCTTCCCGCCACATTGCGGGCGCATTGTCCCAGCCGTCGTAGAAGCTATCTTCAGTGTAGAAAAAAAGGCCGTCCTGCCGCTGATGGATGGTTAGACGTGATCGGCCGTCGTCGCGTGCGAACTGTTGAGCGATGCTCATAAACATGGCCTGTTTTGCAAGTGCTACTAATCCCTCGTGCTTCCCAAGCTATTGAACCAGCGGCTCTTAAAATCTGCAATGGGTGGGAAGCAGTCATTATCTAGTTACGGAAATATTTGGTGTAGCACGTTGAGGGCCACGAAGGAGAGAACTATTAGGATCGCCACACCAGCAAATAATGTCCTTCTAAATTTCTCTATAAGCGGCTTATCGTGCTCATTGATATTGAAGAATTGGGCTTCCTCTAAAGATACAGCGATTGAAGGACTAAGCACACCAAAGCCAAAAGGATATTTACCCTGGAGCTTCCCACGAATGCGTTTTAAAAGCACCACTAGTAGGAAGATGCCGGCTATGAAGCATAAGACAATAACTGCAAGCGGTGCAAAATCTTTCATTCATACCAAGCCATGATTATTACTGGATCGTAGTACGGGGTTCGGTTTCAGCCAACGTCCGAGATAGGTCGGAAGTGGCTGTTCATTACCCCTTGCCGTTCTCGCACAGCAGCGCTTCGAGTAGGGGGATTTCGCCCTCCACATCCTCGTTCCCTAAGAAGCAGGAGTATTCGATGTGTCCGTCCTCGAACACGTCGATTTCGATCCGCTCGCCGACCAGGGTCGCCGTGACCATAATGCTGTCGTCGCGATGGCGGTCGAGACGATAGTGGACCCGCTTCCGTTCGAGCAGGCGGATCACGCGGTAGAGTTCGTGGGTCATCACCATCACGGGTGCTGAGATTGGTGCGGGGTCAATGTCTGAGTTGGGTCGGGAGCAGGCTCGACCAAGTGTCAGGCGTCCCACCGCCGCTCCTCCCCCCACCTCCCCATCGGACATTCGCCTAAAAATCCTATAATAGGAATTTATGATTGACAGCGGGACGCTCCTCGGGTATCAATGAGGAACGCTCAGGAAGTGTGACGAGAGGGGCAGCGAGATGGAGCTTCCCCTGGAGACACGCCGGCTCGTCGAGCAACTGATGCGGACGACGAGCATGACGAGCCGCGAGATCGCGGAGCGGACGGGGGTCCGCCCCCAGACGATCAGCACGTGGAACCGCCAGCATGGCTGGCGCGAGGGGGTGAGCGACGCGCAGCGTCGGCTCGACCCCGGAGCCTGGGCGCCCGCGCGGCGGCGCGCCGTGGAGACGCTCTACGGGATGATGGAGATCGAGCCCGCGACGCTGGCTCTGGCGCTGGGCGGCACCGTCGCCGGTGCGCCGGCCCTGTTCCGCGCCTGCGGCTTCGCGCGCAGGCCGCGCGCCCGCCCGGCACCACGCCCGCCGAAGGCCGGGGCGGCCCCTTCGGCGGCGCGGGTGATGGACAATCTGGGCGAGGCCCTGCGCGCCCATATCGGCCGCCAGATCGCGCGGTTCGACGCGGCCCTGAGCGGCGAGACGCCGCCCGCGCTCGATTCCGCGAAGGTGCTGCGCGACCTCGGCGGCCTGAAACGGCTGCTCGACGACCTCTCCAGCGAAGACCGGGAGCGAAGCGATGCGCAACGCAACCTTGCGGACGGGGCTTCTGCGACGTCCCGCCCCCCGGCCGATGACAGCGACCTGCCCGCCCTGCGCGCGGCAATCGCGGCGCGCTATGCGGCATGCCTCGGCGAGCGGCCGGATGCCGGCCTTCCTCGCGAGCCTGCCGCCGCACCTGATCCGGGCGCTGGCCTCGGACTGGCTCCATAACGCCCGGAGCGACCAGCTGCCGCCCTGCCCGTCGCGGGGGGACTGGACGACCTGGGCGGTGATCGGCGGGCGCGGCTCGGGCAAGACCCGCACGGGGGCCGAATGGGTGCGGGCCCTGGCCACGGGCGACCCCGCCTTCTGCGCCCGGGCGGTGGGCCGCATCGCCCTCATCGGCGAGACCTATGCCGACGTGCGCGACGTGATGATCGAGGGGCCGTCCGGCCTGCTGGCGCTGGCCGGGGCGCGGCCGCTCTGGTCGCCCTCGCGGCGGCGGCTCGAATGGGCCAACGGCGCGGTGGCGATGGCCTTCTCCGCCGAGGAGCCGGATTCCCTGCGCGGGCCGCAATTCGGCGCCGCCTGGTCCGACGAGATCGCCAAATGGCGCCGGCCGGACGCCACCTACGACATGATCCAGTTCGGCCTGCGCCTCGGCGACCGGCCGCGCAACCTCGTCACCACCACGCCCCGGCCGATCCCGCTGATCCGCCGCATCCTCGCCGATCCGCTCACCGTGGTGAGCCGCTCGCGCACCGCCGACAACGCCGCCAACCTCGCGCCCTCCTTCCTCGACGCCGTGGTGGGGCGCTACGCCGGCACGCGGCTCGGGCGGCAGGAGCTCGACGGCGAGCTGATCGAGGACCGGCCCGACGCGCTCTGGACGCGGGAAGGGATCGAGGCCGCGCGCCGGGACGGGATGCCGGAGCTTCGGCGGATCGTCGTGGCGGTGGACCCGCCCGCCTCCTCGAAGGCCGGGGCCGATGCCTGCGGGATCGTCGCCGCCGGGCTCGGGCCGGACGGGCATGCCTATGTGGTCGCCGACGCCACGTTGGGCCGGGCGAGCCCGCAGGCCTGGGCCGGCGCCGCCCTGGCGCTCTATCATCGCCTGGAGGCGGACAGCCTCGTGGTCGAGGTCAACCAGGGCGGCGAGATGGCCATCGCCGTCATCGCCGAGGTCGACGCCTCGGTGCCGGTGATCCCGGTGCGGGCGACGCGGGGCAAGTATCTGCGGGCCGAGCCGGTCTCGGTGCTCTATGCGCAGGGCCGCGTCCACCATGTGGGGAGTCTCCCGGCGCTCGAGGACGAGCTCTGCGATTTCGGGCCGGGCGGCCTCTCCAGCGGCGCCTCGCCCGACCGCCTCGACGCCCTCGTCTGGGCCCTGACCCACCTGATGCTGGGCCCGAGGGCCGAGCCGCGGATCCGGCGGATGTGAGCGCATTCCCCTCTCCCCTTTGCGGGCTACTGGATTCACACATCTCCTTTTCCAGGCTGACGCGTCCCTCTCCCCCTTGTGGGGAGAGGTCAGGAGTGGGGGTGGTTCCGCCAGCCTCCGCGGCTCGAGGGTCGCCCGACCACCCCCACCTCCAACTCCTCCACACAAGGGGGAGGAGGGCAGGGCGGCGCTGCCCGAGAGATGTGTGAATATCGTCCCCTTTTCGGGGGAGGGTGGCCCTCTCCCCGCGTGCGGGGAGAGGGGAGCACCGCCTTCTCAGGACAGACCTGCGCCGCCCCTCTCCCGGTCGCTCCGCAACCACCCTCCCCCGCAGAGGGGGGAGGGTTGTTCCCCGTCGAGGACATTCCCATGCCGAACCTCCTCGCCCGCCTCGCGCGGGCCGCCTTTCCCGTTGCCGAGACCAAGGCGGCGCCGGTTTCCGGCCTCGGCATCGCCTTCTATGGCGAGGGCCGGGCGGTCTGGACCGCGCGGGATTACGGGGCGCTGGCGCGGGAGGGGTTCCAGCGCAACGCCATCGTCCACCGGGCGGTGCGGCTGGTGGCGGAGGCCGCGGCCTCCCTGCCCCTGGTGCTGACGGACCGGGCGGGGCCGCATCCGCTCCTCGCCCTCCTCGCGCGGCCGAATGCCCGCGAGGGTGGATCGCGCCTGCTGGAGACGCTCTACGGGCACCTCATGGTCTCGGGGAACGCGTATCTCGAGGCGGTGAGCCTCGACGGCACCCCGCGCGAACTCCACGCTCTGCGTCCGGACCGGATGCGGGTGGTGCCGGGTCCCGACGGATGGCCCATCGCCTACGACCATACCGTCGGCGGGCGGGTTCTGCGGCACGACCAGACCCGCGAGGGCGTGCCGCCGATCCTCCATCTCACCCTGTTCCACCCGGCCGACGACCATTACGGCCTGTCGCCCATGGAGGCGGCGGCGGTGGCGCTGGACATCCACAACGCCGCCGGGGCCTGGAACAAGGCGCTCCTCGACAATGCCGCCCGGCCCTCCGGGGCGCTGGTCTACGCCACCTCCACCGGCGCGACCCTGAGCGACGCGCAGTTCACCCGCCTCAAGGGCGAGCTGGAGGCGAATTACCAGGGCGCCGCCAATGCCGGCCGGCCGCTGCTGCTGGAGGGCGGCCTCGACTGGAAGCCGCTCTCGCTCTCACCCAAGGACATGGATTTCGTGGAGGCGAAGGCCGCCGCCGCCCGCGAGATCGCCCTGGCCTTCGGCGTACCGCCCCTGCTGCTCGGCCTCGCGGGCGACAACACCCACGCCAATTACGCCGAGGCCAACCGCGCCTTCTACCGGCAGACGGTGATCCCGCTGGCACGCCGCACCGCCGAGAGCCTCGCCCAATGGCTGGAACCCTCCTTCGGCCCCGCGCGCCTGGAGCCCGACCTCGACGCCATCGAGGCGCTGGCGCCGGAGCGGGAATCGCTCTGGCGCCGGGTCCAGGCGGCGGACTTTCTTAGCCAGGCGGAGAAACGCGAGGCGGTGGGCTACGGGGCGGCGTTGTAGGTCGGTCAGTTCCAGGTGTGCAGCACCGTGCGCCAGTCGTTGCCCTCGCGCTCCAGGACGTTGACCCAGTTGCCCTCGAACGTCTTCTTCGCGCCCCCCTCGCCGGGGCCGGACATGGACCAGCGCCCGGTGACGAGGAGAACGTCCCCCTTCATCTGCGCCGAGTTGACCTTGATCGCGTGCTCCTCGAACCCCTTCGCCTTCAGCCCGGCGAAGAAGGCACCGATCTTGTCGGCGCCGGATACGGGGGCGCCCTTCGGAATCACCATGGCATCGGTGGTGTAGAGGGCCTTGAGGCCGTCCATGTCGCCGGAATTATAGGTCTTGTCCCAGCGGGCCGCCGCGGCCTGGGCATCGGCGGTGGGATCCGCGGCTGAGGCCGGGATCGGTCCAAGCAGGCACAGCAGAACGGATGCGATGCATAGCTTAACGCCCAAGCTCATGATGATCCCCCATTTCCGACTCGCAGCCGATCGAAGTCGAATAATGTCACTGATCTGCAATGAGGAAAGCGAAATATTGGTGTAACCGCGCGGATATTGCCAACCCGGCCGATCGTCTCGATCGGCGCGCGACAGTTCGGGTGTCACGTCGATCGAGCCGGTGGCTTATCTGGAAGGTCCGGCCCGAACGATATCCGTGAGGGTGAAATCCTCGCCCTTGAACAGCAGGACCGCCTGATGGGCTCTCGCGCAGGCATAGGCATGGCAATCGCCCATGTTGAGGGACGCCGGATGCCGGCCCTTGCCGAAGCGCTCATAGGCTTCGACAGCGAGTTCGAACTCGCGCCCGGAAATCGGAACAAGGCGGATATCCGACTCCTCGCAGGTCAGGCGAACCCGTTCGCGGGCCGCCTCGACCGTGAAGGCGTAGCTGCGCACGAGGCCGGCGATGGTTTCCCAGAGCGAGAGCGCCGAACACAGCCTGTCGGGATCGGTCTCCAGGATATCTGCGAACGCATCGGCCTCCGCCTCGCCGGCGATGATCGCGATCAGGGCGGAGGCATCGACGAAGAGCGTCATTCTCCGCTCAGGTCGTCGAAGAAGGCCTTGTCGGCGGCCTGCCCCGTGGGCTTCGGCAGTGGATGACGGGCCCTCAAGGCGGCGAGGCGTTCGCGCAGCGGCACCGGAGGGGTCAGACGGCTCAGTTCGGCCGTGACGGCCCGGCGCACGGCCTCGGACTTGGTGACGCCGGACGCTTTCGCGAGCTTTGCCACCAGGCCCGCTGTCTCGTCGTCCTTGATGTAGAGCGGCATGCGCACCTCCGAGATATCCTTCGCATGATAAGGATATCCCGCCCTCTCCCTACTGTCACCCCACCCAGCGGGAGCCCGCCATGGACGGCCATTTCACCGGCTATGCCAGCTTGTTCGGCGTGCCCGATCTCGGCAACGATGTCGTGTCCGCCGGGGCCTTCGCGGCGAGCCTCGGCGAGCGCGGGGCCGCCGGCGTGCGGATGCTGTTCCAGCACGATCCGGCCGAGCCGATCGGGCGCTGGCTCTCCCTGCGCGAGGATGCGCGCGGCCTGCGGGTGGAGGGGGTGATCAATCTCGCCGTCCAGCGCGGGCGGGAGGTCGACGCGCTCATGCGCGAGGGTGGCCTCGACGGTCTGTCCATCGGCTTTCGCACCCTGCGGTCGAGCCCACAGCGCGGCGGCCTGCGCCGCCTGCTGGCGGTCGACCTCTGGGAGATCTCCCTCGTCACCTTCCCCCTCCTGCCCGGCGCCCGCGCCGCCGTGCCGGACGGGACGGCGGCGCCCCTCGCCATGGAGCTGCGCGCCTTCGCCCGTCGGCTCGCCCCGCGCGGAGCGCCGTCCGGCCGGCCCGCCGTTTCCCCCTTCACCCTCCCCTCCGTCGCCCAACCCAAGAGGCTCGCATGACCGTCCACGTCTCGCCCAACGCCGCTGCCGCCGCCCCGGAGACCAAGGCCGACCCGTACGCCCTTCTCGAAAACAAGGCGGCGCGCCCCGCCTCCGACGCCGAGGTGGGCGCCGCCATGGGCGAGCTCTCCCGCGCCTTCGAGGCCTTCAAGGAAACCAACGACAGCCGGCTCGCCGAACTGGAGGGTCGCCGCTCGGGCGACGCGCTCACCGAGGAGAAGCTCGCCCGCATCGACGCGGCCCTCGACTCGGCGCGCACCCGCCTCGACCGCCTGACCCTCGACGGCCGCCGTCCGCCCCTGGGCGAGGACGGGCCGAGCCGTCCGGATCCGGCGTCCGTCGAGCACAAGGCCGCCTTCGATCTCTATGTCCGGGCGGGCGAGAGCGGCGGGCTGAAGCGGCTGGAGGAGAAGGCGCTCTCGGCCGGCTCCGGCCCCGATGGCGGTTACCTCGTGCCGCAGGCCATCGAACGGGACGTGTTGCGGCGGCTCGCCAATCTCTCGCCGATCCGGTCGCTCGCCACGGTGCGCACCATCTCCGGCGGGCTCTACAAGCGCGCCGTCTCCACCACCGATGCGGTCTCGGGCTGGGTCGCCGAGACCGCGGCGCGGCCCCAGACCGACGCTCCGTCCCTCTCGGAACTGAGCTTCCCGGCCATGGAGCTCTATGCCATGCCGGCGGCGACCCAGACGCTCCTCGACGATGCCATCGTCGATATCGACGCCTGGCTCGCCGACGAGGTGGAGACCGCCTTCGCCGAACAGGAGAGCGTCGCCTTCGTCACCGGCAACGGGGTCAGCCGCCCGCGCGGCTTCCTCAGCGTGGACAACGTGGCGAATTCCGCCTGGGTACCGGGCAAGCTCGGCTTCGTCGCCACGGGCGCGGCCGGGGCTTTCCCCACCGCCAACCCGTCCGACGTGCTGTTCGACCTCGTCTATGCCCTGCGGGCCGGCTACCGCCAGAACGCCAGCTTCGTGATGAACCGCAAGGTCCAGAGCACGATCCGCAAGATGAAGGATGCCGACGGAAACTACCTGTGGCAGCCGCCGGTCTCGGCCGACAGGATCGCGACCCTGCTCGGCTTCCCCGTGGCCGAGGCCGAGGCGATGCCGGACATCGCGGCCAACAGCCTGTCCATCGCCTTTGGCGACTTCAAGCGCGGCTACCTCGTGGTGGACCGCGCCGGCCTGCGCGTCCTGCGCGATCCCTACTCGGCCAAGCCCTACGTGCTGTTCTACACGACCAAGCGCGTCGGCGGCGGCGTGCAGGACTTCGACGCGATCAAGCTGCTGAAGTTCGCGTAAACTTCGCTGCCCCCGGTCGAAACAGCCTGGGGGCGGCCCTTGCAGCGCCCTACCGCCGACCCGGCCGCGCCATCCAGTCCGAGCGGTTGGAGCGGCGGAAGCTCGCGGGTGCCTCGCTCTGGGAGAGCTGCGCCATCTCGGCGGCGCGGGAGGTGATCCAGCCGGCATGCTGGCCGGTGGGGGTCACCGCCGTGAAGCCGCCGCAGGCGGTGCGGGCGCGCTTGTCCTGGCGCATGGCGCCGCTCGACCAGCTGACCACGCCGACGATCTGGTAGCCGCCCGGACCGCCGCGCAGGATCGGCCCGCCGGAATCGCCGAGGCAGGCGCCGGCTCCCGCCGTCTCGGCGAGCTTGCGCCGGTCGGTCACCACCGTGACCGTGTTGGCGACCTGGAGCGAGCCGATGGAGACCAGATGCGCCTGCCGCAGGGTGCGGGCGGTGTTGCGGCGGTTCTCCGCCACCACGCCGAAGCCGGCGATGTCCACCGACTCGCCGGTGCCGATGGCCCCGCCGCCACGCGGATCGAGGGGCTGGAAATCGGCCCCCAGGGGCTCGGACAGCTTGATGAGGGCCAAGTCGATGCCCGGCTGATCCTCCGGCGTGGTGCCGGGCACGAAATCGGGGTGCATCGACGCCGCGATGGCGGAGATGCGGCGCTGGCGGAACGACCGGTCGACGGCGACGACGCTGTAGCCGGCCTGGTGCATGACACAATGCGCGGCGGTCAGCACGAGATCGGGACCGATGAGCGTGCCCGAGCAGATCTCGCCCTGGGTGCTCTCGATGCGCACCACCGAGGCGCGCAACCCATTGGGATCACGGGAGACTTCGCCGTTGATCACGGCAAAGGCCGGAGCCGGAATCAGCCCGACCAGCGCCGTTACGACGGCCCTGCGGAGCGCGGTCGCGAACATCGTGTCTCTCCCGCGCCCGTCTGAAAGCCCCGGACGTCCCTGGAATGAAGCCTAGCCTAAGGCAATCCCTCGGCCAAGCTCCGGTTCCGTCGCTGAGGCGGCGCGGCGTCAGGGCGCGGACCAGCCGGCGGAGCGGCCCCATCCGGCGAGGGTCTGGTCGATCCACTCGCGCTGCGGCCCCAGCAGGACGCCCTGCGAGATGGCGCCGCAGGCGCCGCCCCCGACCCAGGCGGAGACGGCCAGCGGCGGCCCGCCGGGCGCATCCGCGATCGGCCCGCCGGAATCGCCCTGGCAGGCGCCGGATGCGCCGCCGGACGGCTTCATCCAGACCAGGATGCGGCTCTGCCCGTAGGGCTCGACCACGGGGAGGACGGCGCTGCGGAAGGTGCCGGTGGTGCGCGCCTCGCCCGGTTTCGACACCCCGTAGCCGGAGAGGACGAGGCTCTCGCCGGCGCGCGGCAGGGCGGTGCTCAGGGGGGTCGGCCGGAAGCGGCTGGGAAGCGGTGTCGCGGTGCGGATGAGCGCCAAGTCGATGGAGCGCCGGCGCCCGGCGATGGCGCCCGCATCGTAGCCGGGATGGACCGTGCGGGCCGCGAGATCGACCAGCACCGGCTGGCCCGCCTCGTCGCGAAAATGCACCCGGTGCTCCGCGCCGCCCCGGCGGGAGCCCACCGCCACGCAATGGCCCGCCGTCAGCACCGCATCCTGCGCCACGACGATGCCGGTGCACACGCCGCCGTTCGAGGACAGCACCATCACGGCCGAGCCGGCCGCCTCCGGCGCCTCGCGGCCGCCGACCACGGCACCGGCCGGCGCGGCGGCGAGGCCGAGCAGCAGCGCGACACCCGCAGACCGCATGTCGAGATCCATTCCGCCCATCCCCTTCATCGCCCCACCCGGAGACGACGATGAGTCCGATACGCGTCGATGCCGCCATCGTCGAGCCGGTCACGTTGGCCGACATGCGCGCCCACCTGCGCCTCGACCCGGACAACACCGCCGAGGACGGTCTGGTGGAGGGCCTGATCGCCTCGGCCCGCGCCATGGTGGAGCTGGCGACGCGGCGCATCCTGGCGCCGGGCCGCTACGGGGTGATGCTCACGGCCTGGCCCGCCGACGGGTTCGTGCCCCTGCCCCTGAGCCCCCTCGTCGCCCTGGCGAGCGCGGGCTCGGTGGATGCGACCGGGACCGTCACGGCCTTCGCCCCCGGCCTCGTCCGCCTCGCGCCGGATACGGTGGAAGCGCCGGGGCTGATCGTCTCCCCCGCCCTTCCCTCGCTCGCCCGGGCCGCCGCCCTGATCGAGGTCGATGCCGGATACGGAGGGGCGGGTCCACCGGTCCCCCCCGCCCTCGTCCAGGCGATCCGGCTCGTGGCGGCGCACGGGTTCGAGAACCGGGGCGACCTGCCGGTGACCCTCGCCCCGATGGTGGAGGCGCTCGTCGCGCCGCACCGCCGGATGCGCCTCTAACCGTACCGTCCGGAGCTCTGCCATGACGCACCCGCCCATCGGCGCGCGGCGACGCCGCTACGTGCTCGAACGCTTCGTCGACGACCCGGACGGTTTCGGCGGGCACCTTCGCCGGTTCGTGGCTGGCCCGCTCCTCTGGGGCACGCTGGACTCCACCGGCCATGCCGAGCGCACGCGCGGCGGCCGGTCCGATGCGGTGGCGACCCACCGCATTCGCATCGCCTACCGCGCCGACGTCACGCCCGCCATGCGGCTCGTCTCCGGCTCGCGCCGCTTCGCCATCCGCGCGGCGGGCGATCCCGACGGGCGCGGGCGCGACCTCGTCTGCGAGGTCGAGGAGCTGATCGAAGCCACGGGAGCCCCGACGTGAGCGATGCCCTGTCCCTTCCGGCCAACCCGCTCCTCGCCCTGCGGGCCGCCATCCTCACCGTCCTCGGCACTGATGCGGAGCTTGGCCGGCTCATGGGCGGCGCGGTCCGCATCCATGACGAGCCCCCGCGCGGCGCGGCGCCCGTCTACGCGCTGTTCGGCCCCGCCGAGATGCGGGACGATTCCGTCGACGGCGCGCTGCGCCATACCCATCGGCTCGGGCTGATCCTCTTCGCCAGGCCCGGATCGAGCCGCGGCGCCATCGAGGCCGCCGGCCGGGCCGCCGCGCTCCTGCACGAGGCGCTGCTCTCCCCCGCCGGCCATGGCCTGTCGATCCTGCGGGTCGAATCCCTCGCCTGCGCCCGTGACGAGCGCAGCGGCGAGACCCGCGCCATCCTCACCCTCCAGGCCGTCACCGAGCGGCTGCCGACCTCCTGAACCGGTTTTGCTCCGCGGAACCGGTGGCCACCTTTGCGAAACCCGCTTCAAGGAGCGACCCCATGAGTGCCCAGAAAGGCAAGGACCTCCTCATCCGGATCAGCGAGGGAACGGGGTTCACGGCGGTGGCCGGCCTGCGCGCCCGGCAGCTCGCCTTCAACGCCGAGACCGTGGACGTGACGAGCGCCGAATCCGTCGGGCGCTGGCGCGAGCTGCTGGCCGGGGCGGGGGTGCGCCGCGCGGCCGTCTCCGGCTCGGGCGTTTTTCGCGACGAGGCCTCCGATGCGCGCCTGCGCCAGATGTTCTTCGACGGCAGCATCGACACGCTGCAGGTCGTGGTGCCGGCCTTCGGCACGATCCAGGGCCTGTTTCAGATCACCAGCCTGGAATATCGCGGCGACCATGCCGGCGAGGTGACCTTCGACATGGCCCTCGATTCGGCCGGGCCCCTCACCTTTACGAGCCTGTGATGGCCAACCGCAGACGCGGAGAGGTCTCCGTCGCGATCGGGGACCGGCGCTACACCCTGTGCCTCACCCTGGGAGCCCTGGCCGAGTTGGAAGACGCGCTCGGCGCCTCCGATCTCACCGGCCTCGCGGGCCGCTTCGCCGAGGGCCGCCTCGCCAGCCGCGACCTCATCGCCCTCCTTGGCGCGACCCTGCGCGGCGGCGGCCACGATCTCGACGACGAAGCGGTGGCGCGGCTGCCGCTCTCCGGGGGGATCGAACCCATCGCAACGGCCCTCGGCGAGGCGCTCGCCGCCGCCTTCGGGGCCGAGACGCCGGACCCTTGAGCCCCACGGGCGGGACGGCGCCGGAGGCTCCCTCCGCCTTCCCGTGGGACGAGGCCATGGCCCTGGGCCTGAACGCCCTGCGCTGGAGCCCGCGCGACTTCTGGGCGGCGACGCCCCGCGAATTGATAGCCGCCGCCGGTCGCGACGGCCGCCGCGACGCGACCGGCGCCGCCGACCTGCGGCGGCTGATGGATGCCTATCCAGACCCGTCGTGATTTGGTTCGGCCGTCGATGAAACCCGGCTCCCGCGCGAGCCGCCGTGCTGTCCGCGAGGGACGTCTCGTCCCAAAAAACCACCTCATCCTGAGGTGCGGCGACAGCCGCCTCGAAGGAGCCCTCCAGCCCACTCTGCGGCTTCTGGAGCCCTCCTTCGAGGCCTTCGCTGCGCTGCGGCACCTCAGGATGAGGTCGGTGGATCGGATGGGGACGGGGAGAACCGAGCCCCTGAGACGCAGATGACAGGAGGCACCCATGGCCGAGACCGAGATCGACCGCACCCTCGCCGCGCGGGCGAAGCAACTGAGCACCCTGGACAATCTGGCCCAGAAGTTCGGCGACAGCCTGAGCAAGGCCTTCACCGGCACGGTCGGCCCGGCCAAGCAGCTCGACGGGGCGCTCACATCCCTCGTGACCAAGCTCGCCGGCATGGCCGGCAAGGCCGTCCTCGACCCGGTGAAGGGCGGCATCGAATCCCTGGTGCGGAGCCTGATCAATTCCGGCGCTTCGAGCACCGCCTTCGCAAAGGGCGGGGTGATCTCCGGCGGGAAGGTGCGCCCCTTCGCGAGCGGCGGCGTGGTGGCCGCCCCCACCTACTTCCCGATGCGCGACGGGACGGGCCTGATGGGCGAGGCCGGCCCGGAGGCGATCCTGCCCCTCACGCGGGGCAGCGACGGGCGTCTCGGGGTCGCCGGCGGGGCGGCGGGGCAGCCGGTCTCCGTCACCGTCCATATCGCGACGCCGGATGCAGAGAGCTTCCGCCGCTCCGAGGCGCAGGTGGCCGCCGCCCTCGCCCGCGCCGTAGCGCGGGGCCGTCGCGCATCCTGACCATCATCCAGGGAGGCCCGCAATGGCCGGTGATTTCCACGAGGTCCGCTTTCCCCTCGACGTGGCGCTGCGCGGCAGCGGGGGGCCGAGCCGCCTCACCGAGATCGTGACTTTGGCCTCGGGGCGCGAGCACCGCAACAGCCGCTGGGCCGATTCGCGGCGGCGCTACGATGCGGGCCTGGGCATCCGCACCCTCGACGCTCTGCATGCGGTCCTGGCCTTCTTCGAAGAGCGGCGCGGGCGCCTCTACGGATTCCGCTATCGCGACCGGATCGACCATCGCTCGGGGCCGCCGAGCCAGGCGGTGGGGCCGGGCGACCAGCCACTCGGCCTCGGCGACGGTGCGACGCGGGTGTTTCCCCTCGCCAAGACCTACGGCACCGGGCCGCTGCCCTATCGCCGCCTCATCGCCAAGCCGGTGGCGGAGACCGTGCGGGTGGCGGTGGCCGGTGTCGAGCGACCGGCCTCTTCCTTCACCTGCGACGGCACCACGGGCCTCGTCACCCTGGCGACGGCCCCCGCCGCGGGCGCGCCGGTGACGGCGGGGTTCTGGTTCGACGTGCCCGTCCGCTTCGACACCGACGAGCTCAGCGTGGACCTCCAGGCCTTCAGCGCCGGAGAGATCCCGAACGTGCCGCTCATTGAGATCGTGCCCTGACCGGAGCCTGAACGCATGCGCGACATCCCCGCCGCCCTCGCCGCGCATCTCGCCGGCGGGTCCACCACCTTGTGCCATTGCTGGTCGCTGACCCGGCGCGACGGCCTCACCCTCGGCTTCACCGACCACGACCGCGACCTCGTCTTCTCCGGCATCACCTTCGCTGCGCGCTCCGGGTTAGAGGCCGCCGAAGCGAGCGCGGAGCTCGGCTTCGCGGTGGGGGGCGGCGAGGTGGCCGGGGCGCTGACCTCGCTCGGCATCGCCGACGCGGACGTGGCGGGCGGGCTCTACGACACGGCGGGCGTCGAGACGTGGCTCGTGGACTGGACCGATCCGGGAACGCGTCTCCTCCTCGATGTGGGCACGATCGGCGAAATCCGCCGGGCCGGCACCGCCTTCGTCGCGGAGCTGCGCGGCTTGATGGACCGCCTCGACGAGGAGCGCGGCCGGACCTTCCGGGCCACCTGCGGGGCCGATCTCGGCGATGCGCGCTGCCGCGTCGATCTCGCCGATCCGCGCTTCCGCACCACCGGGACCGTTCTGGCGCCGGCGCAGCCCGGCGAGATGCTGACGGCCCTGGCCGGCGCCTTTCCCGCCGGCCGCTTCAGCGGCGGGCGGCTCACTTGGAACTCGGGAGCGAATGCGGGACTCGCCAATGACGTCCGGTCCCACACAGTGGTCGAGGGGGGCGCCCGGATCGAACTCTGGCAGGAGCCGCCCTGCGCCATTGCCGGCGGGGACCGATTCACCCTCACGGCCGGATGCGACAAGTGTGCTCGTATCCAAGGATTGTCCGCATTCATCAGGTTAAACGGGGCAAACTCTGAGGGAGTATATCCGCAAGTGCCTCCAGTGTTTGCCCGCTTCACAATGTAAAGGGCGGACCAATTCCAGGCCGCTGCGGCGGAGTAAAACCAGGCCAGTGGCGGTCGGCCGCTTGAACGATGAAGGGGCCCGATCGGGCCCCTTCA
>NZ_LMME01000008.1:0-105952 GCF_001422125.1 Methylobacterium sp. Leaf85 | reverse complement strand
AAACATCCTCAGCTCCTCTCGAAAGAGAAGCTTCTCCACTGGCCGGATTTTACTCCGCCCGCATCAGCACCCCGCCGACGCTCCAGTGGATGGTTTTGTCACCGCCCTACACAGACAGGCTCGTGTTCCTGGAGGAGACCGCAACTAAGACGAGGGTGGCGCGTCGCTAAGGATGGACTCCGCGCGGCAAACGCTGCCGGGTGGCCGTGCCGTTCGTGCACTGGAAGACCATCACGGTCACGGCAGGGCTGCGGGCGAGCGGCCTGACGGCGACCGCACTCTTCGATGGCCCCATGACCGGGGCGCGCTTCCGCCGCTATGTCGAGGAGCCCCTGGTGCCGACCTTGACGTACGGTGACACGGCTCTGCTCGACAACCTGCCGCCTCACAAGGACAGCGACATCCGCGAGCACATCGAGGCGGCGGGCGCCCGGCTGCTATATCTGCCGGCGTACTCGCCAGACTTGAACCCGATCGAACTGGCCTTTGCCAAGCTAAGGGCTCGCTTGCGGGACCAGGCCGCTCGCACGGTCGCGGACCTTTGCGACACCATCAAACAAGCCTTCACGCGCTTCACCCTGGACGAATGCCGGGCCTACCTCCTGGCCGCCGGGTACGATGCTTTTGACCCGGCCTGATCGGATGCAGCTCTAAGCGCCAGCCGCAACGCGATGGCGGGGCGCCGCCCGTCGGCGATCACGCATGCCATGGTGCTATAGCAGCCACGCGAGAGGCTAAGAGCCTCACGAGCGTTTCGGTCGGCCCCAGATCCCTTCTTTTAGCGGCACCGGCCGCCTTCTGGTGTGCATGTATGTTCGTACCGTCGAGGAACACCATGCCGAGTTGGACGCCTCGCTGCTGCACGAACCTGTGGAGCCGCTCCCAGACGCCGGCACGGGACAAGCGGATAAAGATCCGGGCGTGTCCCGCCACCAGGGACCCAGATGCACCAGAATGGCGCACCATTTGGCCCGGCTCTGTTGCCGGCAGAGAATGGTTAAGAGAGTGCGTTGCACATCCTGCGGAGGCGTCTTGGTTTTAGACCGGCAGGCCTTCATCAGCGGGCCCAGCTCAAACCATCGTGCGTCACTCAGGATTCTCCTTCCTTCCTCAGAGAGAGGAAAACGCGAGCCCCTGTCATCCGTTCAGGCGATGACAGGCCCAAGGAGCCGCCTCAACTTTCCACCAGAGTTCATAATACGAAAGACACTCGCGCTTTGGATGCATCGGCTTGCATGATTACAAGCAGTGAGCGATTACGAGAAGCTCTTCCAAGAGCGCGTCTAGCAATCGCAAACGAGCAATTCATTTGCGCGCTAGGACTAAAAATAATAGTTTTCAAGCATTTTGCGTCCTGTATACCGTCTCCGAACTTAACGATAACGCCGCAGGTCTCAAAGTTTGGTCTCCGGCTAACAGATCTGTTGCGAATTTCGCGAAATAACGCAGATTGTAGCGTATGCCGAGAGGTGAAGCACATCGTTATCTGCTCATGATTGAGCTGAGGGGACTCGAATACCCGGATAATTTTTTGGCCGATCAAAGCCTATCCAGCGGGGCCGCAGGGCAAACCACTCAGGAAGCGCAGTCACAAAGGACCACGACAGTGGGTAACAGCATCATTCGCTATGACGTTGGGGTGGAAGCGATACGGAGTTGCCACGTACGCGCCGCTCGTGCCCTTTTAGACTGGTCTATGTTGGTTCTGGCGGAATCCAGTGGTGTTTCGCTCTCCACGGTCAAGCGACTGGAAGAAAGGATCGCGCCGCACGCGCCCAGATCACTTACAAAAATTCTAACAACACTTTGTCAGGCTGGCATTTATTTCGTCATGATGAACGATGGCACGCTTGCAGTTGCTAAGCGAGACATTCCAATCGAGCAATCTTAGTGATTAAGGAAGGCATTATAATAATCGGTACAGCGTTAATCGCCATTTTTGGCATATCTTAATAAGATTTTATAGCGCAGCCTTTGCCTACATCCTTCGCCAAAAACCGACGTGATTGTGAAATCGTTGCGCCCATCGCTCCGCTAGGTATCAACAGCATCTGGAAACTCTGGCGCTACCAATTAGGAGCGAGCATTTCCAAACAGGTACCGAAAATGTTTCCAGGCCATCTCGTCGAAGATTGATCATGCATTTGGTGCCTGGTTTATAAAGGGTCCCGAAGTCTCGATCGTACAGGAAATGGCCCTGATGACGCCAATCCGGTCATCTCGGCCAGCAAACTGACATTGAGGCCCTTCATTTCACCCGACCCAATTGGACGATCGTATGGTGGGAAATCGGGAATCTCTTGAGTTCGAGCTGGCTTTTCGCACCCTGCTCCGACCCGGCGACTTCCGCTGACAGCTCTTCAGCGACACCACCAACCAGGACAGATTCCAATCAGGTCAGTCTCGGTTGAATGAATGAAAATTTGCCAAGTTAGGAACCGCGTGGTCGATTTCGTCGACAACGCGGTTCGATCCTGGCAACCGGTTTCAGCGTGCGCTGCTATTGGGGATGCGCTGTTCAGGCCTTGCAGCGTTTCCACCAGCAGCAGAGTCTGTTGTCACCGTATCTGCGCCATTGGCACCGCGCGAGGTGACAACATCGCGGTCGTTTCCGGTGCTGTTCGGCTCTTGCACAATGAGTGGAGCAACGGCACCCGGCTGCCGCTGATGAGTGCCCTGTGCAACGGCTGGGACAGTCACGGACAGAGATGCGCCAACGAGAAGAACGTATTTCATGAGATTATTCCGCTTTCGTGTTGAAGTCTGATTACAGTTAGCCCTGAAGCTCTCTGAACGCCCCGCCGGCCGGTGGTTTAGGGGCTTAGGCAGGGAGTTCGTCGAGATATTCGAGCCCGGCCGCAGCAAGGCCCTCGCGCATTCGGCCCAGGTCGAGGCTGAGCTCACCTGATGCCAAGCGGCTTCGCTTGACGCTCTCGCTTTCGGCACGGGCATCCGCTTTTGCAGCTACGTCCGCAGCAAGCCGGTATGGCACGATCACGATACCATCGTCGTCCGCCACGACCGCATCACCGGGCTGGATAGGAGTTCCAGCACAGACGACCGGGAGATTCACGCTGCCGAGAGACGCCTTCGTCGTGCCCTTCGCCGAGATCGCACGCGACCAGACTGGGAAGCCCATCTCCTTAAGCCTACGTACGTCACGGCAGCCCGAGTCGATAACCAGCCCTATACCACCACGGGCCTTCAACGAAGTGGCGAGCAGTTCGCCAAACATCCCATCGGTGTTATCGGTAACGCAGGCGACGACGAGCACGTCGCCTGGATTGCACTACTCAATGGCAACATGGAGCATCCAATTGTCGCCGGGTTGGGTCAAGACGGTTACGGCGCTCCCCGCCACACTTGCGCCAGGCCAGATTGGACGCAGGTAGGGTTTGAGAAGACCGACCCGTCCTTGGGCCTTATGAACAGTGGCAACACCATGCTTGGCCAAGGTCGAAGCCACTTCAGGTGTTACACGGGGGATGTTGCGAACGACGATGGTTTTCATTTCGGATCTACCAAATCCATCTCGAATAACAGCTCATAGCACTGATCATCCTTATCAACGGATGCGCAAGACTATCACGAGCATATCGATGAAATATTTGCTATCCCTGCAGGTCGCACCCATCCACTTTCCGATGAGTCACCGGATTGCTGGAGTGATGCTTAGTCACTGATAACGCTATCCTGAGTACGAAACAAATGAATAGATTTACTACTTTCATGAAATTTATGAAATAATAGGTTTGGTCGGCATTATAATTTTCTGTTGCACCAAACGGTTTAGGTCGATGAGGCATTCGCTGTTGAAGGAAGCTCAAATTGCAGCAAAATAGTCCCGGATTGCCCGAGAAAGGCTGTCGGCTACCGGCGAAAGCGTAACTCCGCACCGTGTGACAACTCCAATCGTTCGCGAGAGGCTGGGCGCCCGGACCGGCACCGCGACAAGCCCGCTTTGATGCGCTGATTGAAAGGCGAGGCGCGGAATGACGGTGACGCCGAGACCACCTAATACCATACCGATAGCCGTGGTCCCGCGATGCGCCTCATAGACCCAGTTCATGTCGGTGTACCGCCTGCCCAAACCGGTGGTGATGATAAGGTGATTGCCGGTCTGTCCTCCGATTTTGATCATTGCTTCGCTCTGCAATTCAGACCACGTCACCGCCTTTGCCCCGGCCAACCGGTGGTTGGCCGGGCATACCAATACAAAGGCTTCTTGGTGGATCGGGGCGATGTCGAGGTCGTAGTGCTGCGCGGACATGATTGTGATACCGAATTCCGCATCGCCAGCCCTAACGTGGTCGATGATGGCGGTAGCCGAGTCATCGATGATGCGGACCAACACGTTCGGATGGGTCTTGCCGAAGGCGCGCAGGATGGCCGGCAGGTGGCAAGCAGCAATTGTCGGCACGCAACCAAACCGGACGACATCTTGCTTCTCACGTCCCTCTTGGCGAAGCGTATCGAACAGCTGAGACAGCTCATCCACGATGCGTTGTGCTTTTGGCAGAAGCTCGACACCAGCAGGCGTCAGAGACACTTGCCGCGTCGTTCTGGCGATCAATTTGACACCGAGCTCGTCCTCCAGCTTCTTCAGCCGATGACTCAACGCCGCCTGCGACAGGTTGAGGCTCGCCGCGGCGCGGTTGAACCCACCCCAATTGGCAATGCTGAGGAACGCTTGGATCCCGAGGAAGTCGATCCGCTCCAAAGTCGCCCCTGGCCTTTGTTGAAGTTTCAGACGAGCCCCCAAATTGGAGCGATCGGGCGGCCTCCATGCGGTAGTCACCGAACGATAAACACCATCGTGTTTTGACGTGGCGATGGACGGCTTTCGGGCCTATCCGGCTTTAGGATGCCATGATCCCCGGTTGCGGCCCTTGTCTCGAACGATGGGGTTTCGCAACGCCCACGTCTACGCCACGATGGAAGGACAGCGGTCGCCTGATCAATGAACGAGCCCCATCGCGTGCGATGGCGATGCAGAGTTGAGCTCAGTCGACCGTCGCGCACGCCGGCATAGAGCGAACTCCAGCTCCAGACGATGGCTCCAACGTCATAAGTCATACGATAGCGCGAGAACACAACAGGACATCTTTCAGAATCGATTGTACTGCGAAAACCAAATTATCACCATCGAGATAACTCATTTGATATCGACCGGAGAATACGACTAATCACTTCGGTCCCAGATTTTGAGCACTCTGGTCTAAGCGGCACGGCAGAACGATTATAATTATTTAGGCGGCCTTACCGGAAATAGAACCATCGATGTCTTCGATGCTCCAGGCATCAGCCGCTAAGCGAAGGACGCGCTTGTGAAAAGCAAAGACGCTAGGGCGATGAGCCACACTAATGAACGTGGTGCCTGACCGCTGGAGAACCTCATAGAGAGACTTCTCCGTCTCCTGGTCCAGCGCGCTTGTTGCTTCGTCGAGGAAGGCAAAGCGCGGCTTTGCGGCCAAAACACGCGCGAAGCCGATACGCTGCTGCTCTCCCAGAGAGAGGAACCGGGCCCAATCGCGGCGCGCGTCGAGGCCGCCGACCTGCGAGATGAGATTGGGCAGGCAAACCTGCTCGAGGAGTGATTGAAGGTCGGCATCACTGAAGTCGATTTTATCCTGGTTTGGGTACACAATCTGCGTACGGAGATCGGCGAGAACCATGTAGGGCCGCTGCGGCAGAAACATCATTTCTGAGGGAGTTGGCATATCGATCATGCCCGCCCCTCGCGTCCAGAGTCCCGCCATGCCTCGCAGGAGCGAGCTTTTGCCAACACCCGTCTGACCGACGATCAGAAGGTGCTCTCCCTCACCAATAGTGAGGGTAAGTGCCTCGATGAGGTCGCGCTCCCCGCCGGGGGTTTTGAGTGTGACGTCATGTAAGCAGATTCCGCTGCCAGCACGGTGTCGGACCGTGATCTGAGTCAGCGAGAAGGCTTCGGATTCAACGGCCATTGCATCGAACTTTTCCTGGATCTCGGCGAGACGGACGATCTCGGGTGCGGCTCGTACCAGCGTGGGGATGAACTGCGTGACGACTCCAAGGCTGCCGACGATCATCTGCGCCGAAACGGTACCCGCTGCGATGGATCCAAAATCGATCGTTCCGTTGAGGTAGAGTGGCGCTAGGAACACGATCGGCATTAACTGCCACACAGCGCCAACCGTGTGGCTCACCCCGCCGAGAAAGGCACCATAATAGACGATCCGGAGTTGCTTCGCGATCGCGGTGCCTAGTCGACCGTTGAGATGCTTGCTCTCCGCGGCTTCTCCCCGAAAGAATGCTACGGTCTCCGCGTTATCGCGCACATGGAGAAGACCGTAGCGCAAATCGGCTTCCGCTACAGTGGAGTCCCAGTGCTGCTTGATCGTTGGCCGATAGATAACGTAATTCAGCACAAAATTACAAACGACATAGCACAAAGCTGCCGCCAAAAGCCCTTTCGAGATGCTGGCTAGGATGACGACTTGTACCGTCACATCGAAGCTTGCACTAAGCAATTGCCGGGGGAATTCTAGAACACTTTGGCAGAATGGGGTGACCTCTGCTTGAATCCTTTGGTCAGGATTGTCGATACTGTAGGTCGAAGCAATTTCGTAGTAGGTGCGACGCGACAGATATTTCTCAATAAGGTTGGCGGTCAGCCACTGGCGCCAACGGATCTGGACCAAATTGCTCATAAAAGAGCTCATTACTGTAGAGTACGAGCGCGCCAGTCCCAGCATCGTCAGCAGCGAGACGATCCACCAAAAGGAATCAACGCTCTTATTGAGAAGAAGATTTGTTTTCTCTGCGGTATATACTGTGATGTATCCGCCAAACACGCTATATCCCAAACTACCCGCAATCGAAATGCTGACAAAGAGCCAAGACAATAGCGAGGCGCGAGTGAGCCAGTACGGATGCACAAGACCCCATAGCCGCTGAAAAAAGAGCGCGTTGAGCCTGAAATTGCGCGGATCGATCTCCGCGCTTGCTTGACCATCGTTGGATGCTGATGTCGCTGGCATACGAAGTTCCCATGGGGGATTCGCCAACCGTCGGCAGCGAACCCCGGGCGTTGCCAGGGTTCGCCGGAGGTGAGCTTTGAGATGCGTCGACGCGGGGCTTGTACAGGGTGATTCTGCTGACCAACGCCTTCCGATAGAAAGCTCAGCTAGTAGCACCCATCAGAACTGGAGATGGACCGAGCCTACTGCCGTGAAAGGCTGCCCGTACCAGTTTCCGCCATAAATCGAGCCGACCTGCGAGTAGTATTTACGGTCGGTCAAGTTATAAAGATTGAGCTGTGCGTATGCTTTATCATTGATGATATATTTTACCATCGCGCTGAAAGTGATGTATTCACTGGCCTTGACAGTTGAATTAACCAAACCTTGGCCAACCACGAAATTCTCGGCCGTGTAGAAGCGCGCTCCTCCGTATTCGGCACCCACCCCAATTCGGACAGGAGCGAGAGCCTGATCGATTTGTGAAATGCCGGTTTGAGGACGCAAAACCGTAAATGCCTTACCTATGTGCTTAGGAAAGGTGCGCTGCGACAGAAAAACCCTGTTTGCAAGCGATTCAGGACCATAAATTCTCTTAGAGTCGTTGTAATTATAACTGAATGTTACGTTCCAATCGGGGGCGATTTGGCCCGTCATCTCCAAGTCAATGCCATTGGTTATCGTCGTCGTACCATCGGCAATGTAGCAGCAATTCGAATTATTGTTATTGCCGTTGCCGGGAGAGTTAGGGTTGCTCTGATCCAGGACCGGGACGTTGTTGAGTTCAGAGTTGTAAAATGCCAACGACGAGGTGAGCAATCCGTCGAAATCGCTTCGCTTTATGCCGGCCTCCCAGGTCCGGCCGGTGATCGGTTGGGTAAGGACTCCCGGTTCACTAAAGAGAAGTGACGGGTTGAAGATCGTGGCGTAACTCCCATAGATCGACATGGAAGGATCCAGATCCACTGTCGCACTAACATCTGGGATCGGAACATTCATGGTATTGATACCGGACTGGGTGGTTGTTCCGTTTAAGACCGTCGTAGTATTTGTCTGGTAGGCGCTGAACCGCTCGCCGACATTGATATGCAGCCATGGCGTCGGCGATAGGCGAATGTTGGCGTAGCCAGCAATCTGCTGCTGTGAGAAATCGGGTTGATAAAAGTTCGCGACCGACATGATCGATGACGGAACAGGCTGAAAGACACCCGGATTGAAGTTGAACAGGCTTATATTAGTCGTATTTTTATAACCATAAGCCAATGATTTCCCGTTATAAGATTGGTCAACATAAGAATATGCAAATCCAAATGTTGGCTCTATCTTCATTCCAAACAGTTCATCCTTGCCGCTGATGAATGCGTCGGCTTTGTATTGATTGGAATTTATGCTGTTTCTCAAATTACTAAAGGCTGCCCCTGTACCATCGCTGTTAATCCCCCCAAACGGAAAACTATTGACCAGCAGGAAATCGCTTTTTATTTTCTGTAAATTTGCCGACATGTTGACGTTTAGCGTCCAATCGTCGACGATTTGCTGGGTCGCACGTACAAAATACTCTTGCCCGTCGACCCTCGACAAACTCCAAGGTGCGCACAGGCAGGTATCGCGTGAGAAAGGGGCCTTCTGACCGCTTCGGTAGGTCGGCAAGCCGCCAAACCAAGGGGTGCCAGTCGTCTCGTTGATTGTCGCCCCGATATTGATCACGGTGCCCTCGGCAGGGGTTAGCTCGGCATTGATGTACCCCTGCTTCACCGATTTGCTGGCATATCTGTAAAAGAAATCGCTGTCATCATAGACGAGAGAGGACCGAATCTTCAGAAGACCATCGAGGAGCGGTCCGGTATTGAAGTCGAGCTGGGTACGATGAGCGTTGAACGAACCGAAGCTCTGATCTAACGAAGCCCCGGCCTCATTAAGCGGCCGCTTTCTCTGCAGCGATAAGACGCCGGCCGGATCGCCAATGCCCGAATACTGACCGGCGGAGCCTCGGACAACGGAGACGCTGTCATAGGCGGAGAGATCGAAGACGGGGAGGAAATTCGACTGAAAATTGCCCGCAGCACCAACGTTAATTGGCGAGCCACCATCGATAGAGATACTGCTGATAGTATAACCACGGGACTGGAAACTGGTTGAGAGATTGCTGCCAGCGACGACGGACGTGCTCCCGCTTTGCACGGCCGCGCCCCCGGGTGGCGTGACGGTGAGGCCAGGCAGAGCTGCCACGGCATCGTTAAGGCTTGTGAGGTGCCGATCCTTGAGTTGCTGATCTGAGAGTACGGACACGCTCTTGGCCGTATCCTTGATAGCCAAGTTGGATTTGGTCGCCACGTTAGCGCCCGGTGCTGAATAGCTGCCTGAGCCCTCGGTTGCGATCGCGTCGCTGGTGCGCGATCCATTGCCGGAAACGTCGATATCGGCGATATCCGTCGCTACGCCGCCAGCCGCTGCGCCCGGGGCGGTCGCCGACGTCTGTTGTGAGCCGTTGAGGGCAACGACCGATAGCGTCTCACTTGCGCCGACTACGGCACGCAGCCGGGTTCCCGAGATAGCGCGGCTGACAGCCTCATTTACGGTCATACGCCCAAATATCGGGCCGGAGCGGAGGTCGCGCACGGCATCGGGCGAGAACGAAATCGGTGCAGCAGCCGCACTGCCGATGGCAGTCAGAACTGTGCCGAGGGCGCCACCCTCGATACTGAACTCGACGGTGCGCTCCTGGGCCGTCGCGGGGTAAGCCGCGGCCAACAAGGAAAGTGATGAAACTCCGCACAAGAGTGTGACAGCGAAACCCGATGCCCTCAAGCGACCCAAGATCATATCAAACCCCAGCTAAGCCGTTCGGCTCTTGTTTCGTTACTGAGATGACGGTCTGGGTGGCCGAAGCTGAACCATAATCACGAAAATCTTTTAACATTCCTCAATAACGAATGGAACTTATCGGCGGAACCCAGTCGATGTTTTGTGCGCCCCACGTCTCCCTCCGGTAGCCCCCGGGCTATTGCTGCGAGAGATGACGGCACCAGCCGTTTGAGAATGGCTTTGGCCGAATCTTTCGCGTCAAAGGTCTTTCGGGTCACCGGCTGCCACCACAAATAGCGCCCCATCTCCAAAGAGGCGGTCTATGGCGCGCGCGACATCCGCGACGTCCACGGAAGCAACCCCACGGTTGCGCCGGTCAAGCCAGTCTCTGCCTCGATCCGAGACCTGGATCGCGAGCAAACGACCTGCGAGGGCAGCCGAACTAGCGAGCGCCATACTGTAGGATCCAATCAAATAACCTTTGGCTGCAGAAAGTTCGTCCTCGCCGATCCCGCATTGGGTGAGGTGTCGGATCTCAGCCTCGATCACCGCCAGAGCTTCCTTGACCCGGTCGTTGCGAACTGACGTCGAGCCTCTCCAGGTGCTGCAGCCTTCCTGGGTCTGGATAACGGATCCGATCGAGTAGCAAAGACCGCGCTTCTCGCGCACTTCGCGGAACAAGCGCGACGTGGATCCCCCGCCCAGGCAGTGATTGACCACGAAGGCTGCGAGAAAGTCGGGGTCTTTGAGCAATATGCCCGGACGGCCGAACACGAGGGTGGATTGCGGAGCAGGCGATTGGACCACGTGGCGCTGACCGAGACAGCCGATGGCGGTCGGCGAAAGCGGTATATTGAGCCCGGCTGGTAGCTTCGCGAAGGCACGGTCGAGGAGCGCGCCAAGATGTTCGGGAGTGGTCGCCCCGACAACGGCGATTCGCAGCGTTGTCCGGTTGATGAGGCGCGGGTGTAGGGCCAGCAAATCCTCACGCGAGATCGCGGTCACGGACTCGGTGGTCCCCAGGGTCGGCCGAGCATAAACATGCCCAGCGAAGCCAAGCTTGGCAAAGGTGCGGGCGGCCGTGAAGTCCGGTGTCTCGCTGACCGAACGCAGGTGCGCGACGGTACGTGCACGAACCTGCTCGATGGCTTCGGAAGCGAAAGCGGGCTGCGATAATGCCGAGCCAAGAAGATCAAAGGTCCGCTCGGCGTGGCGGACGAGGCATTTGATCTGACCCGCGAGGAGGTCGGGTGTCGTATGGAACGACAGGTGGATCGCCTTGTCGGCCAGGGCCTCCTGAAACTCTGCCCCGCCCAGGGCTCCGGCTCCCTCGGTCAAGAGCGCACTCAACAGGGACGCTGCTCCGCAGCGGTCTTCAGGATCAAGACTCGTACCTCCCTTGAAGCCAAAATTAACCGATAGGATCGGTAGAGTATGATCCTCGATCAGCCACGCTTCGACCCCTTTGGGGCTACGAACGGTCCTGATCCGCTCGGCGTAGTTGGTCTCCCCCGGGGGAGGAATATGAATCGACATGGGCGGGTCTCGATCAGATCGTAAGGCGCGCTGTCTGCGCGCGGTTCAGGCTACCTTGAGGCCGAGGAGGTATCCGGAGACACCGTCACCACGAACGAGGAGGGCGAGTGCATCGCGGATTGCCCCGGGCGTGACGGCTTCGATGCGGGCCTGCCAGGTCGCGAGATCATCCAGACTGAGGCCGAGCGTCAGTGATTGGCCGTACCAGTTCGCCAGGGCGAATTGGTTGTCCTGAGTGTAGAGTGCATCGGCCACAAGACGTGTTTTTGCTCTTTCGATCGCCCCAGCGGGAAACCCCACCGCCAGGACGGTTCGCAACTCATCCTCGACAGCTGCGTCAAGGACCTGAGGCGAGACGCCCTCCGCGGGAACGGCATTGATCGAGAAGCGCGCCTGCTCGGTGAAGTAGTCCTCATATTCGACGCCGATCGAGGTTGCCAGTTTCTCCGTAACCACAAGGCGCTGGTGCAAGACGGCAGTTCGGTTGCCCCCGAGCAAGAGGGCGAGCACCGACAAGGCCTCAGACTCCCCTGACAGTGCGATGCCCGGGGCGGGTACGATATGAAGGCGCTGGAGTTGAGGCTGCCGCACACGCCCATCGCGCAGCGTAACCTGCCGATGGGTACGTGTCGGTGGATCCTGCACGCGGTGGCGCTCCCGAACGCCTTCACCACTCGGTATCCGCCCGTAGGCCTCCTCGGCGAGCGCCAGGACTACGGCGGGCTTCGCATCGCCAGCCACGACCAAGATCGCATTTCCCGGTCGGTAGAAGCGCCGGTAATACGCTAGGGCATCCGCGCGGGTCAGACCCTCGATCTCGTGACGCCAGCCAATGATCGGCCGACCGGAGGGGTGGGCAGGGATCGCCGCTGCCGTCACCTCTTCCTTCAAGAGCGCCTCCGGCCGCGTTTCATAGCGCATGGCTCGCTCCTCGAGGACGACGTTCCGTTCCGGGGCGACGACGGTCTCATCGAAGGCGAGATTGCACATCCGGTCGGCCTCGTAGGCCATGCAGGTTGGAAGGTGATGCCGGAGTACCTGTTGGTAGTAACAGGTGTAATCATAGGCGGTGAACGCGTTCTCCTGCCCACCTTCTGCGGCGATGAGCTTGGTAAAATGCCCCGCGGGATAGCGGTCGGTTCCCTTGAACATCAGGTGTTCGAGAAAGTGAGCAATGCCGGACTTGCCAGCTGGATCATCGGACGAGCCATTGCGGTACCAAACCATGTGGGTGACGACTGGGGCCCGCCGATCCGGAATGACGACGACCTGCATACCGTTCGACAGCCGACCAGATTGAACCATCAAAGGAGGCGGAAGCAGCCCGTGCTCAACATTTCTTGCCGCCACGTCAGAGGGCTGCGTGTCGCTCGGGTTCATCATGACAGAATGCCTGGCAGCTGACACCGATCGGCAGAGGATCGATCGGGAATGCGAATAGAGAATGGAAGCCGTAATGTTCGTCCGTCGCTCGAGCCCAATCTGTGTCGGGATGCGAAGACATGCACCGGATGCAGCAAGGGACTTTGCCGCGGCAAACGGAATGGAGCCCCTCAAACAGTCCTGATTATGGTTGCGCGCTGGTTGTGTCCTCGAGGCCGACGAGGCCAACCTTGAGGTAGCCCGAGGCGCGAAGCAGGTTCATCACCCGCATTACTTCTCCGTAGGCTACGCCCTTATCCGCCCGCAGAAAGACGCGCTCGTCCTTGTTGCCTTTTGTCACCGCGTCAAGCGCAGGTCCGAGGCCTGGCCTGGCCACCAAGTCTTCTCCGAGCCGGATCGTGAGGTCCGACGTCACGCTGAGGAAGATTGGCTTGTCAGGTCGTGGCTGCGGTGGCGCCGCAGAAGTTGGCAGTTCGACTGGGACGCTTACCGTCGACAGTGGTGCCGCCACCATGAAGACGATCATGAGCACCAAGATTACGTCGATGAACGGCGTGATGTTGATATCAGCGGTCTCCGTGAGGTCGCCGGAATCCTCATGTCCGAGTTTGACCGCCATGGGCCTACTCCGCCGCCAAGTTTAGGGTAGGATTTGCGCCGCCCCCGATGGTCGCGCGCCGGTCGAGATCACGCGAGAGATGTATCATAATGAGGGCTACGGCATCGGCGAGCATGGCGCGGTACCCGGTGATCGACCGAGCGAGCGCATTGTAAATAACAACGGCAGGAATGGCCGCTGCCAAGCCGACACCTGTGGCGAGCAGCGCCTCGGCAATGCCTGGAGCGACAACCGCCAGTGAGGTGGTGTTCGAGTCAGCTATGCCGATAAAGCTGCTCATGATGCCCCAAACTGTCCCCAACAGGCCTACGAAGGGGCCAATAGATCCGATCGTTGCAAGGACGCCGGTCCCGGAAGCCATGCGCCGGGCTGCGCGGGCCTCGACACGCTGGAGCGCCATAAGTGCTCTCTCTTTAATGCCATCGCTTGGCAAGCCTTGCGATTTCGAGACCTCTTCGTTGGTCTCGAGCAGGAGGCGGGCAGCAACGCCGTTTTTAACTAGCATCGACGCGTCATCGAGGCCGCGGGCTGCACGAAGCGTTCCGATAGCCAGCGAGATGCGCCGCTTGGCGAGCAGGAAGATGGCCCCCCTTGCAAATAGGATGATCCAGGTCACCACCGAGGCAGCGGCAAGTACAATCATCACGGCCTGAACGACCGGCCCGGCAGATAGGAACATGCCCATAGGAGTAAGGTCGTGCAGCTTTTTTACGGTTGCTTCTGGCGACGGTGGAATCTGGCCTTCTGTCCCGGCAGGCCCCTGAGAGGCGGAGATTGGCTTGCCAAGGGGTTCCGCGGCGGCTGGAGCCGCGAAGGGGGCAGCTTGCTGCCGAGTCTCCGCCGATCCAACCGCTTCTACTGGGGCAGGAACACTCTCGCCGACAGGGCTGGAATGAGACAAATCTTGGGCTGCGCCGGGCCTTACACCAAGACTACCTAGCATGGCTGCAACCATTAGGATCTGGGTCAGGCAACGGACGGAAAGCAAAAGAGTGAACGTCCTGGCTGCAGGCATCTGTTCCGACATCGCCGTACAATCTCCGTGGGGAATGATCGGATGGGCTCAAAGGGTTGAGCGACGAGCCTGGGAAAAAGAAACTCGAACGTCGAAATTTTCATGTGCCCAGACAGCTCTTCCCGGGATGAGGGAAGGGAACGTTGCCCGCGCGGGGTCAGGGCGGGTCGTCACGCGACGAAACAATTCCGAGTAAACACGATGGTGGCGGGCAAATCCGCTTCGCTTTGGGCTGCCCGCGATCACTGGCATACGAAGCCCGACCCGTGCGCAATCAAGCCAGCGCATGCTTGTCCAGTTTCTGAAAAAAATTTCGGCATGCAGGTGTCAATCGGACCAGCGGATCCGTCACTTTTTTAGAGAAGTCACTGGCGGGCGTCGCTGCCCGCCAGTGACTTCTGCCGTAATGAGAATGCCCGCCTCGGAACGCTTATATAAAGGCCTCCGGATCGCTCGCAGTCGCCAACTTCAACGGACTGGGACTAGAAATTCACTTTGAAAGATCCGGGCGCAGCGCTTCCGCGAATGGGAGGTGGGCCGTGAACATGATGAACATTGCAATCCCGCTGCATGCCCATTGCGGCCGGGAGCAGGCGCTCCTTGTCCAAGAGCGGCGCGACCGTCGCTTTCGGGGGATGGTTTGGATCCTCGCTGCGTTGTTGGTGGGTGGAGTCCATGCGGGGATCGTTTGCTACCTTATCCGTGAAAAGCAACTTGCGATACCCCTTCCGGCTGAGGCAGGCGCAGTGATGATCGACCTAGCGCCCGAGGTCCAGCAGGCTACTTCTCAGACGGATGCTGCCGTTGCCAAGCCGGAAGAGGAGGCCGCAGCACCCGCCGTGGAAGCCCCACCTCCTGAGGAAGAGGAGGAGCCCAAGCCAGCGGCCGGGGTGGAGGAAGCGCCTGTACCGGCAATCGTGCCTTTGGCTCCAACCTCGAGAGAAAAGCCGAGGCAGGGAAAGGATAAGCCTCACAAGGCGTCTGAGAAGGCAATAAAGAAGCCCCCAGCGAAGCCTAAGGCATCCCCGAAACCATCGCATGCGGCAGCGGTCCGCACAGCCAGTGCTCCGCGCTCGGATCAACGCGCAGCATCCACGACTGCGATGTCGTCCGGCGCGTCGAGCGCGTCCTCAAATGCCGACTGGAAGAGTCAGGTGGCAGCCGCTCTGAACCGCAACAAGCGTTTTCCTATAGGTGTTCAAGCAACCGGGAGCCCAGCTTTACGGATGTTGATCTCAGCCTCAGGGCAAGTTTCGGCAGCTTCCATCGTTATTTCTTCAGGCTCAGCCGAGCTTGATCGTGCCGCAATGGATACCGTCTATCGTTCATCTCCCCTGCCGCCTCCTCCTTCCGGTCCGACGTCGCTAACTTTTCGAATGAACTTCCGTTCTCGATGAACACAGGACGCTTAGGAAATTTACAAGAGCCCCACCGACAGTAACCGAAAGAGAAATTGCAGTGTCGAAGGAATCGCCATTCAAGTTTAGTCCGCCGGATGCCGATTTCAAAATTTGGCAGGAATTCGTTCGCGACCGGATGGGACTTGAGGTCGAACAGCGCCAAATTGACGACCGCCCTTTCGACGCGGCAATCGCATTTAATCAAACCGGCGATTTACGCTTTGCACGCATTAACGAAAGCGGGCTCATCACCGAAGTTACAAAAAGAACCTTGGAATGCAGGCCCCCAAAAGATACCTTTTATATTCGACTGCAAATACAAGGCATGTCAAAAAACATTATTGGAAATGAAGAAATCATTCAAAATCCGGGCGATATCTTAGTGCTTGGATTTAAGCCAAATGTCCATGTCTCAAGTTTAAAAAGCGAAGTTCTGCTGGTTGAGCTACCGACAGAGCAGCTTAAACTCATGCTAGGAAAAGCTTACAATAACGAATTTATAAAGATCGACAACAACGATCCAAAAACAACTATTGTTTCTAGCTTTCTTCAGAATCTTGAACGTTTCGGCAAAGATCTAGATCAGCAGTCAGCGCAATTCTTGTCCCGTATTGGGGCAAGCCTGATTGTTGACTGTATATCATCTCGCCTGTCTGAAGATAAATCAGCGTTTCAAAGCGGCGAAATGATATTCTTAAGGGCTAAGGCTTACATTGAGGAGAATCTGGGGAACCATTCCCTTGATCCCACTCATCTCGCCACCGCCCTCGGTCTTTCGTTGCGCCAATTGCAGGTCGTTTTTCAAGAGCGTAATCAGTCGATTTCGGAATGGATTTGGGGGCGTCGAGTCGATGCAGTTGCAAAACTGCTCAATGACTCCAGGACAGCTCACGTTGCAATTGGCGCACTCGCCAATAGCTGCGGCTTTGCAAGTCAGGCCCATTTTTCAAGACGATTTAAAGAACACTATAAAATGTCGCCACGTGATTATAAGTATCGCCCACGCTAAATTTCACACGGAGTATAAGAGCTTATTTTACCTAACGAAGTGCACCTCTGTGGCTGCGATTCAGTCACGATTTATAATCGCCGTTATTTCGGTCTTCCGATCAATACTCCTACAGCGCGGCGAAACACGCGGAAGGTTTTCGGATAAGGTTATTCTGGATCTCGATTGTGCTAGATGTTTGATCCTGGGGCAAGATGGTGCACCCTTCACGCTGGAGTGGAGGAACGCGCATCGGGCCAGGTTCTTCACGGCAGCGCCACAACGACTGAAGCGATCCGTTGAGCGATCCAGCATAGTCAAGCGAGCCTGAGGGCGCTCTCGAAGCGCTACGGGATCAACCAGAAGGCGGTCGCGAAGTGGAGGCAGCGGACCTCGGTTGCCGATCAGCGTACGGGTCCGAAGGATCCGCGTTCGACGGTGCGGTCGCCGGAGCACGAAGCGGTCGTGGTAGCCTTTCGGCGTCACACGCTCCTGCCGCTCGACGACTGCCTCTACGCGCTGCAGGCCACCATTCCGCACCTGACCCGCTCGTCGCTGCACCGCTGCCTGCAACGCCACGGCATCGGCCAAATGCCGGAGGTCGATGGCGACAAGCCCAAGCGCTCGCGCTTCCAGGCCTACCCGCCCGGCTGCTTCCACTTCGATCTGGCTGAGTCCACACGGCGGAAGGACGGCTCTAACTGCTCGTCGTCATCGACCGCACGACTAAGTTTGCCTTCTTTGAGCTCCATGAACGAGCCACGCGGCGGGTCGCAGGCGACTTCCTCCGGCATCTCATTGAGGCCGTGCCCTACCGGGCGCACACGGTGCTCACCGACAACGGCACCCACTTCACCACGCCCGGCAATGTCGCCTCGGCCGCCTCCATCATCCAGGAGGCGATTGCGGCCGGCGAGACCTTCCGAGCTCACAGCTTCGAGCTTGCTTCTGCCCGCAACGATATCGATCATCGCCTGACCAAGCCACGGCACCCTTGGACGAATGGGCAGGTCGAGCGAATGACCCGAAGGGCAGGGCGAGGCAGCAAATCGCACGATCAAGGACGCGCGACGGTCAAGCGCTACCACTACGACAGCCATGAGCGGCTGCGCGCTCACTTGGCCGACTTCGTCAGCACCTACAACTTTGGCCGCCGCCTCAAGACCCTAGGAGACCACATCGACATTGATCCAAAAAGGCGTCACCTCTCGGACCCGGATCGGGAACGCCTCAGAAAGTGCCACAAGGGTGTTCCGTGGTTCGCGCAGTTTGAACACCCCGGCGATCCGCAACCTGTTTGCGGCCGGCGTCACCCGGATTAATCCGACGAAGTACGGGCGGAGATGCTCGATCAGGCTGTCCAGAGAATCATCTTCGAGGACAAGAAGACCCCGGGACCAGGATTCTTCACGAGCGATGTTCGCAGTCCGGCGAACCGCAAATCCCCCCTCTAGAGTTAGTTTTTGCCGAGCACCGACCTCGAAGGGCGCACCACCGGCGATCGTGGCCATCATATTCGTATCAAGTGCGACGGCTGCGACTTGACTGTCGTTGTAATGCAGAGATACCCGGCCGGACGGCAACGTAAGGAACCAGTCGCTCATAGAGATGTCGATGCGCCGCTGGCTCGCGTTACCTGATCTGATGAACAGATCACCGGCCAGAAGCTCAATCTGATCTTTGTGGCCATCTGAGCGGAAGTTGACAGCTGCTCGCGGCCCCAGGATCATACTACCACCATCGGGCAGACCAACCTCTTGCTCCTCGCCGGTCCATGTACGGTAATCGGCTAGCATACTACGCAGAGGCAGCAGCCGATCCGAAATTGCGGCGCCCGCCACGACGACGACCCCGAGGGTCGCACCCTTCAGCATTTGGCGTCGACTGGTGCTCTTCTTGTTGACCCGACGGGCAAGCGATCCCTTTGTGAGCGGCGATGTGCTGGCGACGCTCATGGGTCCCAGCGAATCTGTTAGATGCTTCCACGCGCGTTGATGCGCTAGATCAGCTTCATACCAAGCTGCGAACTCAGTCCGCTCGCGGTCGGTAGCCTCACCCGACTTTAGATTGACCATCCACATAATCGCTTCGGCGACCACTGGGTCGACCGAATCCTCCGGCAAAGCCAGCAAGGAGTAGGCACTTTCTGCGGCCGGGGGCTTGATCGCGGTTGGCATCGGAACTCATGTTCTATCAGGGTGGTACTGATAGAACCGAAGCAAGCATTGCGCAATGTATTTCCGGACCATTGTGATAGAAACGCCGATCTCTTTCGCTATATCCGTATAGGTCATTCCATCAATTTGGCTTAGCATAAAGGCAGTTCGCGCCTTAGGAGACATGGTTGCGAGAATTCGACTAATTTCCCTCAAAGCTTCTTCAACAAGCAATTGGTGTTCTGGCGATGCAGCAACACATGGCGGCAATGCCGCCAGTTCCGCCTCATAGGCTTTCTGAAGCTGATTGCGACGAAAAATTTCGATCGATAACCGCCTCGCTATTGTGACCATCATTGCCCGTGGCTCTCGGATGGAAGCTAAATTTTCCATCGAAAGCAGGCGCAGGAAAACCTCCGCAGCGATATCATCCGCACTACTGATTGATTTTGTGTAAGACCGAATCCAGCCGACAAGCCACGAGTTGTGGTCGCGGTATATTCGCTCTATATTTACCTGAGAAACATGGGACATCACGAGCGACTCATTCTTGCATCATCGCGCATATATCAGCATCGAATTTGACATTTTTCGATTGGACATGATTACGCTGCGAAAGCCCCCACAATGATGCGCTACTTCGTTTCCAAGGTTAAATACCTAACAGACCGGGTGAAAAATAAAATCTTAAATATCACGCTGAATGTGGAAAAAATATGCGATCCCGCCGACTATTCGGGCAACAAACTTTCAAACGCACCTAGATAAGATGAATGAGCGCAGCCAATGAGAAGCTTATTTTTCTACACTGTCGGCGGTACAAGTTGCACTCACATATATGCACAATACCGCTCATCCAATCGTGAATATAATTTTTCGAGCTTATGGAATATCCAGAGGGTCGGCCGCGGGCGATTCCTTCATTTCTTAGAAGCATCAATACTTCTGGGGATGTGCGGACATACCATAAACGTGGGGCGACTTTGACGGCGCAGCCAAGCATCCTACAGATAACGCTCGCTTATTAAATATTCGTTCCGTTGGCTTACAGTAGATTGATCAAAGATAATCCACTAGGTCTTGGCCTTTTGTGGTAAAGATCTCTACGTATGCAAGTAAAATCAACGTCCGCACTCCGAGTTTCATAACAGTTATTTATAGAAAAATCAAGTACGACAACGTCAATACTGAGCAGCTGCGACGCTTGCATAATACTATCGGCCCGGCAGTGCTGCAGGTCATAATTTTTCCGACCGAGTAGAGAGCCTTTGCGCCGTTCACCTGCTCCATTATTATGGTGTGAGAGAGGATAACGAACGTCGAGTCGGGCCCCACCGAGTGGAGCGTTTCGGTCTCGCATCGGTGACCAGTTCCAGCTGCCTCCTAGCGATCTTAGCGGTGGTCATCTCCGGCTCCATCTTGGCGCCCCCCCGTTAAGTGACATGCCCCAGACGCATGGCACGACTGCGATAAGGATTGCAACCTAATCGATAGGAGAGCAACTATATGGACGCGAGCTCTCCTGACGCGGGCCGAGCGTACCTAGGCAGCGAGACGAACTGTATGCCCAAGAAGCTGGATCACTTGCGGCAGGCCTACACCCACACCCTGCTGCTAGCCGGTCGCCAATGGCGACGCATTGCCAACCCGGTCGCCGAAGCCCACGGCCTCTCGGAGGCGACTGCACTTCCCTTGATTTTGATCCATCGCCAAGACGCTCACCCACGGCAGCATGTGCTGGCCGAGGCGTTGGGCATCGAGGGTCCGTCGCTGGTGCGGTTACTGGACCAACTCGAAGCAGGAGGCTTGATCCTCCGTATGGAAGACCCGACGGACCGCCGTGCCAAGGTACTCAGCTTAACCCCCGAGGGGAAGCGGATCGTGGTGCTGATGGAGGCCGCGTTCACAAAGCTGCGTGCAGAAGTGCTCGCTGATATCGACACCACCGACCTTGAAGCCGCCCTACGGGTATTTCAGGCACTTCAGCTGCATTTTAGAGGCGTGTCAGACGGCGCGGCTTCTAGGGAGGCCACCGAGTGACCGCTCCCGACTGGCGTGACTGGGTCTTCGCGATCAAGACCTTCATGGCGGCGATGCTCGCCCTGTATCTTGCGATGTGGATCGACCTGCCTCGTCCCTACTGGGCGCTGGGGACGGTCTACATTACCAGTCAGGTTCTGGCAGGGGCGACGCGCTCCAAGGCCCTCTACCGGGTGCTGGGCACGCTGTTGGGTGCCGTGGTGAGCGTGATCCTAGTTCCCAATCTCGCGAACGCACCAGAACTCCTTACCATCGCCATCGCGCTCTGGGTCAGCATCTGCCTTTATTTTTCTTTGCTTGACCGGACGCCCAGAAGCTACCTGATGATGCTTGGCGGCTACACTGCGGCGCTGATCGGATTCCCGGCCGTAGCCGACCCGGGAGCGATGTTCGACACCGCGGTAGCGCGCGCCGAAGAGATCATGCTCGGTATCCTCTGCGCCGGACTGGTGTCCACCATTGTGCTGCCTCAGTCAGTCGCTCCTATGGTCATGGTGCGTCTGGACCTCTGGCTTTGCGACGCCCGCGGCTGGGTCGCGGAAGTGCTTAATCGGACCGGCACTTCGAAGGACACGCAGGCGAGGCGCCTCAGGCTAGCGTCTGACGCCTTGGCCTTTGACGCCCTTGCGACGCCCCTGCGCTACGACATGACCGGTGCCGAGCGCTCTGTCGGCTCAATGGCGACCTTGCGGCAGCACATGCTGATGTTCTTGCCCATCGTCTCAGCCATTTCCGACCGGATCGAGACCCTCGAACGCCTAGGGGCGCTTACCCCACGCGTGCGTACGCTTCTCGACGCCATGGCGGCGTCGCTCGTCTCCGGCACCACCGAGGTAGTGCCTGCGGATCACCTGCGCGCTGCCATCGACGCCATCGACCCGGCCCTGTCCGATCGCCCGTCCTGGCCAGACCTGGTGCTGGCGAGCCTCGCCGCACGGCTTCGCGACTTCATCGACCTGCGCCAGGACACGCGGCTATTGCAGCGGCACATCGCCGACGGCACGCCCGTCACCGAGAATTTCGCCTTCCGCTACACGGCCAAGGCCCGCGCGATCAGGCACCGCGACCACGGCATGGCCGTGCTGTCCGCCGGCGGGGCCTTCCTCTCAGTCGTGCTCAGTTGCGCGATATGGATCGCGACGGGTTGGCCTGACGGGTCAGGTGCCCCGATGATGGCCGCCGTCGCATGTTGCTTCTTCGCTGCCCAGGACGACCCGGCACCCTTCATCGTCAGCTTTGCCAACTCGGCCATCCTCGGCGGCATTGGGGCCGGCATCTACCTTTTCGCCGTCCTCCCGCTCGCGACGAACTTTGAGATGCTCTCGCTGGCGTTGGCGCCGGGACTGACCCTATGCGGGGTCCTCATGACCCAGCCGCGGACTGCTCCAGTCGCGATGGGCACGGCGGTCAACGGCTCGGCCATGATCGCGCTTCAGGGCAGCTACACCGGCGACTTCGCCGCCTTCGCCAACTCCTCAGTGGCGGTTGTCGCCGGGATGTGGATCGCAGCTGTCGTGACCCGCCTTGTACGTTCGGTCGGCGCGGATTGGACCGCACGGCGGCTACGCGTCGTGAATCGTCGCAGCCTAGCCGACGCCGCCGAGCGTCGCGGTGCTGAGAACGGCCTCGAGCTCGCGGCACTCATGCTTGATCGGGTGGGCCTTATCGCACCCCGGCTCGCCGCGCTGCCAACTGGTGACGCGGAATGGACCGTCGACCTCGTCGCGGAGGTCCGGGTCGGGATCAACGTTGTCGAGTTGCGACGCGACCGACGCCAGCTAGCGCCAGAAGCACGGAAGGCTGTTGAGCGCCTCCTCGCTGGCCTTTCGGCGTACTTCCGCTGCCGGGCGTTGCGGCCGCCGCTCGGCCTTCTGGGGACGGTCGACGCTGCCTTGGACGCCGTAGGGGAGGATCTGCATCACCCGTCCCATCCCGCGGCGCTCATGGGTCTCGTCGGAATACGGCGCGGTCTCTTTCCGGATGCACGGCCCTATCGGCCCAGATCCACCGCGACAATGCAAACAGGGGCCGCGGCATGAAGGGCGAACTCGACGTTTATGGCGTCTTTTTACCAAGCCTTGCGGCTTGGATGCTGCTGGCCTTCCTCCTCAGTCTCGCCTTGCGGCGCGTGCTGGGCCGGATCGGCTTTTACCGGCTGGTCTGGCACCGCCCCCTCTTCGACCTCGCACTCTACGTTGTACTCCTTGGCTGCGTCGTCTCTGCGATGCTGCCAATCATCTCTTGAGCGCACGACGTCCATCTGCGCCACTTCCGCTCCTAATCAACTGGCCCATCCCATGAAACGATTTCTCGTCTCATCCGCGCGCTTCGCCATCACCCTAGTGACAGTGGCAATCGCCGTCGTCGTTAGCCTCGCTTTGTGGGATTACTACATGGAGGCACCCTGGACTCGGGATGGGCGCGTGCGCGCCGACGTCGTCGACGTGACCCCTGACGTGTCGGGCCTTGTGACGGAGGTCCTCGTCAAGGACAACCAGATGGTCAAGCGTGGCGACGTGCTGTTCCGGATCGACCCCGAGCGGTTCACGCTCGCCCTCCGCCAGGCCGAGGCGATGGTTGAAGGAAAGAAGGCTAGCGCCGAGCAGGCGGCGACCGACTATGTCCGGTATTCTAAACTCAGCGATGCTGCCGCCTCTCAGCAGAGGGTCGAGTTAGCACGGGCAACCGACTTATCCGCCAAGGCCTCCTACGATCAGGCCACAGCCGACCGAGACCTGGCCAAACTCAACTTGAGCAGGTCCGAGGTTAGGGCATCGGTTAACGGTCGCATTACCAATATGGAGCTCCGTCCGGGCGCTTACGTGACCACCGGCAAGGGCGTGATGGCGCTGGTCGACAACGATACCCTTCGGGTCGAGGGCTACTTCGAGGAGACGAAGCTTCCGCGCATCCACGTGGGCGACAAGGCACGCATCCACCTGATGGGCGACGGGGGCGTGATCACCGGACATGTCGAGAGCTTCGCTGGCGGCATCGAGGACCGGGAGCGTACCGCCGGGGCTAACCTGCTCGCGAACGTGAACCCAACCTTCGCCTGGGTGCGGCTTGCGCAGCGTATCCCAGTGCGGATTAATCTGGAGGAGGTTCCCGATCAAACCAGGCTGGTCTCCGGCCGGACCGCCACGGTAGCCATCGATGCGGATGGAAAGGCTCCGCGCTTCGATCTGATAGGAGCCCTACGCAAGGCTACCTTCTTCACGCCACGCTTAGTCGAATGAGTGTCCCAAGTCAGTTCACGTCGAACGCCTTGAGCTTGCGGCCAACCCGGACCGCCAGGCGTGCATGAACCCGTCGTCAGGACGAGCATCCGGCTCTTTCGGTAGCCGTCGCGACCATACTTCCTAGCCAACGCCATGAGATCAACCGTCAGCACCTCTTCGATGCCGCGCCAGCCGGGCAACAGGTCGGTTGAACCGCCAACGAGCAGACGTTCCGAAAGTCCGAAGAAGGTTCAGAAACAGCCCCGGCAGTGGGTGCAAAATGTCAGATTTCCATTCACTATTAAGGGGGCAGACACGGAAAAAGGTCATTCCGTAGCGTTATGGGCTTTGGTTTCAATCAGCGGTACAGGCCCTCGGCCTGGAGGCGGTTGAGCAGCACGCGGGCTTGCTCCTGAGCCTCAACGACCTCCGCTTTGTCCTCGAAGCCATGGTTACACATCGGCCGCAGCTTCCGCGTGGCCTTATCCATCGCCGATCCCTCCCATAGGATCAGCACTTCGCGGTCGGTAAGGTCCGCGAGGAAGCACCAGTGTATCAGCACGAGGCTGAGCGCCGGGCGATCATAGAAATCGGTAATCGTCTGCCGCCTGAGCCGATCCAAGCGACGGATAAGTGCCTGTCCCTTGCTCGGTGTCAGGTCTGCGAAAGGTTCAAGATAGGCCACCTGCAGGTTTCTACGGAGTTCGCTGACATCGCCCTCGGCTTTCTCGGCCAATTCCGGGGCGGCCGGAATGAACACACCCGGTGCCAATGTAAGTGTGTAAAGGAGGTAGGCAGGGATCGCGAGTTCGATCCTTTGGCGGTCGGTGAGGACGGGCATTAGGGCCTCTCGCGTGCTCGGACGCCACTGAGTTGATATGTGCAAAGTGGGCGCAATGGAGGGCCTGCAGTACGGGACCGAGGGAGTAAGTATCAGCGCAGCTACGCGCCGTCAGGATGCCTAGGTAAAGCGATGGCTCAAGCATCGATGTGTTACCATACGACCGCATCACGGTAGCACATTGGTCCGAGTGGACAGCCTCACAGCGGCGACAAGTTTCGGCTCTTCCCTAGTGAGATGGGCGGCGATCATCTCCGCCGCTTTTGGAGCGCACCCGGTCAAATTACATGTTCCAAACGCATGGCGCGACTGCTGAGAAGTTTGCAACCCAATCGATAGATAGCATCTATAATGGATACGCGGTCTCATGACGCGGGTCGAGCGTACCTTGGCAGCAAGAAGGACTGCGTCCCTAGGAAGCTCGATCCCCTGCGGGACTTCAAAGGTCGAGCAACAAGGTGCCCGTTGCTCGAGAAACACACGGAATAAAGCGTGTCTTGCGTGCCTGTGGGGACAAAACGACGTCGCGATGGATGGGTTCGCCCTTTGAGTAGCCGCACTGACAGCTGCCGCAGGTTCCGATCTCGCATGACGAGGCCATGAGGATGCCGTTGTCCCGCAGTACGTCCAAGGCTGACTTGTCCGCCGGGACCCGCAACGTCAACCCTTTCGAGGGAATCTCGATCTCGAAGGGCTGCGGAGTGAAGCCTTCATCCACGAGGGGCTGGAAAGCCTCGAAGTGAAGTGCGTTCTCTGGCCAAGCTTGCGTCGCTTCTCGCACACCTTCCATGAAGCGACGGGGTCCGCAGCAGTACAGCTGGGTATCCCCCTCGCGCTCGTCCAGCAATGATCGAAGATCAATTTGTGTGTCCGCTTCGTCGCTGAAGTGATATTGCACCTGCCTCGGGCCGATCGTTGCCGCAATCTCCTCAAGGAGTGGTGCGACCGAACGGCTGCGGGCGAAGTAATGAAGTACATACGGCCGCTTGGTACCATTTAGATGATGGGCCATCGACAAAATGGGAGTGATGCCGATCCCCGCAGCGATGAGGAGTCCGCGTGGTGTCGCCTCATCCATGACGAAGTGGTTGCGGGGCGCCGACACGGGTATCTTCGCGCCGACGACGAGACCGTCGTGAATCCAGGCCGAACCACCCCGGCCTCCGCGCTCAAGCTTGACTGCGATACGGTAGGCTGAGGCGTCGGCAGGATCGCCGCAAAGCGAGTACTGACGCCTACGCCCGTCAGGCAGATGAACATCGACATGCGCACCGGCCGTGAACGGCGGAAGGCTCGGCCGAAGTGGGTGCCGGAACGTGATCACCCGGACGTTGCCACGGTCCTCCCGGACCGAAGCGACTTCAAGTTTCATGATGAGCCGCGGCTGCATGTCCTATCCCTCAATCGTCAAGCGGGACAATTTTGTCGCCCGGCCGGATGGTGCCGCCGACTTCAATCGAACAATTTAGCCCGGAGCGGTTTAAGAGACCCTGGAATAGGTCCGGCATATCGAGCAGCTCTTCGATGTACTTGCAGGGAAAGTTCATCCGCCCGGCATGCAGCACAACCTCTCCGACGCGGAAGCGTCGGCCGACGAGGTGGCCCAGAGGAACGCCGCGCGTGGTCAGGTTGCGGCGATGATCCATGGGGGCGAGCTGAAGTTTGACGCCTGGGAGCTTCGGCTCGCCAATCGCAAGCGCCTCCAAAACTTCGACCTCAATGAGCGTGACCTCACGGACGTCCGGTTTCGCGGAGTAGGTTCCGGTCCCGAGATAGTAGCGGTCACCGACAATCCCCTTGCCGGGCACCAGCCTTGCCTCGTTCATCTCCTCCATCTCGTAGGAGGCCGATGGAGCGATGTGGATGTGAAGCAGTTCGCCTGACCAAGCCATACCAGCGCCTCGTATCGCACGTATCACCAGTGCACAATGGGAAACATGTTGCCCACTTTACTCACATCATTTCATTCGTCAAACATCAAGCTCGTTTAAGGACAAAATTTTTGCATTGCGGGATAAAATAGGGCACAGCGGCTCATTAATCAGCTTGAGACCCAGTAGACACCACATAGCACTTTGGGCAACATGTTTCCTAGAGTCGCGATCATGCTCGACTCTGCATAAGAGGAGGGGCAGGCATGTCAGCATCCACAACCACCTTACCAGCCATCCCGGATGGCGGGGGTTCGACATCAAAGAAATGGGTCGCTGCCGCAACGGTGATCGGCACCACCATCGAATGGTACGATTTCTTCATCTTCGGAACCGCCTCAGCGCTGGTGTTCAACAAGCTCTTCTTCCCGAGCTTCGACCCCTTCACCGGGACGCTTGCCTCATTCGGGACATTCGCTGTCGGCCTCTTCGCCCGGCCCTTCGGCGGACTGATCTTCGGGCATTTCGGTGACCGTATCGGCCGCAAGAGTATGCTTCTCCTCAGCCTCTTCCTGATGGGCGTGCCAACGGTCTTGATCGGGCTACTGCCCACCTACGACACCCTCGGGATCTGGGCGGCCATCCTTCTGATCCTGCTGCGCATCCTGCAGGGCGTCGCCGTCGGCGGGGAGTGGGGTGGTGCGGTCCTCATGGCCGTCGAGCATGCCGGAGACAGGGAGCGGTCGCTGTTCGGTAGCCTGCCGCAGATCGGCACACCGGCCGGACTGATCTGCGCCACCCTCGCGTTTTCCTATGCCAGCAGCCTCTCGGAGGACGATTTTCTTACCTGGGGATGGCGCGTCCCATTCTTGATCAGCATCGTGCTTATCGCCCTGGGGGTCTTCGTACGCGCTAAGGTTTCCGAAAGCCCTGCCTTCCTGGAAGCGAAGGCCGAGGGGCACACCGTCGAAATGCCAGGCGTGGAGATCTTCGCGAAGCACAAGCGCTCCCTCTTCCTCGCCGTTGGGGCGAAGCTGGCCGAAGTCACGCTGTTTTATCTCGTTACGGTCTTCATACTTCAGTACGCGACGACCAAGCTCGGCATACCCCGAAGCGAGGTGCTCAATAGCATCCTCATGGCCGCTGGGCTCGGGCTCTTCACGATTCCGCTGTTCGGATACCTGGGAGACCGGTTCGGGCTGCGTCTCGTTTATGGGATCGGCGCGATCCTTCTGGCGCTCGCCGCGGTCCCATTGTTCTGGATTTTGGATACCGGCGACACATCCATGATCCGTTTTGGAATCATCGTATGTCTCGGCGGGATCTACCCGATGATGTACGGCCCGCAGCCAGCGCTCTACTCGTCCCAGTTCCCCGCCAGCATCCGCTACAGTGGCATCTCCCTTTGCGTCCAGGGCGCGGCAGCCATTGGAGGCGGCTTGGCGCCGATCATCGCGACCTCTCTGCTATCCGCCACCGAAGGGACAACCGCTGTGGGGCTGTACCTGGGCGCGCTTGGCCTGCTCGCAGCTACATGCTGCGGGCTGCTCCGCTCTCCCGCGACTGATGAGATATCGTCACGGCAATCTATCAGTAAAAGCGAGAGGATCTCCTTATGAACGAAGACAATACGATCCGTTACTACTTCTGGACGATGTCAGATTGGGCTTATCTCGGCCACCGCCGGCTTGTTGAAATGGCCGAGCGTCACGGAGTGACCATTGACTATCGGCCTATCGACCTTCCTGCGGTTTATGCCCAGACAGGCGGCATGCTGCTCAATCAGCGATCCCGCCAGCGCCAGAATTATCGAATGGCGGAGTTGCGCCGATGGAAGGCGCGCCTTGACGACCCAATTACGATCGAGCCGCGGCACTTCCCGACAAGTTACGACCTGTCGTCCCAGATACTCATCGCGGCAAAGCTCTCCGGGTTACCCTTGGCGGAGTTCAGCTTCGATATCCTGCGTGCGATCTGGGTCGAGGAACGTGATATTGGGGACGCTGCGACCCTGAGGGACATCGCGGCGCGGCATGTTTCCGATGTTGATGCCCTCTTCGCTGCGGCAGGCAGTCCCGAGGTGGTAGCGGAGTACGCTCGATACACCAGAGAGGCTCCTGACGACGGAGTCTTCGGATCCCCATCCTATGTTTTCAACGCTGAGCCATTTTGGGGACAGGACCGATTGGACTTCCTGGAGGAAGCCGTTGCGGCCAGACGTTGAGGCTCAAGGGTTTCGGCGCTGGATCTGTGCACCGGGTGGTGGCAGATGAAGGATCCGAGCTGAGAACCGAGATGCTTGATCACCTTCCAGAAAAATTCGAACCCGCAGGCCTGCAGCTTCTGGCTCGAGAGATCCGGGCTGCGCGCCTGCAATTAGGCTGGACGCTGGACGAGCTTTCGGTCGCAGCTGGCCTCAACAAAGGTTATCTGTCCAAGGTCGAGCGCGGTCTTAAGGCACCTTCGCTGGGCACCGTTCTGAACCTAGCCCGGGTGCTCAAGGTTCCAGTCGGGAGACTGTTCGGCGAGGCTGTGGACGACACCGCGATCCAAGTCTCCCGGGCAGACCGTAGGCAGATCCGCGATGCTGATCCCGATGGCGGCTACCGTCTTGAGGCCCTGACAGCCGGTGGCGGCGGGATAGAAGGCTTCATCATGATTCCTCGACTTGATTTCACGTCGGACTTCCGCACGGAGCACGATGGAGAGGAGATCCTCTACGTTCTGAATGGAACCGTTGAGGTTCGTTTCGTCGACCGGATTGTGACCTTAAACCAAGCAGATGCGATCCGCTTTCCAGGACGCCTCCAGCATCAGGTAAGGCGCACGAGCCAAAGCGCCTCGGTCCTTATTGCTGTGAGCCGTAGCTAGGTGTGGTAATTATAAATGGTGTTCGCCCAAGTACGGAGAGAGGCTGAAGCTGCGAAGCCAATTGACCTCGTCCCCTGAAACGCCCTCGATCTTAAGCATGTGTGGCCTTTATACTGCCGTTTCAGCACCGCAGCCAAACATCACGTTTGGGGGTAGCGTCTCAGTTTGAAGTTTGATCCCGAGCGATTGAGCACGGCACTCTCGCTTTAAATCTCTCGCGCGATCTCTCCCAGTGGGAGACTTTTGGCGCCACGTAAGGAAGCAGTTAATGAAAAATCAGGATGCGATAGACTCTTTGGCTCTCCAACATCAACGGCTGACTACAATGCTCCGGGATTTGGACGGTGGGATCTGGTGGTCATCCAACGCAGCAGCCGATCTCAATGCCGATAAGATCAAAGCTCAAGCAGATCTGATCGGTTTGGCTTTGGACGAACTAAGCCGCCTCATCAAACAGATCGGCGTGTAGTCAGAGGGGCGGCGCGGGGGACCACAATAAAAGGCATTGATGCCTGTTATCTTGTGGACAAGCCTAGCCATTTTCAAGCGATAACCCCAGGTGTCGCCGTCGAATTGGCAGCGGAACGGTACTTTTTTATATCACCCGCCCCCCGAATTACCCACGTTTACGGGTCGAGAAGACTGATGAGTTCAATTAAAACTCGTTCTCCTTCGAAGAATACACTGTCGCCTCCTTTCTAATAGGGCCTGTTGTCGCCTGAACCGATTGGTTACGCTTGGTCTTCGTCTCACAAGTTAAAGGAGGGACAACGTAGAGCGACGCGCAATGGTCTGAACTGGAGCCCCTCAGTGCACGAATCGCTTCCAAAAGATCAGCCGGAATCCGCACGCCTTGATGCAGCGTGATTTCCTTCGTCTCCTCATGACCGTTAGGGGGATTGTTGTGTGCAATGTTATACCGAAGAGGGAGTAAGAGTATGACCTATGCCATCGAGAAGATGAAGCGCCATAGTCGCGTCTGGAGGTCAGCATGAACACGAAGAGAACGACGGATTTGGACCGTACAATCGGCGCGCGGATCGCCCTGCTTCGGAGGGTTAAGGGGCTATCGCAGACGGCAGTTGGCAATGCGATCGGCGTGACGTTTCAGCAGCAACAAAAGTACGAGAAGGGGGCTAACCGGATCCCGCCCTCTCGTATGCAGGCCATGGCTGAACTGCTGGAGGTCAGTGTCTCGGAATTATACGGGGAGCATACATCCGAAGGGGGGAGCGAGATGCTGGGCTTCTTGAAGGTCTCCGGGGCGGCGGAAGTCGTCCAGATTTATGGCTCGGTGAGCCCTGAGATTCGTAAGGGCATGTTGTCGGCTCTCCGCGCGATCGCGTCAGTCGCCAAAATCGCCGAAACGGCACGCGCCAATGCCGCTTCGGGAAGCGGGGCTTAGAGAGGTGAACGGCAATCACCGCAAGAGCGGAGGCGTGATCCATATTGAACCGGAGCCTACCGTAAGAGCCGCGCGCGCCGACACCGGCAAGCGGTACGATGTATTCGTCACCACGCTGGAGCATCGGGCGGCGAAGGGTCTCAAGCTTCGGCACGAGATGCCGAAGGATGGTCTCAGTCTGAGACGGTCCGACGAGAGGTCGTAGACTGCGAAGGGATAGCGCGGTCAATAGTAAAATAACGCTTCCAATCAGCCCTCCAAAAACTAGGGCAATCTAGGGGCGTGAAGCCAAAGCTCGGCCGATTAAACTGGACAACGGCAGGCAGACGCTGTTCACATCAAATATCATTGGCTGGAGGGTAGAGGTGATGCGCCTGGATGTGTGTCTGCAGAGCTTTGGGCCGGTAGGGTTCAGTTACGTCGTAGCGCAGCACCGCCCCAAGTTGTAGACGCTCGAGCACTGTCGGATGCAGCGGTGCGTTCCGAGGAATCGTCCGCATCAGCGGCTTCCAGCCCAGTTCCTTGCGTTCCCATATCCGCGACGCGGTCAGTAGGCGAACGAACCAGCTTGGCCAGCCTGCAACAGTGTTCTTGCGCTCGTCGTGCTGAGGGCCATCCGCTGCCGGCCACAAGTGCAACACTGAGGTGTCCACAATCAGCGGCTCCGGCAGCCTCTGCGCCTCCTCGATCATCCATTGGAGGGCGATGTCGGACAACCTTGCTTCGTTCTCTGGGTAACTGCCGCCAACGTCGGAATGCACCCCAGCGAACCACACCTGCTTGAGCTGGGTGTAGCCGTCCTTCTCGGTGGTGGTGACGATCTCCGGTGCGGCCTTTGACCCCGTGGTCCATGCAACCTTGTCGAAATCTTCCCGGTTTTCGTCGATAGCGAGCGCATGTCGGGCATGCTGGACGTTCGGGTTGAGGGAGGTGTCGTAGAACTCCATCCGCCAGCCGGTGACGTGCAGGGTCTTGTACCAGGAAACTTTGCTTTTCGTCGTGAACTTTACATAGGTCACAAGGTACGAGATCAGCCCAACCACCAACGCCGCGGCAAAAATCCATCCGAAGGTATGCCAAAAGAAGGTCGCTTCGAAGGAGGCGCCAAACCAGCTCAGTACCAGATCAGTGCTGAGTGCGAGCACGCCGAGCAGCACGATGATGCCTGTGATCAAGCCAAGTGCGCGCAGAGTCGTTAATCCGAGCGCCGCTACGGTGTCCCACACCCCAATGAAATATGGATAGGCGTTCGACAGATCAGGGTCGGTCGGCGCGCCCGAGGCGTGGTCCTCCCGGAATCGGGCTGCCAACTGCATGCGTACGTCTTTGAGCGGATCGCCCTTCTTCGAGGCGCCGAACTGGTAGACGTGTTTGATGGCCTGGGTCGCAATCGCGTTTGCGGAGGATGGATCCCGGCGAAGCGGCCTTCCCGGTCCAGCCTGGGTTGGTACGCCACACAGGGCAAGGGCAGCTCCGACACACCGCACAGTGTAAGCCCCGCGGCTGAAGCCGATGAGATAAATGCGATCGCCCGGCTCCCACACGCGCAGGATCGCCGCATAACAGTCGATGATGTTCTGGGTGATCCCGAGGCCAGTCGCCGAGCTAAGGATGTTGTAAATTCGCCGCCACCAGCCGATTTTGATGTTGCTGCCGGCTGCCTTGGAGCCCAAGCCGACATCGTAGAATGCCACCTGCTCCGCCGGATTGATCGAGGTGTCTGGGCAAACTCGTACGGCGCGGAACAACTTGTACACGTTGCTGCGGTTCTCATCGGGAAGTAGGCCGCCACTCTGACCGGTCCCATCTGAGAAGATCACGATGTTCTTGCCCACGGCATACTCCATTAATTGAATTATATTAAAATACTTTAATCAAAATTCAAATCCTAACGATTTAAATCTGCCAGTGAGTCCCTCTACGACTGCCCTCCTCATCAGGAATCACTAAGAAGCCAGCTTCCAAAGGCCTTAGCTCTGCCCCGCTGATACGTTCCCACTGCACGGTTTCATCGAAGGCCCACGCCTCATCTGGGGGACTCTCAGGCACTAAATAGTGACAATACACGTATTCTAAAGGCTTACCCTTCGGATCGAATTTTCTCGTGCTTGCGAGAATTTTCTCATAACGGACCCGCTCGACATCATCTCCATCGACGGCCTCAAAACCGATGTGGACGATGCCTGGTACATCTGACGGAAGCTGATCATTAGCATCTGCAAGCCGCTTCAGGACGTCCCGTGCCTTTCCATCAATAGCAGCGATGGATGACGAATTCCATTTCAGCATTATGGCGAGATCACACTCGCTCATATGCCGCGGCGACGCTCCCTGCTTAACTTTAACCGCTTGAAGGTAGTTTGCATGTCGTACGTACTGCCCCGACAAAAGCTGCTGCATCCGTGTCCCAGCAGTGAGGATATCATCCGTTCGTAATGCCTCCTGCAAAGGTCGAAGGTCGAGCTTACGTAGAAGACCATTTGAGACAACATCTTCCCATCCAATATGAGGGGCGCCACTCGCTAGCCACTCGCGTACTTTTTCGGTGAGATAAGTCGCCGGCACATCGACGATCGGAGTCTTGAAATTCACGTCACCGAAAACACTGCGCCCAAGCTTTCCGAGCCCATCGCTTGCAGGTCCCCAGAGTTCGCGCATACGTGCTCTCTCGCGCTCGCCGTACTCTCCCGTTTCGAGCCTTTTGCACTCGACCGCGAGCGTCCGGCCACCAATGACGACATCCATGTCGTGCGTTTTAGCAAGGCCAGGTCGCTCCGCCCTAAACGAAACAGCTGCCCCTTCTCGCTGATATGCGGCCGCGACGAGCAGTTCAAAGAAGCCACCGTTCGGTTGTCGACGGTCGGGTCCGACAAAACGCCGCACTCTGTCGTCAAGACCGTCCACGGTTCTCAAAATAGGAAGGTTGCGGCCAATTGCAGCCAAAACGGGAACCACCCGCGAGCCGAACATAGGCTCATAATTCCATTGATGATCGAGGAATGCGTCGGCCAGGAACAAGTACCAGCCGAAAGTGTCGGTTACATCGTAGAAACGCCCTTTACCCTCCCTCGGGGGTAGCCCGAATGCTGGCTCCAGAAGTCGTCGACAGGCGGCGTTTCGACGCGACCGCCACTCTTCAGCGGTCATAAATGTCTTCAGCCAGTCAACGGTAGTTCGCAGATCCGGGAAATCCGGCCATGCATCTTCCCGGTTTGAGGGCGGCGTGAAAAGTGCCTCCGGAAACTCGATAGGTTTATCAGGATAGGCGTCGACAAATACCTGCTTGCTCAGCATCAAAAACACCGCCATTTCAACTTCTGAATGAGAGCATGTTTTCTCGGTAGTGTCGACCAGTTTCCTCTGGGGCGGCGCTGGGACCACGCAACGTCATGGTAGTGCTTTAATGAAGCTTGACCGCCAGCATCATCCCCGCCTTTCGCGGCAACCCGCCCGGCACCTCCGCAACCGGATCCGCAATCTGGGCATTCGGATCGCTGGACACTGAAACATCAGCTTGAAGACGCTAGGACCCGTTCCAGGCGACGAACTCATAGCCCGAGCTAGGCAGAGGCAATTGTGCCTCTCCATTATCCTCGCTATCCGCAGGCTGGGGATGCCGCATTGACCGACAGCCAAGGGGACTCTCATCGCGCCGCAATACGCCAGCCTGGCAACCTATGACATTCCAGCGCCTTTCTGTCTGATCGATACATCTTGGGTGCCGATGAGAAGCAATGCCCCCTTGCACAACCCCAGCGTGAGACCTTAAAGTCTTCCCGAAATGGGAGCGGACGTGCCAGACGGTATCATTCAGGACGCTTGTGAGGTGACGGAATACGCTAGCCCTGCCTTTCATGAGAATACGATCCCGGCGATCTGGGAGATCGCTGTTCAGAACGCCTCTGACGAAGACCTTCGAGAGATCGTTGTTAATATCGAGATCCGTCCGCCAGCTATGCGTCCTCAGACGCTCCGCATCGATCGCGTACAGGTCGGCGCGAATCACTGTATCGAAGCACTGGACATTCGTCTTGATGCCGCCTTGCTATCTAGCTTCACTGAGGCTTGCCGCCTAAGTGGAGGCGCGCGGAACACCGACCCCGGCGATAAGGCGGGTCCCGGTCGCGGAAGCGCTAGCGATCAAGGCGTAGGCGCAACGAAGCGTGGGCGAGCGATTTGCAATTTTTGCCAACCGGGTCCGGTTGAAAGTCGTTTCAGACGGGCAATGCGTGTGGACCGCGAGCCTGGTCGCGGGGAAAAGCGAGCGACGGTACACGGGCGACCCGCGACGGGTTCGCTGACGCGTCCCCCTCGAATCTTGACGCCTCTAATCAGTGTCATTGGCTCGACGGTCGCTCACACCACCGACGGGCCGCGCCGCGTCGAACCCGGCAAGCTTCATGCGGGGAGCAGGCTCCCATCTTCACAACGAAACATTTTTCAAGAAACGTCCTCAATCGCTATGCTATTGTATTATATTTTGCTAGAAATTCGTTCGGGGAGAAGGCTATGCACGCACCGACCTTTGAACATAGCGTGATGTGGGGCCGATGAACCTGTTCGGCCTGCGATTGATCGCGCAAATCATGAACTGGGCCGACGATGGCGTGGCGACAGCCGAATATACGTGGCTGCGCCTGATGGCCGCGACCAAATATGATGGGTATAGCGACTTTCGAGCAGGTTACCGCTTCACCGAAAGCCTCGCAATCTGGCTCAAGCAGTTTGATGCCGAGGATCGCCAGGCGGCCTATGATTTCATCAGGCACCGTCTTGTCTATATCTCCAATGCGGAGTTACACCGTGCAATCGAGGCCTTCTATCCAGAAACAGTAACTCCGCATTTGCGGCGGCTTGCTGCCCAGCAAGCCGGCATTCAGCCCCATGAGGTGTGGGGCAGCAGCGAGGGTGTCGCGGCGTTCAAGCGGATCAAGCGACGCTCGCTCTTCGTCGGTCTGAGCGACGGCAGCCGCATCGACATCATGCGGCGGGCGAATAGCGGCCGTATCACCCAGGAGCAGGTCTTGCCGATGATGAACATCGGCATCGAGAAATGGCTCGATCTCGCCAAGAAAATTAAGGAAGCCGACTCAGGCGATACGCAGTTCGAGCATGTGTATCTGCTCGATGATTTCACCGCTTCGGGCACCACCTTCATCCGCTTTAAGGACGGTGAGTGGAAGGGCAAGTTACAGAAATTCAATGACATGCTCATTGGCGCGCGCAAGACTTTGGAGGAGCAGGGCAAAACCTTCCCAATTGTCGAGAAATATGCCCTCCACATCCATCACTATATTTCGACCACCCAAGCACATGATGCCCTGCTGGAGCGAACCGACCGGGCCAATCGCGAATGGTCTGATCGCACATTCGGGTCGATCGACGTGACTCAGGGGACTCTGCTGCCAGCCTCGCTTAAGCTCACCGCCGGCCGTGACGATGCTGTTATCGCACTTTGCGAAAAATACTATAACCACGATCTCTATCTGCGGCTGATTGAACATGCCGGCGAGGCTGAGCAGACCGATCTCAAGATGGGCTATGCCGACTGCGCCTTGCCGCTGATCCTAGAGCACAACACGCCCAACAACAGCATTCCGCTGCTTTGGGCCGAAACGACGGGTAAAAACGGTCATGCGATGCGGCCCTTGTTCCGCCGGCGTGATAGGCACGGCTGACCATGGCAAATCCCTTCCTCCGCCGCGCCACCGAATATATCCGCGACGACACCACCTTTCTGGAGATCGTGAGTCCGGCACCGCTCACCACCTTTCTCGCCGAGCATCCACGCAAGGCTGATATCTTCGATCTTCCGATCCGCGTTGTTGGCGCGCCGGGCAGCGGTAAGACCATGTTGGCGATGCTCGCCGAGTTTCGTCTCGTCGAGACGATCCTGAGAGACCCCACCAACGACACAAACAAACAGCTCAGCGTCGCGCTCGCTGGGGCTGGCTTTCTGGAAGACGGCAAGCCAGCGGTCGCGGCCGTCCGCATCCCGATGGAATCGGAATATCGCGACTTCTGGGAGCTGCCCTATGAAGACAGCGTCAAAACGAAGCTTGCTCTGTGGCTAGTCCAGGCACGTACTATGCTCGCATTGCTGCGCGGCCTCACCAATGGCGATCACCGCCGCCTTGACGAGATCCGCTTCATCGCACGTGATGCCTCGGAAGCGCAGCTCGAGCAGATCGGCGGGCTGACTGCGGCGGGTATCCGAGATCGCGCGCTGGAGGTCCAGCGCGCCATCTACTCGATCGGTGCGAGCCTGCTGCCCCCCGACATAGACAAATTGCCAAAGGCGGCGACCGATCCCTACCAGCCCTTCGAGTGCATCCAAGAAATCGACATCCCCTGGGCGGGGGAGCGGCTTACGGTCAAGCCTCTCGCCATTCTCGATGATGTCCACGCGCTCCATCCCGACCAGTTCGAACAGATTTTCACGGCGCTCGCCCGTCGCGAGATCAAGTTCGGTCGCTGGCTGATGATGCGGCTCGACGCGCTCAGCCCTGGTGCTGTGTTCCGCTCGGCGCGCAGCGTGGCGACGCACAATCTTAAGCCCGACCGCGACTATATCGATATCTTCATGCAAGGCGGTGAGAGCCGCGACAAGGAACGGCGTCGCTTCCGCGACATGGCTGCGGACATGGCGGACCGCTATCTCCCGCGCGTCACCGCCTTCCGCACCCGCAATCTTCCGCCGTTTCGTCGGCTAGTTCCCGACGAGCCGCCGCGTCTGTCCGAGGCAAAGCTGCGCGAACTCGAGGCGCTGATCAAACGCGATCAGCGGCGCTTCGACGTGGCGCCGGCACGGCGTACGACGATCGAGGGGCTTGTCACCAGCTATCTCGCTGGGACGCAATCGGGCGATCGCGAGCGCGAAGTCAACCTTGCCATGGTCCGGGTGCTGATGGCGCGCTATGCCAACCGCGTGTCTGACCAGCAGGTGTCACTGTTCGAGGAGTTTGATCCCGAACCCCGCACCCCTCTTAAGGCGAATGCGGCGATTGCGGAAGCCGCCAGGCTGCATCTCCAGACGCTGAGCGGGCGAGCGTTTCACTACGGGTTCGAAACATTATGTGACGCTAGCAACGAGAATGCAGAGCTGTTTCTTCAGCTTGCTGGCGCCTTGGTCGCGCGCATGGAAACCCAAGCGATCCGTGGACGAGCGCTGGCGTTGCCGGCGAATGCGCAGCAGGACGTACTACGCGCAAAAGCGGCTGAGATCATGGATGGCTGGGCCTTTCCCTTCGCCCGCCATGTCCGGGCGATGGTTGATGGCATTGCCGCTGACTGTCGCGAAGTATCGCTCCTGCCGCACGCGCGGCTGGGCGCAGGTGCAAACGCGGTTGGCGTTCTGGAGGAGGAAATGGGCAAACTCCTTCTTTCTGGCGACGAGCTTGCTCTTATTCTCAAATATGCAGTTGCTCATGGCGCGATTGATGTCACCCGCAACTATGGCCAAGGCAGCAAGGACTGGTGTCTCATCGAGGTCAGCGGCGTGGTCGCCCTCTCGCACGGGCTGACCTTGCGCCGGGGAGGCTTTCTCGAACGCGACGTCGACTATCTACGCGAAAAGGGGGCCAAAAATGGCACATGACCATTGGGAGAATTGCGTCGCCCATTTTGATGCGCAGGTTGATGTTTTCGCCGATGAATATTTTGGCCGCGCGGAAGTGCACTGCCTGCTGGTCGCCGCCGCAGGCTTCGATCCCCGCTCAATCGGCATCGCCACGCTACTTGCAGGACATCTGGGCAACCGCCTCTCGGGCCTCTTTGTTCGCGAGGAGCGGGGAACCCCGGACGCCAGCCTCGTCACGGCAGCCGACAAGAACGCAGAGCAATTGCGAGCGCTGGTACCCGGCTGCGAGATTGCTACAGTCGAGATCTTTGGCAATGACAATGCGCCGGTTGCCGGCGCGCGCATTGCTTCTGTCATACGAGACTATAACATCGCCGCCGAAACCACCGACATCGTGCTCGACATGACGGCCCTCTCGATCGGCGTAGTTTTCCCCGCTGCCCGGCTGCTGCTCGACCATTGCGAGAGCAGCGGCATCGCGTTTCACATCATGATCGCGTCCAACCCCGAACTCGATGATGCTATTTCCAGTGAGCCAGCTGATCGGCCGATGGCCGTGCGCGGCTTTGCCGGCACAGATCATAGCGACGCCGCGCTCGAGATTTCGCGCATATGGGTGCCTCAGCTCGCAAAGGGACGCACGGCCGCGCTCACCGATATCGGCCGCTCGATCCGCGATACCTACAAAATCTGCCCGGTGGTGCCGTTCCCGGCCCGCGATCCGCGACGCGCAGACGCGTTGATCGCAGAATATGGGACCCAGCTCATCGACGAGTGGCAGGTCGATCCGCGCGATCTCGTCTATGTCTCCGAATCCAACCCGCTGGACTGTTACCGGACCTTGAGCACGCTTACTAAACGTTATGCCGATGCAGTCGATCAAATCTTCGTGCCGTCGATTATTCTGTCGCCAGTCGGCAGCCGCGTGATGGCCGCAGGCGCACTTATGGCGGCGATCGAGCATAACTTGCCTGTCCAGTACATCGAAACGGTGCGCTACGATTTCGATCCAGCGAAGCCGGCTGCCGCAGCGGCTCCTGATATGCGCGTCCACCTGCTCCTATCTGGTCCCGCGTATAGCGAGTTGGGCGCGGCGTCTGCCTTGTCTGACGTGGAGGATGCTCCGCGACACTTGGGCGACGTAGCAGCATGAGCCGGTTCTCCGAAAAGCTCGACACACTATCGCTTACAGCCGAGCTGATCGCGAGTGCGGACATGGGCGCACTCGCCGAGGCGCTACGCCTGGGTCGCTACCGCCCGGCGGTGGCGATCGGATCGGGCGGCTCGGCGATCACCGCGCACTATTTCGCGCGCTGTCGCGAGACGTTGTTCGAAGCCCCAACCCTGGTCGTAACCCCGGCCGAGTTCGTGCTTGGTAATGACGATCTCGGTCAGAGCGATGTCTGGCTGTTTAGCGCCAGCGCGGATAATGCGGACAGCATCGCCAGCGTGGTGGCCGCGCGCGCGCGCGGCGCCGCGAACATTCAACTGTTGACGCGAAACGCCGAAGGCGTGGCTGCGCGGGCCGTGGCGGCCGACCTTAGGAATCGGGTAACCATCGTTCCCGTTGCCGAAGCCAAGGACGGATTTCTCGCCACTCATTCTCTGGTCGCCTCGGTCCTCGCGCTGCTTCTGGCAAGCGACCTGGCATCCGCCGATCCACTCGGCGCGGCGCTTCGTGCCGCGGTGGTCGACAAAGTCCGCAATCGGCTGTCTCGATCGACGAGACAGGCCGTGCAGGCGCAACTCTCAAATGTGCGGAGTGACGATGTCCTGTTGCTTATCGCCGATCCCCAGTTGCGCGCAGTCGCCGAGTTGATCGAGACCTCAGCCTGGGAGGCGGCACTTTGCCCGGTTCAGCGCACCGACTTGCGCAATTTCGCGCATGGCCGCCATACTTGGCTGCATCATCGCGGCGAGCGAACGGTCATTCTCGGGCTGATCAGCGACGATGGCCGCGACATCTGGGAACGCGCGAACGCCTTGTTGCCGGAGGCGTTGCGGCGTCACGTCTTCGATCTCGGCAGTGCCGGCCGTCTGTCCACCGCGATCGGGATCGTCGAAGGGCTGGTGATGGTCGAGGCGATCGGCGCTGCGACCGGCATTGATCCGGGCAAGCCGGGCATCGGCGAGTTCGGACGTGGGCTCTACGTAGACGATAGCCTGCTGTCTCTCGCGCGCCAACTTGGACCGGCAGTTCGGCAAAAGCGCGCCGCCGTGCTTGAACGTGATGATATCGGCGATATTCCTGCCTGTATACGGACGGCCTGTCTGGGGAGACGCGATGCATTGGGGCAGGCCAAGGTAGGGGCGATCATATTCGACTATGACGGCACGATCATTTCCGATGACGAGCGTTTCGGTCGTCCGCGCTCCGCAATCGTTGACGAGCTGATCCGACTCGACGCGCTTGGCGTGCGCATCGCGATAGCTACCGGACGCGGGGGCTCGGGCGGCAAGGCGCTGCGCGACGTACTTCCGGCGGCGATGCACGATCGCGTGCTGATCGGCTACTACAACGGCGCTTATATTCAGCCGCTCTACGTCGATGTCGAGCTGGAGCGACCAGTCACAAATCCCGACCTAGCGCAAAGCTTCGCTTGGCTCGAATCACATCCCGAATTGTTCTCAGGAGCGTTCGGGGGGCGGTTCAGCGACGTGCAGATTTCGATCAAGCTCGACAATCTCACTGATCGCTTGGCCTTTCCGGCTGCCTTGGCCGATTGCCCGCCCATCGCTTCTGGTGCCGTCCGGTTCAAACGCTCTGGTCATAGCCTCGATTTCTTCGCGGCCGGCACCAGCAAGTTGAGCGTTGTCGACCGCGTGCGGCAGGCGCTCCCGGACGACGCTGCGATTCTGTGCGTGGGCGACAGTGGCGGGCGGGACGGCAACGACAACGAGCTGCTGTCACATGTTCATGGTATCAGCGTCGGGACGGTCTGTGACCGCCACGACGGTTGCTGGACTCTGTTCGGCAAATCGCTGATCGGTCCCGAAGCGCTGCTCCGCCTTCTCCAGGCGGTGAAACGCGATGGTAATGGATGCGTTCGTATGGACATGGCTTCGCTGGGACTCGACAGCTTTGCGATATGAGTACAAACTGAGAACATAATGATTCCTCGGTGTAACATGATCGATGTCGTCGGCACCGGCTTCACGGTGCTCGATCGACTCTACGCCGATGGCGACTTCGCCACTGAGGCGCTCGGCGGTTCGTGCGGCAATGTGCTCGTTTCGCTCGCCATGCTGCATCGGCAGGTCGCGCCGGTGCTGGCACTTGGGCTGGACGATATCGGCGAGCAACTGCTCGCCGAGTTCACGATCGCCGGTGCCGATACGCGCTATATTCATCGTCATCCGGGGCGCCGGTCGCCGGTGCTGCGTCAGGAGCTTGACACTCATTCGGGACAGCACAGCTTCAGCTTCACCTGCCGCGAGACTTTTGAGGAATTTCCTCGCTATGAGCCGATCGGGCTTGCGGAGTTGGAATCAGCGACGGTGGTGCTCAGGAATTGCGCACTGTTTTACACCGACCGCTTGTCGCCAGCGATCCTTGACGCGATGACCCATGCCTATCATGGCGGCGCGATCATCTATTTTGAGCCATCCGACATCGATCATATCTTGTTCGATGAAGCCCTCGCATTGACCAGCGTGCTCAAATATTCTTCGGATCGCCTTGGCCCTGAGCTCGATGAGAAGGTTGCTGCGAGCGCGGCGATTGCGATCGTTACTTATGGTGCCGATGGTTTGGAGCTGCGCCATGGTCATGAGCGAATCTGGAGTGCGGCCTATCCCGCCACGCAGGTGACCGACACTTGCGGGTCGGGTGATATGGTCAGCGTTGGGTTGATCGACTGGCTCCTTGCCCACACCGGACCGCGGCTACCTGGCCTCGGCATTCACGATTTAATGGGTGGAGTCGTAGCCGGACAGCGGCTCGCTGCCGAAAATTGCGCTTTCGCCGGCGCAAGGGGCGTGTTTCAGCAGCGCGACGTTGCTTATGTCCGTTCGATCCTGGCGCATTCGCGCCATGATTTTCCAGCTTAGGCGGCAGCAGCTACCGGCGTTTCTCCGCGCATCTCCGCGCGCAACTCCATCAGCAGCACGCCGAGCATATTCTTACCGACACCATTCACTTCGCCCCACAAGCGATTGACCTCATTGTCGACGGTAGCGCTTTCGACCAAGCGAGCGTCGCCGGTCGAGAGTAGCAGGTTGCGCAGGTCAGGATGCTGCTCGAACTTGGCGCGGAGCACCCCCCGCATTCTATCGAATTTGCCCGTCGACCAGCCTGGTGCGATGTCCCAATAATAAAGTCCGTGCGCGGCCATCGCAAGAAGAGCGGGGGACGGCGCGCTCAGCAGCCAGTCGCGAACCGCCTTCTTTCGCGGCTTACCTGCCTGATAGGCGTGCTCGCTGGTGGCAAACCGCTCCCCCTCAAATTCGATTTCGCGCCGATAGAGATTGCTGAACCCGCCGTAGGGCTTCTCGCTGGCTCGATAGAATCGGATTTCAACGGCCATCACATACCCTCTTGCAAATCTGCACATTTCGCTACATGCAAATCTGCATGAAGGCAACCACAAATGAGATTTCGGTGCTTCGCGCAAGAATCGTCGCTGCGCGCGCGGAATGTGCGCTTACAGACACACAGATCGGCGCTGTTATCGGGGTTCATGCCAGCCAGGTAGGTCGGATCACACGCGGTGAATTTCGCCGGATCAGCGAAAGCGTCGTGCAAATCTGCAAGGTGCTTGGGCTGGAAATCAATGCTGCCCCGGTCGAGTTCAACGCGGAAACAGCAGCTTGGGCGAAGCTTCAGGCCAGCATGCGCAGCTTGTGGGACAAAACCCCTGAAGGTGCCGACAAGATCGTTCGCGTGCTCGACACAATCGGAGCGTTGCGCAAGCACTAGACTGGCTCAATCCCTCGACCGATTGAGGCACGAGCTAACTGCGGCTGTTGGGAGACGTAGCCATGCCGCCTTATCGAGGAAGACCAAGCGAGCCGGATTGAGATCGAGTTGGCACTCACGTCCGGCCTTCCCTGCTCAGCCGCGTGGACGGCACCTTTTTACGGGTGACCCCATACCGGGCGAAGAAGCGGGACAGGCTACTCGTGCTTGCCCGGACGCTGCGATCCCATAAAGCGTCGCGGAGCTCACGTAGGATGGATTGCGGATGCGCTTCGTAGGTCCGAGGAATCAAGGCGGATTGCGCTTCTAGGCGCTGCGAGTTGCGATCGCCGCTCATCGGCTTGGGCACGATCTGTCCGTCCTGCCTGAACGCTTGTGCCAACGGATCGCGCTGGCGGCCCCGACCCCGAAGCGTTGGGCAGCCTGACATCGCGATGCGACTTCATGGAAGCCTGGTGCCCGGGCTTCGATCCATTTCTCGCTCGCACTGCGCTCTTTCTCCCCCATCGCTCAACCCTCCGATTCGTTGTGCCGGTGGCTGAGTTCCGAAAAGTCGGTCAGCGCATCGCATCTGATGCAGTGATACATCTGCGAGGCGTCTTGGAACGCCATGCCGCATAGGCACCCGCAGAAGGGGCAACACTCGTCGATCTCGAGGTCGCCCCATTCCCAGACGCCCAGATATTCCGGGACCGCGTCACGGTCGTAACCTACGATTTGGAAGGCGTTGGCGTTCCTGGCGACGAAGCCTTCACTTGTAGCGCGCCTCAAGATAGGCAGGATGTCAGCTGGTTCGATCGCGAACCACTCACCACGGACGTGCGCGGCGCTGAATTGCTGATGGAGTCTCCGCTCGAGCTCGAACGCCGCTTCGGTGTGTATCCACCCCAGCAGGCGAAGCTCGGACGGACTGCCGGTCTGTAGGTTGGAACGGCGCTTCTCGATATCCTTGGCTACGCCGATCTTAATTCGGCAGCAGCCGCTTTCCTCTTCACCGATGAAGTAGACCGCCACTGCCTGGCCCCGCGTCAGCGGAGCCGATCGAGACGCGTCTCGACCATAGCGTCGTAGGAGTTCCCGCATACGTCCAAAAGCCGCCGAACCTGCCGCAGCGCCGCGTAGAGCATGCAGTCGGTGCAGAGCCAGAATTTAGAATTCAGGGTCATCAGGAGCCGGATCGAGCGGTAGGGAAGCCCAGCCTGCCTACAGCGATCAGAATACCAACGGGCCAACTGTTGGTCAAACTGCGGGCATAGATCCCGTATTTGCGGGCTATTTTACGTGCAAGCACAACAAGCGCCTGTCCACCTGCGTCGACACTTTCGCCAATGCGGTGAACTTCCAGGGCTTCCCGCACATGCCGGGCAACGACTTCGTCATCCGCGGCACCGCCGGCTCCGGCACCGCCCTCGACGGCGGCAGCCTGTTCCGCTGAGCCGGCAAAGGAGACCGTCATGCCATGCTCCGACCGGATCGTCGCCGAGGCACGGGGCTGGATCGGCACGCCCTATCGGCATCAGGCCTCGCTCAAGGGCGTCGGCTGCGATTGCCTCGGCCTCGTCCGGGGGGTCTGGCGCGGGCTCCTCGGCCCCGAGCCAGAGACCGCACCGCCTTATTCGGCCTCCTGGGCGGAATCCGCCCCCGGTGGCGCCGACCCGATGGCGGAAGCCGCACGGCGCCACCTCGTCGCCGTGCCCCGCCCCGAGGCCGGATACGAACCCGAGGCCGGCGACATCCTGCTCTTCGCCTTCCGCTCACATTTGCCGGCAAAACACTGCGCCATCGCCAGCGGGGCCGGGACGATGGTCCACGCCCATGATGGCGCGGCGGTGACGGAGGTCACCCTCACGCGATGGTGGCGCCGGCACCTGGCGCATGTGTTCCGGTTTCCCGGCGCCTGATATCGGGAAGCCGAGACGACAGGCGCGCTTCCCCCTCTCCCCGCGCGCGGGGAGAGGGTCACAGGCATCTTGTCGTGCCTGTGACGAGCGGAGCGAGGGTGAGGGGGCGGTTCCGAGTGAGGCTCGTCCGAAAAAGCCCCCTCACCCTCGGCTGCGGCTTCGACGTGCTCCCCGACGAGGGGGAGACACGTCCCTCTCCCGGCGAGCGGGGAGAGGGAATGCGCACCGACCGGCGGGTGTGGGCCGATGAATGGCAGCGAGATCGACCTCACCGCCCTGAACCGCCGCCCGCACCTGGTGCATGCGCTCCGGTTTCAGGATGGCCCGGTTCAGGAATGCGGAAGGACGGTGAGCCTCACACCAAGCCCATCCATGACCTTGCGGACGGTCTCGTAACGCAGCTTCGAGCCCGGGGAGAGGGCCTTGTAGAGGCTTTCACGACCAAGCCCGGAATCCTTGGCGATCTGCGTCATGCCCCGCGCCTTGGCCACATCGCCGAGAGCCGCGAGAAACACTTGGGGATCCGGATCTTCGAGGGCGGCCGCGAGATACTCGGCGATGGCTTCGTCAGTGCCGAGATACTCCGACGCGTCGAAGGGCGTGAATTCTGTCATGGCGTGCTCCGATCGAGCGAGGCGAGCATGGCGATGGCGTCTTGAATATCGCGAGACTGGCTCGCTTTGTCGCCACCCTTGAGCAGCAGGTAAATCGTCTCGCCGCGTCGCGCATAGTAGAGGCGATAGCCGGGGCCGTGATGGATGCGCATCTCGAAGACACCGCTCCCGACAGGCTTGGTATCTCCGAAATTGTCATAGCTCGCCGATCGTAGGCGGGCCGCAATTCGGGCCTTTGCGCGTTCGTCGCGCAGGCCCTTCAGCCAAACCTTGAATCGGTCCGAGAGCAGGATCGTCGGCATGCGATTCTTGTATCCGGCTGGATACGAATCTCAAACGCTTGTTTCACGCTCGCATCGCCAGCGGGGCCGGGACGATGATCCACGCCCATGACGGCGCGGCGGTGACGGAGGTCGCCGTCACACGATGGTGGCGCCGGCACGTGGCGCATGTGTTCCGGTTTCCCGGCGCCTGACATCGATGCGGCGCAACGGTCGCGCTTCCCCTCCCCCCGCACGCGGGGAGAGGGTCGCAGGCACCTCGTCGTGCCTGTGACGAGCGGAGCCAGGGTGAGGGGGCGGTTCCGAGTGAGGCTCGTCCGAAGAAGCCCCCTCACCGTCGGCTGCCGCCTCGACGTGCTCCCCAGCGAGGGGGAGACACGTCCCTCTCCCCGCGAGCGGGGAGAGGCGATGCGCACCGAGTGTCCCTAATCCTTTAGCCCTCCCTCCCGGAGCCCTCCCGCATGGCCACGCTCATCCTGCAGACAGCCGGGGCGGCACTCGGGACCGCGCTCGGCGGCCCGATCGGCGGGGCCGTGCTGAGCACGCTCGGCGCCGTGGCCGGCGGCGCGATCGACAGCGCCCTGTTCGGGTCGCGGGCCGGGCCGCGCGTCGTGGAGGGGCCGCGCCTGACCGATGTGGCCGGGCTGTCCTCCACAGAGGGCGAGCCGATCAAGCGGGTCTACGGCCGCGCCAAGGTAGGGGGCACCCTGATCTGGGCGACGCGCCCGCTCGAGGTGGCCAATACCAGCGTCCAGCGCGCCTCGTCCGGGGGCAAGGGGGGTTCGGGCCAGAAGACCGTGACCACGACCTATGCCTATTTCGCCGATCTCGCGGTGGGGCTGTGCGAGGGCGAGATCGCCCATGTCCGCCGGGTCTGGGCCGATGGCCGCGAGATCGACCTCACCACCCTGAATTACCGCCTGCACCGGGGCGGGGCCGACCAGGCGCCCGATCCGTTGATCGTCGCCAAGGAGGGCGCCGACCGGGCACCGGCCTATCGCGGCCTCGCCTATATGGTGTTCGAGCGTCTGGCACTCGCCGAGTTCGGCAACCGGGTGCCGCAGCTGGCCTTCGAGGTGATCCGCCCGGTGGAGGGGCTCGCCGGGATGGTCCGCGCGGTCTGCCTCATTCCCGGCTCGACGGAGTTCGGCCTCGACCCTCGCCTCGTCACCGAGGATGCGGGTTTCGGCGCCACGCGGGCGGCCAACCGCTTCCAGTTCCAAGAGGCGAGCGACGTCACCGCCTCCCTCGACGCGCTCCAGGCCCTGTGCCCGCGCCTCGCCCGCGTCTCGGTGGTGGCGAGCTGGTTCGGAAGCGACCTGCGCGTGGGCCGATGCACGGTGACGCCCAAGGTCGACCGGCCGGACAAGGCGACGCATGGCGACACATGGAGCGTCGCCGGGCTGACCCGCGATGAGGTGAAGACGGTCTCGACCGCGCCCATGGGAGGTGCTGCCTATGGCGGCACGCCCTCCGATGCCGGGCTCGGCCGCCTCGTCGCCGAGCTGCGCCGCCGTGGTCTCGAGGTCGTGCTCTACCCGTTCGTGATGATGGACGTGCCCGCCGGCAACGGCCTGCCCGATCCGCGCGACGCGAGCGCCCTCCATCAGCCGCCCTATCCCTGGCGGGGCCGCATCACCTGCGCGCCGGCCCCCGGCCAGCCGGGAAGCCCGGACGGGACCGCCGCTGCGTCCGCGCAAGTGGCGGCCTTCTTCCACAATCCCGACGGCTACCGCCGCTTCCTCCTGCATTACGCCGACCTCGCCGCCGGCTGGGCGGCCGACGGCGTTTCGCTCTCCGGCTTCATCATCGGCAGCGAGTTTCCGAGCCTCACCCGCGTGCGGGGCGAGGCCGGGCGCTATCCGGCGGTGGAGGCGTTCACGGCGCTGGCCCAGGAGGTGCGCGCCCGCCTCGGGGCCGGCGTGGCCCTGGTCTACGCCGCCGACTGGACCGAGTACGGCGCCCATGTCCGCGACGGCGGGGCCACCGTGCGATTCCCCCTCGACGCACTGTTTTCCGATCCCGCCATCGCGGCGGTGGGCATCGACTATTACCCGCCGATCAGCGACTGGCGCGACGGCGCGGACCATGCCGACCTCGCCGAGACCGACAGCCTCTACGACACCGCCTATCTGAAGCGCCGCCTCGGGGCCGGAGAGGCCTTCGACTGGTACTATGCCAATGACGCCGACCGGCGGGCGCAGGCGCGCACCCCCATCACCGACGGCGCGGCGGGCAAGCCCTGGGTCTACCGGGCCAAGGACCTCGTCTCCTGGTGGTCGAACCCGCATCGCGAGCGGGACGGCGGGATCGAGACCGGCACCACGGCCTGGATTCCCCGATCCAAGCCGATCTGGCTCACCGAGATCGGCGTGCCCGCCGTGGACAGGGGCACCAATGGCCCGAACGTCTTCCCCGACGCGAAATCCTCCGAGAACGCCGCGCCACCCTTCTCGGCCAACGTTCGCGACGACCTGATCCAGGCCCGTGGCCTCACCGCCATCCTGACGCGCTTCGATGCGGCGCTGCCGGGTTTCGAGCCGGCTCACAACCCGGTCTCGCCCGTCTATGGCGGCCCGATGGTGTCGCCCGGCTCCGTCTTCGTCTGGTGCTGGGACGCGCGGCCCTTCCCGGCCTTTCCGGATTTCGACACGGTCTGGGCGGATGCGGAGAACTGGTCCCTGGGTCACTGGATCACAGGACGGATCGAGGGGCTGGAGCTCGACCGCCTGATCGGCGCGATCCTCGCCGATCTCGGCATCACGGCACCGGCCCGGATCGCTGCCGATGCCTGGCTCGACGGTTACGTCATCGACCGGCCGATGTCGGCGCGCGGCGCCCTGGAGCCGCTGGCCCGGGTCTACGGGCTCGACGTCTCGGCGGTGGGCGGCAGACTCGACATTCGCGGACCGCGCCGCGAGAGCGCGATCGTCCTGGCGGCCGCCGATCTCGCGCTCACCGAGCGGGACCGGGCGCCGTTGAGCTTCGTCCGCGCCGAGGAATCCGAACTGCCCCGCGCGCTCACCCTCGCCTTCTGCGACGGGCAGAGCGCCGATTACCGGACCGCCACCGCCTCGGCGATCCGCCCCACCGGCCTGAGACGGCGAGAGAGCAACGCCGACGCGCCCATCGTCACCCGCCGGGGGAGCGCCGAAGCGCTGGCCGAGGCGCTCCTCGACATGGCCATCGCCGGGCGCGACAGCGCGGGTTTCGCGGTGAGCCCGCGCCAGATCGACCTGGTGCCGGGCGATCTCCTGTCCCTGCCCGGCGCGCCACTGCCCCATCGGATCGTGCGGATCGCCGACAGCGCCGGCGCGCGGCGGATCGAGACCCGCGCCGTGCCGGTCCACAGCTCTCGCCTCGGCGCGAACCGAAGCCCCGACGACAGGGGATACCGGCCACCCCCGTCCATGGCCGGGCGGCCCTTCGCCCGCGTGCTCGACTTGCCGGTGGACAGGGGCAGCCAGACGATCCTGCAATACCTCGCGGTCTCGGCCGATCCCTGGCCCGGCGAGATGGCCGTCTGGCGCTCGGCCGGCGAGAGCGGCCCCCTCGGCCTCCACCGGATCGTGGATTATCCGGCCTGCCTCGGCGAGACGCTGACGCCGCTGCCGCCGGGACCGCTCTGGCGCTTCGACCGGGGAACCCGGCTCGATGTGCGCCTGCGCCATGCCGGTGCCCTGTCCTCCATCGCGGAGGACGATGCGCTCTCCGGCGGCAACCTGTTCGCCCTCGTGGGAAGCGACGGCCGGGTCGAGATCATCGCGGCGGCCGGCGCCGAACTGATCGGCCCCGGCACCTATCGCCTCAGCCGGCTGCTGCGCGGCCTGATGGGGAGCGAGGGGCTCGCCGGACGCGCAAATCCGCCCGGCTGCCTCGTGGTGCGCCTCGACGACGGGGCGGTGGTGCCCCTGGTGGAGCGGCTCGACGAGGCCGGCCGCCCGTTTCGCTACCGGATCGGGCCGGCCACCCGCGACCCCGGCGATCCGAGTTATGTCGAGCTCCAGGCGAGCGCCGGCCTGCTGCCGCTCCTTCCACTCGCGCCGGTGCATCCGGCCGCGCGGCGCGAGGCCGGCGGGATCAGGCTGTCCTGGCTCCGTCGGGCGCGGCGGGACGCGGATGGCTGGGAGCCGGTGGAGATCCCGCAGGACGAGCCGGGCGAGACCTATCTCGTCGAAATCCATGCGGCGGACGGATCGACTCTGCGGACCGCCCGAACGACCGAGCCGGCGCTCCTCTACGCCACCGCCGACGAGGCCGCCGATTTCGGCGCGAAGCAGACCCGCCTCGACGTGAGCGTCGCCCAGGTCGGCACCGTCGCCGGACCCGGCCCGAGCCGCCGCGCCCTCCTGCCCGTCCGCTCCGCCTGAGCGACCCGACCGACCCGGAGTCATCCCCATGTCGCTGACGACAGACAACCTCGCTTTGCCGCTGATCGCGGCGGCGCAGGCGGGAAAACACGTCACCCACAACGAGGCCCTGGTGGTCCTCGACAGGCTCGTGCAGCTCGCCTGCCTCGACAAGGACCTGACCTCCCCGCCCTCCTCGCCCGCCGAGGGAGACCGCTACCTCGTCGCCGGCGCCGCGCCCACGGGCGCCTGGACCGGTCTCTCCGGCCACATCGTCCATTTCCATGACGGCGTCTGGACCGGGCTCGCGCCGAGGGCCGGGTGGCTCGCCTATCTGGCCGACGAGGACGCCTTCTACCGTTTCGACGGTACCGCCTGGACCGGCCTCGCCGCGACGATCTCCGCGTTGCAGAACCTCGTCCTCCTCGGCCTCGGCACCCAGGCGGATGCGGAGGATCCGTTCTCGGCCAAGCTCAACAAGGCCCTCTGGACCGCACGCGCCACGGCGGAAGGCGGCACCGGCGACCTGCGGTTCGCCCTGAACAAGGCGGCCACGGGCAACGTCCTGTCGCTGCTGATGCAGACGGGCTTCTCAGGCCGCGCCGAGATCGGCCTCGTGGGTGACGACAGCCTGACGGCGAAGGTCTCGGCGGACGGCGCCAGCTGGTCCCATGCCTGGCGGGCGCTGGGGAATAGCGGCTTCGTGGGATTCGGCTCGTCCGCGGCACCGGGCGGCCCGGTGCCGGCCGCCCCGCTCTTCGTCTCGGGCTCGTCGAGTTCCGCCCTGCTCCAGCTCGAATGCTACAGCGCCGGCTCGCCGGTGGCCAACATCACCACGCGCATCGCCCGCGGCACCCCGGCCGCCCCCACCGGCATTCTCGCCGGAGACCGCTTCTTCGGTTTCTTCGGCCGGGGCTACCAGGCGACGGGCGGGTTCTCCGGCAACATGGTCACCTTCAACGGCCTCGCCGAGGAGGATTTCACGGCCACGGCACAGGGGACGCTCGTCGACTTCCAGACGACGGAGATCGGCACGAGCACGCGCCGGTCCGTGGTCAAGTTCAGGGGCAACGGCGCCCTCGAACTCGTCCCCCGTGCCGGCACGCCCGGCGCAGGGCTCGCGCCCGGACAGATCCTGTTCGACGGCACCGCCGCCGCGTTCAAGGGCTATAACGGGACGCGCTGGTCCCGCCTCACCAACCTGCCCCGCTTCGCAGCCGCCATGAGCGCTGACGCGACGATTCCGGCGGGCGTCTGGACCAAGGTGGCGTTCAACACCGCCGAGGTGAACGACCAGGGCGCGTTCGTGCCCGCGACGAACCGGTTCGTCGCGCCCGAGCCCGGCACCTACACGTTCGGCGTGGGCCTCGCCTACCGCAGGATCGGCAGCGCGTCGCCCACCGCGCTCCAGGCACGGTTCTACCGCAACGGCACGGCCTCCCCCCGCCACCGGGCGGGCGTGACCGGTCTCGTGGACAGCGTCTCGACCCTCGCCCTCACGGCCACCCTCACTCTGGCGGCGGGCGACACGGTGGAGGTGTTCGCGCATTTCACCGGCGCCGAGGGTGGCATCCTCGCCGCCGACACGGCGTTCTGGGGCCTCGCAATGCCCTGAGCCGCCCGGGAGGCAATGTCCTCCTGATCGCGCGTCGCCGCACGACGCGTCTTCCCCGTTCCCAAACCCGGAGTGAACCATGGATCTCAGCGCCATCGGCCATGCCGTGCTCGTTGCCCGCGAGGGACGGCGCCTCGAGGCTTACCGCGATTCCGTCAGCATCTGGACCATCGGCATCGGCCATACCAGCGCGGCGGGGCCACCCGTGGTGACACCGGGCCTGCGCCTGACGGCGGCGGAATGCGACGCGCTCTTCGCCCGCGATGTCGGCCGCTTCGTGCGCACCGTCGCGACGGTGGTGCCAAACGATCTGCCCGACCATGCCTTCGATGCCTTGGTCTCCCTCTGCTTCAACATCGGCGAAGGCGCGTTCCGCCGCTCGACCGTCGTGCGGCGCCTGAATGCCGGTGACCGGGCGGGCGCCGCCGAGGCGATCCTGATGTGGAACCGGCCCGCCTCGCTGATCCCGCGCCGGCGGGCCGAGTACGACCAGTTCCGCACGCCCTACGCGACGGCCCTGCCGCGCGCCCGCTCCACCGATCCCACGGCGATCCCGCGCCCCGCCGGCCCGGTGATGGAGCGACCGGAGGAGCGGCCGGGGATCGTTCCGAACCCGGCCATCGGTTCCGAGCGCCGCCCCCTCCCCCGCACGCCCTCGGTGCGGGCCGCGCCGCCCCAGCGGAGCACCGCGCCCGTGAGTGCCTGGGCGCGCCTCAAGACCTCGCTCCGGGCGCTGTTCGGCGCACGCGCCTGAGCCCGGAGCACCCGGTTCTCCCTCCCCTGCCGCATCCCGGAGATCGCCATGAGACCCTCGCCCCTCGTCCTTGCCGGCCTTGCCGCCCTCCTCTCCTCCTGCGCCGCCTCGCCCTGCATGGCGTCGCCCACGGATGCCACCGTCCTCCTGCCCTGGGGCGACGGCGCGATCGCGCTGGCCCACCTGATCACCGCCTTCCTGGTGCCGCTCGCGATCACCGCGGCGACCGCCGCAGTGGCGCGGATCGCCGGCCCGTTGCAGGTCCTGATCACGACCTCCCTCGTGGAGCGCCTCGTGCGCAACGTCGGCGATTACGCGATCAATGCCGTGGCCGGCGCGGTGCGCGGGCGGACCTTGTCGGTGCCGGTGGGCTCGGCGGTTATCGCGCAGGCGGTCCAGCGGGCGCTCGACCAGGCGCCGGCCTGGCTGGTGACGGCGGCGGGCGGGGCGGAGGGCCTCGCCGAAAAGGTCTTCCGCAGCCTGCCCCTCGACGAGGAGGCCACCACCGGCAACACCCTGCCCCCCGCCCTCGACACCCTGCGAGCGGGCCGGGACCGGGCATCGCCGACCTGAGCCGCGTTCCGCGGGCAGCGCTGCCCTACCCTCCTCCCCCTTGTGGGGAGGAGTTGGAGGTGGGGGTGGTTGAGCGACCCTCCGCTTGCGGAGGCTGGCGGAGCCACCCCCACTCCTGACCTCTCCCCACAAGGGGGAGAGGGACGCGGATCGCCTGAAAGAGCAGATGGGTGAATCCAGCCGGGGCAGCGGAAGGGAGGTTCCCATGGACAGGATCGCGCTCGAAGCCGCCCGCCTGTTGTTCTCGGAGGAGGGCGCGGGCTGGATCGTCGCCGCCCTTCTCGGCTTCGCCTGCCTGCACCTCTACCGGGAAGTGGGCCGCTCCCAGGAGGCCCGCATCGGCGATACCGGCGCCACCGCGACGGCTTTGGAACGGGCCTCCCAGGCGAATTCCGCCGTGGCTTTGGCCATCGAGAGCCGGACGCGGGTGCTCGAAGACCTGTCCCGTCTCGCGAGCGAGATCTCGCGCGGCGTCGACCGCAGCGACGAGCGGGCGCGGGAGAAGTTCGACGAGATCCTGCGCCGCCTGTCGGACACCCGCCACGAGGGGCGATGACGCCCCGTGCCCATACGACGGAGAACACCCGATGACCCGCCTCTTCCCGCCTTCCTCGCGGCTGCGCGCCGCCTCCTTCCGCCTCCGGGCCGCCGAGACCCGTTTCGAGCGCTCGATGACCGACCTGTGCCGGGCGGCCCTCGACCATATCGACCGCCAGCACCTCCTCGGCCTCGCCCTGCAGCGCCTCGTCGCCCAGCGCGCCGGCCCCTCGTGACGCCGCCGTCCGGGAACCGGAGGGCCCGCCATCGGCTTGCCCGCTCACCGCCTGTCGCGCCACGATCCGATCGTTCGGACACGGGGCGCGACGGACCCCGCATTCAGGGCGCATTCAGTGCCCGAAGACCATTGACTCAATCCATGCGTATCCTCCTCGCCCTGCTGTTTATCGGCCTGACCGTCGCGGCTTTCGCGACGGGGCCGATTCGCACGCTGGCGGAGGAGACGATGGCGCCCGGAACGGCCGAGGTCTCGGCGCCCATGCAAGCGGTCCCGCCGAGCGAGAGCTGTCTCAGCCCGGCAGATCTGCGCGAGGCGGTGGCGGACAAGCGGGTGATCGAGCCGGTGGCCGCGATCCGCGCCGCCCGGACGGTGATCTCCCGGGCCGAGATCCAGCGCGCCCGGCTCTGCCGGCACGGGGAGGGCCTCGCCTATCTCCTGACGGCCTTGCGCCGGGACGGACAGTTCGTCCACGTGTTGGTGGATGCCACCACCGGGCGGGTTATCGGCAAATAAAGGCGGGGGCGCCTATCGTTCTCCGCGACGGGGGCCTCAGCGCCGCCTCATCTTGGGAGTGAATCGCAGTGCGTCTGCTCGTCGTCGAGGATGACCGGGACATCAACCGGCAAGTGGTCAGCGCGCTCGAGGAGGCCGGCTACGTCGCCGACAAGGCCTTCGACGGCGAAGAGGGTGCCTATCTCGGCGAGAGCGAACCCTACGACGCGATCATCCTCGACATGGGCCTGCCGAAGGCGGACGGCGTCACCGTGCTGCAGAAATGGCGCCGCGCCGGCATCAAGACGCCGGTCATCATCCTCACCGCCCGCGATCGCTGGTCGGACAAGGTCGACGGGTTCGATGCCGGGGCCGACGATTACGTGACCAAGCCCTTCCACATGGAAGAGCTGATGGCCCGCGTGCGCGCGCTCCTGCGCCGCGCCACCGGCCACGCCACGAGCCAGATCTCCTGCGGGCCCGTCGTGCTCGATACCCGCTCGGGCCGCGTCTATGTGGACGGCAACCCGATCAAGCTCACGAGCCACGAATACCGCCTGCTCGCTTATCTGATGCACCACACCGGCCGCGTGGTCTCCCGCGCCGAGTTGACCGAGCATCTCTACGACCAGGATTTCGACAGGGATTCCAACACGATCGAAGTCTTCGTCGGCCGCCTGCGCAAGAAGCTCGCGGTGGACCTGATCCAGACCGTGCGCGGTCTGGGCTACCTCGTCGACCCGAACCAGCCCGCGCCGCGGGTGTAGCTTCGATGGGGTTCAGGCTGGAGCCTGCGCGATATCGGTGTGGATGAAATCCTGGCCCTTGAAGAGGAGCGGGACGCCTTTGTTCTTAGCCGCCGCATAGGCGAAGCAATCGCCCATATTGAGCTGTGCGGGGTGCCCTCTGCCCTTTCCGTATGTCTCGAACGCGTCGAGAGCGGTGGACGCATCGAGAGGCGTCACTGCAACGACGCGGATCGGGACAGCGGCAAGGAACATCTCGACATCGATTCGGGCTTCCCCAATACCGCCCTGCTTGGTCCGTGCGATGGCAAGAACGGATTCGTAGACCGCGATGGGCGACGTGATCAGCGTCGTCGCGCCTTCTAGACGAGCAGCGAGGTCCGACGCATCGGATTCTCCCGTCAGGATGGCGACCAGTGCCGACGCGTCGATGAACATCAAGCGTCGCCGCTCATCTCGTCATAGAAGGCCTTGTCCGCCTTGAGGCCGGTATCCGGCCGGGATGCGACGCGCTCCCGGATCGGACGAATACGCTCCCACAAGGACAGCTTCTCGTCCTCGCGCTTGAGCTCGTTGCCCACACCGAGCTTGATGGCGTCCGTCAGCGAAATGTGCTTGCGCTCGGCAAGAGCACGCACAAGACGATCCGCTTCCTCGTCGCGAATATGAAGAGCCATGGTCCGTTCCTCTTCCAAGAGATGTGTACATAATATGGACGGGCCGTCTACACCATCTCTGTGCCTCGCAAGACGCACCTTTCCGGCACCTGTCGTGTACCAGGGCATAGCCCCCACGACAGCCGCGCCCAGATGATCGCCTTTCCCTCCTGGCTGCCGTTCCGGCGGCGCTCCATCGCCGTGCGCCTGGCAGGCTCGGCCCTGATCGCGAGTTCGGCGATCCTGCTGATCGCGGCCTGGATCCTCACCACGCTCTACCGCGAGAACACCGAGCGCTCCTTCGACAGCCGGCTCCTCGTCTACGCCAACAACCTCGCCACCGATCTCGTCTCGCCCAACGATCCCGAGAGCCGCTCCTTCAACCTGAGCGACCCGCGCTTCGACCTGCCCCTCTCGGGCTGGTACTGGCAGGTGGGGCGGCCGGATGCGCGCCCGCGCGACCTGCGCACCTCGCGTTCCCTCGTCGGCGTGCCCCTGAAGCCGGCCGGCACCCCGGACAACAATGCCGGCATCGGCCAGATCCGCCAGGGCTACGGCAAGGCCCAGGACGACCGGCCCCTGCGCATCATCGAGCGCGACGTCGATCTCGGCGAGGAGGGGCGCTACACCGTGCGCGTCGCCGGCCCCGCCGACGAGATCGAGAACGATGTCGGCCGCTTCCGTTTCTCGCTGATGGTGACGTTCGGTTTGCTCGGCCTGTTCCTGGCGCTCACGACCCTGCTGCAGATCCGCTTCGGCCTGGCCCCCCTGGCGAAGCTCCGCACGGCTCTGGGCGCGATCCGCCGGGGCGAGGCCGACCGGATCGACGGCGAGTATCCGCGCGACATCGCCCCCCTCGCCGGGGAGGTGAACCTCCTGATTGAGACCAACCGCGAGATCCTGGAGCGGGCGCGCACGCAGGTGGGCAACCTCGCCCATGCCCTGAAGACGCCGCTGTCGATCATCGTCAACGAGGTCGGCGCCAGCGACGCGTCGGACGACCTCGCCGCGAAGATCCGCGAGCAGGCGGCGGTGATGCGCGACCAAGTGAACTACCACCTCGACCGGGCGCGGGCGGCGGCTTTGGCCGGCACCCTCGGCACCTCCACCGAGGTGGAGCCGGCGCTCGCGGGCCTCGTGCGCACCTTCGGCAAGATCTACCGCGACAAGGACATCGCCTACGAGGTCCACGTGCCGCCGGGCCTGCGCTTTCGCGGCGAGCGCCAGGATTTCGAGGAGATGATCGGCAACCTCGTCGACAACGCCTCGAAATGGGCGCGCAGCCGCGTCTCGATCCGGGCGGAGACGGTGAGCGAGCACCATTATCCCCACCTTCTCGTCTCCATCGAGGATGACGGGCCGGGCCTGCAGCCGGAAGACCGCGCGGCGGTACTCGGCCGCGGCCGGCGGCTCGACGAGACCAAGCCAGGCTCAGGGCTCGGCCTTTCCATCGTCGCCGATCTGGCGGCGCTCTATCGCGGGCGCTTCCGCCTGGAGGAGGCGACGCTCGGCGGTGTGCGGGCCGTGATCGAGGTGCCCGGAGACGCGCCGAATGCCAGCGCGGGATGAGCGTCGGGCTATGCGAAACGCCCCGAATGGTGTTTCAGGCGGGGATGCCGCCGAGGCCGGCCCGTCCGAAACGGCACAGGTTCGCGTGACACCGTGTCGCCGGACCGGTCCCTGCGCTCGGACCCGTCCGGCGCTTACATGGTATGGCATGAGTTCGGAGTGAGATGACGGCGATCTGGTTCATACTGGCGGTGATGACGGGGGGCACCGTGCTGGCCCTGCTCTGGCCGATGTCGCTGTGGTCCAAGACACGGCGGGCGGACGCCGCTTCCCCGCCACCGGCCGGAGCGCTCGTCACCGAGACCGGCTTCTACGAGGATCAGCTCCGCGAAATCGAGCGCGACCTGACGCGGGGGCTGATCGCCCCCGGTGAGGCCGAGGCCGCCCGCACCGAGGCGGGCCGCCGTCTTCTGCGTGCGAGCCGCGAAAACCCCGAAGCCGTCTCCGACGGGATCGCCGAGCCGGCCCTGCGCCAGCGTCGGGCGGCCTCGGCCTTCGCGCTTTCGACGATCCCCCTCGTGGCGCTCATCGCCTACGGGCTCTACGGCTCGCCGCACATGCCGTCCCAGACGGCCTCCGACCGGCAGGCGGTGCAGTCGGGCGGACAGGACATGCTCAAGGCCATCGGACAGATCGAGGCACGGCTCGCCAGCGATCCGAGCGACGGCCGCGGCTGGTCGGTGCTCGCTCCGGTCTATGTCCGGCTCGGGCGCTTCGACGATGCGGCCCATGCCTACGAGGCCGCGACCCGCGTGCTCGGCGAGTCGCCGCAGCGCCTCTCCGACTGGGGCGAGGCCCTGGTCGCCGGCGCCAACGGGACCGTGACGCCCCGGGCGAAGGAGATCTTCGAGCGCGCGGCGAGCCTCGATGCCGGCGCCGCCAAGCCGCGCTTCTACCTCGCGCGCGCCGCCGAGCTCGAAGGCGACATCCCCGGCGCGGTCCGGCGGCTGACCGCCTTGATGGAGAATGCTCCGGCCGATGCGCCCTGGCTGCCGCTCGTGCGCGAGACCCTGACCCGCCTGCAAGGCGAGGCGCCGGCCACGGCCGCCAAGCCCGGCCCATCGGCCCAGGCTCCCGATTCCAGTGCTGCGGCGGATCTGCAGGCGATGCCCGCCGCCAATCGCGACGCGGCGATCCGGGGCATGGTCGACGGGCTCGACCGGCGCCTGACGGAAAAGGGAGGCACCGCCGACGAGTGGGTCCGCCTCGTCCGGTCCTACGGCGTGCTGGGAGATCGCGAAAAGATGAAGGCGGCCCTCGACCGGGCGCGGAACGCGGTCGGCAGCGAGGATGGAGCCGGAGCCAAGCTCGATGAGCTCGCCCGCGAGTTCGGCCTCGCCTCGGCGCCCGTACCGCCGGTAACTGCTGCCGATGCGGCCGAACGCGCTGGGACGGACGCCGCCGTGGCTGCCGTGAAGGCGATGCCGGCGCCCGAACGGGACGCGGCCATCCGCGGCATGGTCGCCGGCCTCGACCGGCGCCTCGCCTCCAAGGGCGGCACGGTGGATGATTGGCTGCGTCTCGTGCGTTCGTACAGCGTATTGGGCGAGCGCCAGCAGGCGAGCCATGCCCTCGACCGCGGCCGCATGGCCCTCAGCCCGGATGCCCGCGCCATGGAGAAGCTCGACATCCTGGCCCAGGAGCTCGGCCTGCGCGGCGGCAACGACAAGCCGTGATGCGGGCCGCGCCGCAGGACGCCCCCTGACAATCCGCCCCGGCCACGGCCCTTGACCCGGAGTGCCATGGGGCCGAAACCCAAGATACGCCAGTACCTAAAAGACGCCAGACGACAGGACAGCCGGATCCACCTTTCCGGGCCTCCTCAGCGCCCATCATGAGGCGCCGGAACAGAAACGGGACGAAACTCGTGACTCGCAAGAGCCGCCGCCTGATCCTGATCGCCGCCTGCGGTGCCGTGCTCGCCCTGGCCCTCGGCCTGATCCTGTCCGCCATGAGCGGGTCGATCGTGTTCTTCCGGTCGCCCACCGAGGTGACCGCGCAGGGCGTGGCGCCGGGCACCCGCTTCCGCCTCGGCGGGCTGGTGAAGGAAGGCTCGCTCCAGCGCGGCCCGGACCAGAACATCGATTTCGCCGTGACCGACACCAACGCGACGGTCCAGGTCCAGTATCGCGGCCTGCTGCCGGACCTGTTCCGCGAAGGCCAGGGCATCGTCGCCGAAGGGCGGCTCGAGCCGGGCGGCATCTTCCGCGCCGACACGGTGCTGGCCAAGCACGACGAATCCTACATGCCCCGCGAGGTCGCCGATGCGCTCAAGGCGCAGGGACGGTGGCAGGAGGGCGGCTCCAAGGGAGCCTCCGCCGGGAAAGCCGCCGAGGGCGTGAAGACCGCCGACGGCGAGCCGACGCTCGGACGACGCAGCGAACGATGACCGGTATGACCCTGAGGAAGGACAATCCGACGTGCTGATCGAAGTCGGACATTTCGCGCTGGCATTGGCGCTGGCGCTTTCCCTGGTCCAGGCGGTGATGCCGGTCTGGGCCGCCCGCTCTGGGGATGCGGCCCTGCGCGCCGTGGCCACTCCGGCGGCGCTCGGCACCTTCGCCTGCATCCTGTTCTCGTTCGGGGCGCTCACCTACGCCCATGCCACCTCGGACTTCTCGGTCCAGAACGTGATCGAGAACTCGCACACGGCCAAGCCCTTCCTCTACAAGCTCTCGGGCGTGTGGGGGAACCATGAGGGCTCGATGCTGCTATGGGTCCTCATCCTGGCCCTGTTCGGCGCCCTGGTCGCCGTGTCCCGGAACTCGGTTCCGCCGGTGCTCCGGGCCAACACCCTGGCGGTCCAGGGCCTCATCACCTTCGTCTTCGTGCTGTTCATCATCACGACCTCGAACCCGTTCATGCGGGTGAGCCCGGCGCCGGTCGAGGGCAACGACCTCAATCCGCTGCTGCAGGATTTCGGCCTCGCGATCCATCCGCCCCTCCTCTATGTCGGCTATGTCGGCTTCTCGATCACCTTCGCCTTCGCCATCGCGGCGCTGATCGACGGTCGCATCGACGCGGTCTGGGCGCGCGCCGTGCGCCCCTGGACGCTGATCGCCTGGAGCTTCCTGACCCTGGGCATCGCGATGGGATCGTACTGGGCCTATTACGAGCTCGGCTGGGGCGGCTGGTGGTTCTGGGATCCGGTGGAGAACGCCTCGCTGATGCCCTGGCTCGCAGGCACGGCGCTGCTTCATTCCACCGTGGTCATGGAGAAGCGCGACGCGCTCAAGGTCTGGACGGTGCTGCTCGCCATCCTCACTTTCTCGCTGTCGCTGCTGGGCACCTTCATCGTCCGCTCGGGCGTGCTCACCTCGGTGCATTCCTTCGCCACCGACCCGACGCGCGGCGTCTTCATCCTCGCCATCCTGATCCTGTTCATCGGCGGCTCGCTCAGCCTCTTCGCCTGGCGCGCGCCGATGCTGCGGCAGGGCGGCCTGTTCGCGCCGATCTCGCGCGAGGGCGCCCTGGTGATGAACAACCTGTTCCTCGCCGCCGCCTGCGCCACGGTCTTCGTCGGCACGCTCTACCCGCTGCTCCTCGAATCCCTGACTTCCGAGAAGATCTCGGTGGGGCCGCCCTTCTTCAACTACACCTTCATCCCCCTGGCGATCCCGCTCCTCCTCATCGTTCCCTTCGGCCAGACCCTGGCCTGGAAGCGCGGCGACGTGCACGCGGCCTCGCAGCGCCTGTTCGCCGCCATGGGTGTCGCCCTCGCGGTGGGCCTCGCCGTGCTGGCCTGGACCTGGGGCGGCCCGATGATGGCGCCCATCGGCATCGGGCTCGGCGCCTATCTCGTCGTCGGCTCGGCCATGGAGATCGTGTCGCGGGCCCGTGGCTACGGCAACAGCCGGGCACGGACGGTGAGCGGCGTCATGCGACGGGCGCTGGGCCTGCCCCGCTCGGCCTGGGGCACGGCGCTCGCTCATGCGGGCGTCGGAATCGTAGTTCTCGGTATCGCCGCGCAAGGTTGGGCCACGGAAGCCCTGAGCACGGTGAAGCCGGGCGAGTCCCTCGCCTCCGGCCCTTACGTGGCGACCCTCGACCGGGTCGGCCCGCGCACGGGCGAGAATTACGAGGAGACGACGGCCTTCCTGACCATGCGCAACACGGCCGGTGACTTCATCGGCACCGTGGAGACGGGCAAGCGGTTCTATCCGAGCCGCAAGATGAACGTGACGGAATCCGGCCTGCTCACCGTCGGCGTCAGCCAGGTCTATGCCAGCCTCGGCGAGATGGTCCCCGGCGGGGCCATCGGCCTGCGGCTCTACTACAAGCCCCTGGTGCTGTTGATCTGGCTCGGTTCCGTCGTCATGGCGCTGGGCGGGGCGGTGTCCCTCACCGACCGTAGGATGCGGGTGGGCGCGCCCGCACGGGCGAAGGAAAAGGCCAAGACCATGCCCGGCACCATGGCCCCCGCCGAATGAGCGCGGCCCGTCTTCCCCGCCTGCTCGTCGCGCTGGCGCTTCTCGCCGGCTCGACGGGCACCACCCTGGCCGTCCAGCCGGACGAGGTCCTGCCGGACGCCAAGCTCGAAGCGCGGGCGCGCGTGATCTCCTCCGGCCTGCGCTGCCTCGTTTGCCAGAACCAGTCCATCGACGATTCCGATGCGCCCCTGGCGCGCGACCTCCGGCTCATTGTGCGGGAGCGCCTGAAGGCGGGGGACGACGACCGGCAGGTGCAGGATTATGTGGTCGGCCGCTACGGGGAATACGTCCTGCTGCGGCCGGTCCTCGCCCTGCACACGCTGCTGCTCTGGCTGACGCCCCTCATGGCCCTCGGCCTTGGTGTCTTTGGGCTCTGGCGTCTGTCGCGCCGGCGCGCGGATCACGAGACCAAGCTGAGCCCGGCGGAAGAAGCCGAGATCGCCGCGCTGACCCGGCGCGACTGACGGAACGCTCGCGCTGCATCGCAGCATGTTATCTTCCTAAGCCAATCCCGCATCGAACCGCCTTTCGGTCGAACGTCCATTTCCGGTCCTGGGAGCGGCAGTTTCTATCTGTCATGCTGTCGAGCTATGTATTATTGACATGTATCAAGATATTTTTTGACGAGTCATGCAATCCAAGCATTGACGCATTGCAACATTCTCCTCTTCGCAGCGCAGCATAGAATCCGCATATGTCGGTCTCCCGGTGCAACCGGCTCTCCGAACGGGCACTCCCGGCGGACAGTAACCGCACAGGTTCCCTCATCATGCGCATCTCGTCCAAAACCCTCCTCGCCGTAGCGCTCACCCTCGCCTCCGCCACGGCCTCCCCGGCGACCGAGCTTTCGCCGGCAAGCGCACAGAGCGTCGACCTCGGTGCCTATCGGGGCTCAGCCTATTACACGGTGGAGAAGGGCCGCTACCGCGTCGTCGCCACCCTGGCCAGCGTCAATTCCGGCAACTACCAGCCGCAGGTGATCCGGCTCGTGACCACCCTCAACCCCGAGCAGACCGTGCATCTCTCGGTGCCCGGAACCCTCGGTTCCGACGGACGCGAGACCACCATCGCCTTCTCGCGCAGCGGCGACCGGGTCGACGTCGCCTCCGCCGATTCCACGGCCTACTGAGCTACGCTTTTCAGCGACTCCTCGCCAGGCACCGACACCGGAGGCCGCCTCGAAACGGGCGGCCTCAAGCGTTTTTATGAGGTATTACAGCTCGTTAGCCGCCTCGATTTAAACTCCCGGCAAGGTTCGGGACGTCATCAGCTTCGGAAAGCCCTCGATGACGGAACGAGTCCATGCGCCTCTCCCTCGGCAACAAACTCGCGGCCGTGATGGGCGTTCTGGCGCTCGGTGCCTGCGCCCTGTCCCTTTTCAACGATCGGATGGTCCTGCATCAGCAGGCGCGGACGGCCGAGATGGATTCGGTATGGGAACGCACCCTGTCGGCCCAGGGCCTCGCCCTCGCGATCGAACGCACCGTGGTCGCGGCAACGACGGTCTACACGGCGGACGACACCGAGGACGCCAAGGGGAAGTTCGGCGCCCTGAAGACCGCCCTCACCGAGGTCGGTCAGCAGAAGGACGCGTTTCTGGGCCGGATCACCGGGCATGTCTCCGAAACGGAACGCCTCAAGCTCGATCTGATGCTGAAGGAGTTCCTGGCCTATCAGACCGATACGGCGGAGCTCGGCCTCACCATCTCCCCAAAGGCGGCGCTGATCCAGGGCACCGACGAGGCCACGGTGGCGAGCCGCGCCAGAATGGTGTCCGCGATCACGCGGATCGGCAAGGACACCCTGGTGCGTCTCGCCGACGAACGCTCGGACGCCGCGGCGGAGATCGAGCAGACCCGTAGCATAAGCCTCGTGGCCTCCGGGGCGGTGATCCTCTTCACCTTCGGTTTCGCTCACTGGCTCGTCCTCAAGGAGATCCGCCAACCGCTGGCCCGCCTCGGATCGGCGATCGATGCCCTTGCCGCCATGGATCTCACCCGGGCCATCCCGTTGCTGGAACGACGCGACGAGATCGGAATCATGGCCCGCTCCATTGCGGTGCTGCGGACCGTCATCGTCGACAAGGTCGAAGGCGATGCGCGCGCGCTCGCCCATTCCGCTCTGGAGGCCGAGCGGGCCGCGCGCCTGGAGGCAGCCGCCCAGGCCTTCGAGCAGGAGGCTCAGAGGGTGGCGCAGGATCTGTCGAGCGCCGCCACTGCCATGGCGGGCGCGGCGGAGGCGGTGTCGGACGCCGTGCGGCTCACGCGGGATCAGGCCACCATCGTTTCGGAAGGTGCGGCCGGCGCGGGACAACAGGTGCGCAGGGCTGCGGCCGCCAGCGCGGATGTCGCGGGAGGTAGCGAGGCCATCGACCGGCAGTCGCGCATCCGCGATGGCTTGGGCGAACTGGCGCACCGCGAGGTCACAGCCACGCGCCGCGCCGCCGCGTTGCTCACCGAGGCGGGGCGCGAGATCGGCACCGTGGTCGAGACCATCGCCACCGTCGCCGCGCAGACGAATCTCCTGGCCCTCAATGCCACGATCGAGGCGGCGCGCGCGGGCGAAGCCGGACGCGGCTTCGCGGTGGTCGCCGGCGAGGTGAAGGCGCTCGCCGCCCAGACGGCGGGCGCCACCGAGGCGATCAAGGGACAGATCGAAGCCATGCGGGGCGCCGCGCAGGACACCCTCCGGGCGGTGGAGGCCATCGGCGGAACGATGGATCAGATGGCGGGCGCGGATGCGGCCGTGGCCCTCGCTCTCGAGGCCCAGCGGATCGCGGGCGCACGCGTCGCAGACAGCGTCGCCGATGCCGAGGCCAGCGCCGACGCCGTGTCCGGCGGCATCGCCACGGTCGAGGAAGCCGCCGCGTCCAGCGCGCAGGCCGCCGAATCGGTGAGGAGTGTCGCCGGCCGCGTGGCGGCGGCGAGCCTCGCCCTCGACGAGAGCATTGCGGGGTTTCTCGCCAGCGTCCGGGCCGCTTGACGGAAGCTCGCGCCTCGCTTTCGCCCCAGTGAAATCGGAGGAGATCGTCAAGGCCGCCGGTCGCTGACGCACCGCGCATTGAGATTTTGTTTACCTTGACTCGCGAGCGTCCAGCATGGCTTCGCCGATCGCTCCCCAATCCGCCCGCTGCTTCGGCGCCTCCTCTCTGGCGGCGCTTGTCCTCAGCCTCGGCCTTACCGCTCCGGCATCGGCTCATCCGCATGTCTGGGTCACGTCGAAGGCGGAGATCAATTACGGCGAGGGCGGCAAGGTGACGGGCATCCGTCACGCCTGGACCTTCGATGCCAGCTACTCGGCCTCGGCGATCCAGGGCCTCGACGCTAACGGGGATGGCACGGTCTCCCCCGACGAACTCGCGGGTCTCGCCACCGACAACACCGCCAATCTCGCGGAATTCGCCTACTTCACCAAGCTCAAGGTCGGCGGCAAGGAGCAGACCTTCGGCGACCCGGTGGAGCCGCGCATGAGAATGGACGGCGACAAGCTGACCCTCAGCTTTCTCCTCCCGCTGAAATCGCCGGTGGCGCAGGGGCGCGGGGTCGCTGCCTTGGAAGTCTTCGACCCGACCTATTTCGTCGCGTTCAGCCTCTCGGAGGATGCCGACACCGCCCGCCTCGTCGGGGCTCCCTCCGGCTGCGCCGCCACGATGACCCGCCCCAAGAAGGAGGCGCCGAAGACCGCCGATGCCAAGCCGGGCATGTCGGAGGCCTTCTTCGAAGCCCTCACCAACGCCTCCAGCTACGGCGTCCAGTTCGCCAACCGGATCATCGTCGCATGTCCGTAGGCACCGCCATCACAGAGCCGGCGACGTCCCGCAGCAGGCTCCCCCTACAGTTCGCCCTGGCCATCGCGGCCATCGCCCTCGTCGCCCTTGCCCTCACGGCGCTGTCGTGGCTCCTCGGCTCCAGCGTAGCTCCGCCGCCGCCCCGCTCCCCATTCGGGGTCGGATTTCGCGAGGCCGCGCCCTCAGCCACCGGGATCGGCGGCGGGCTGCTCGCCATGCAATCGAGCTTCTCACGCAGCCTGCAGGCCACCGTCGCCGCGATCAAGCAGGGCGGAAGCTGGGGGCCGATGGTCCTCATCGGCTTCAGCTACGGCGTGTTCCACGCCGCCGGGCCGGGCCATGGCAAGGCGGTGATCGCCGGTTACATCGTGGCCGGAGAACGGGCGCTGGCGCGCGGCTTCTCGCTCAGCGCCGCCGCGGCCTTGCTGCAGGCCCTCGTCGCCATCGCCATCGTCGCCATCGGCAATCTCCTGCTCAACGCCACCGCCGCCGGGATGACGCGGGCCGGCACGGTGATCGAGACGGTGAGCTTCGCCCTCGTCGCCTTCCTCGGCCTCACGGTGACGTGGCGGAAGGCCGGACGACTGGCGGGACTCGTCCACGGTGGTAACGCTGCCGCCTGCGCGCCCGGCTGCGGCCATGTCCACCTCACCGACGCCAGCGCCATCGGCCGCCTCGATTCCTGGCGCGAGAGGGCGGGCGTGGTGATCGCAGCGGGATCGCGCCCCTGCGCCGGCGCGATCCTCATCCTCGTCTTTTCCGCATCGCAGGGCATCCTGGCGGCGGGCATCGCGGCGACTTTCGCCATGGCTCTGGGCACGGCCCTGACCACCGGGTTGCTGGCGAGCCTGGCGGTCTTCGCCAAGGCCCTGGCCCTGCGTCTCGCGGGCGGGCGCGGCGCGTCCGGCGCCGTTGCGGTGGGCGGGCTCGAACTCCTGGCCGGGGCCTTCGTCCTCGTGCTGGGCATCGCCATGCTGGCGGGGCTCGCCGTGGGCGTGGGCGACTGAGATTTTCCTCGTCACGGCACGCAATCCCGTGGCAGGTTCCGGGTACCCCGCCGGTTCGCGCTGGGGTTTTCCCGTGAAACCAGAGGGAGCCGGCACGCATGGCAACGGGTTTCGAGCACATCCTCCATTGGCGTCTGCTGCCCGGCTCGCACCCTTTCCCCGGTCCCGATGGCGGCACCTGCATCAACGAGGCGGCAATCGTCGCCGCAGGCTTGCCCTACCGGACGATCCGTTCCTCGTCGGATTGCCCGCCGTGCTTCTCGGCACCGCTCGCCGCCTACGCCCTCGGCCTCAACGATGCGATGCCGGACGACCAGCGCCCCCGATTGATGGCCTTCGTCCTGCGCCTGTCCGGCTCCGCCGATACCCCGGAGGTGGAGGAGCGGCGCGTTCGCTTTCTCGCCCTCGAGAGCATCCGCCGCATCCTGCCTCCCCTCCTCGACCGCGCGGGTTTCGCGGATCTCGCCGCCCGTTGCGACGAAGCGCGAGATCTCGATGCCGGTGTCTCGGCAGCCCATGACGCCGCGTGGCGCGGAGGTGCGATCGCGCAGGCCGCCTCGCGGCAGAGGGATTGGAGACGGGGCGCCCTCGCCTCTTCCGTCGCTCGCAGCGCGGCGGCCGCGGTGAAATCGGCCAACGATGCCCGTTGCGCCGCCGAGGTCGCGGAAGGTGCAGCACCCTTCGCCGAGGGCATCTGGGACAGCGCCGCAACCATCCTCCACGAGGCCCTCGCCATCGGGCGACGGGCGCCCGACATCGATCTCGTTCAGGCGCGGGAGCGGCTGGATGCGGCGCGGGCGGGCGCGGCGCGAACGCCTGCCGTCTCCGGCAGATGAGTTAGCCCGCCACCGGCCCAGATGCGAGGTCGAGCTCGGTGGTCTGGCAGTTGTCGAGCCAGATGCCGGTGAGGTGGAAGAAGAACGTGCCATGGCCGACGACGGCGATGGTACGCTCGCGCCGCTCGGTCAGCCAGTCGCGGAACGTCGCCACGCGACGATCGAACAGGTGGCGCGGCTCAACATGCACGCCCTCCGCGATCGGCTCACCCTCGGCATGCCACCAGATCTCCGGCAGGTGATCGATATCGAGATGCGGGAATTCCGCCTTCAGCACGGAGGCGGCGCGCCCCACGTCGCAGCTGCTCTCCTGGCATTCGCGATGGAGCACTTCCACCAGGATCTCGGGCTTGGCCGGATGATCGCCGAAGATGCCGGCGGTGGTCTGGATGGCGCGGGTGAGCGGAGACGTCACCACCAGATCGAATGGGATGTCCCGCAGCCTCTCCCGGGCCGCCGCGACCTGAGTGAGGCCTCGGTCCGTCAGCCGGGCGTCGATATGGCCGGGATCGCGTCCGGTGAGGCGATGGGCTGCGTTGAAGGTGGATTCGCCGTGGCGGATGCAGACGATGCGTGTCTCGGACATGCGGGCTCGGATCGGGAGGAACGACAGGGGTCGGATGCGTTGGACAAGCGCCTAGCCTGCATGCCGTTCCGCGAAAAGGCCGGCCATCGCCGTAACGGACTCGCTCCGTCGGCAACGCTCCGTCAACCTCGGTGGCGTTGAGTGGGCTTTTCGCCCCCGGATCACCGCGCGATGCTCCATGTCCCTCCCCCGTTTCCGGAAGCCTGCGCCGTCGCTTTCCCCGGCGACGATGCGGTCCGGTCCGTCGCCATGGCGTGGCAGGACTCTCTACTGCGCGAGCGCCGGATGGCCGCGAACACGGTGGAGGCTTATGCCCGCGACCTGAGGCAGTTCCTCTGCCATCTGCAGAGCCGCACCGGTACCGTGCGCATCGCCGGGCTCGTCGCCCTCAAGCCGCGCGACATCCGTGGGTTCATGGCCGCGCGCAGAGCGGAGGGCGTGAGCGGTCGATCGCTGATGCGGGCACTCGCGGGCCTGCGCTCCTTCGCGCGCCATCTCGAACGGGACGGCCACGGCAGCGTGTCCGCCCTCGGCGCGATCCGCTCGCCCAAGGTCGAGCGACGCCTGCCGCGCCCGATTCCCATCGCCGCCGCCCGCGCCTTGACCGATATCGACATCCGCGCGGGGGAGACGCGCGAGCCCTGGGTTCTGGCAAGGGACGCAGCCGTCCTTGCCCTGCTTTACGGGTCCGGCTTGCGCATTTCCGAAGCCCTCGGGCTCACCCGCCGCGATGCCCCCGTACCGGGAGTGGAGTCGGTGACGGTGATGGGCAAGGGCGGCAAGGAGCGGATGGTGCCGATCCTCCCCGTGGTGGCCGAGGCGGTGGCGGCCTATCTCGCCGCCTGCCCCCATGCCCTCGATCCGGAAGGGCCTCTCTTCGTGGGCGTGAAAGGCGGCAGGCTCTCCCCACGGATCATCCAATATGCGGTGGCCTCCCTGCGCGGCGCCCTCGGCCTGCCGGACAGCGCCACCCCCCATGCCTTGCGGCACTCCTTCGCCACCCACCTCCTGGCCCGGCAGGGAGAATTGCGCGCGATCCAGGAACTGCTCGGCCACGCCTCGCTCTCGACGACGCAGCTCTACACCAAGGTCGACGCCGCACGCCTGATGGATGCGTTCGATCAGGCCCATCCCCGTGCGGGTGCGCGCGCTACGGATCGAGTTCTGGATAGTGCCGGAAGATCCCCTGCTGGTTGAAGGGAATGCGGCGCGGGCTCGCCAGATAGGCCGCGATCCTCGGCCGTTGCCGGACGGCGTCGTGCAAGGCGGCGACGTGGCGGCTCTTGGTGAGGGTCCGTTCCGTCGCGCGTGGGAAGGCGTAGAGCAACCCGTCCACGAGTTGGAACAGGGACAGGTCGACGTAAGTCGTGGCCCCTCCGACGAGATGGAGGCCGTCGTTACGGCCGAGCACATGGTCGAACCAGGCGAGATACTCCGGAATCCGGTTCGCCTGGAAATCCTTCGCCCGCCGAAGCGCTTCGGGCTGCTGGTCCTCGTAGGTGAGGCTCACCGCGATGGGATGGTGGGTGTCGTGAGCTTCCGCCACCACATCGGCAACGGTCAGCTGGATCTGGTGGGTCCAGAGGCGGTCGGCTTCGCTGGCGGGTGCGAGACCGATCCGGGGACCGAGATAGAGCAGGATCGCCGCGGTCTGGCCGATGACGACGTCGCCATCCCGGAGGAAGGGCGGCGCGTAGGCGGGCCGGGCGATCGACGGATCTTCCAGCAAGTCCGCCATGGCGCCGAGGCCCTGTCCGTCCTCCTCCCGCCCCCGGGCGACATCGACATACTCCGCCCCGGCTTCCTCCAGGGCGAGACGGACGAACTCGCCGCGGCCCTGGATCGTCGGCCAATAATAGAGTTCGTAGGGCATCCGGCTCGCTCAGGTTTCAAACCGCTGAGTACGACATGCATCCCGCCAGCCACCTCATCCTGAGGTGCAGGAGCGAAGCGGAGGCCTCGAAGGAGGGCTCCGCTTCGCGCAGCGATCCCTGGAGGTCTCCTTCGAGGCGGCTGTCGCCGCACCTCAGGATGAAGGGAGCGGGGTGGGGAGAGTGGCCCTGCTTCTCAGATGTGGATCGCCCGCTTGCCGACGGCGAGGGCGGCTTCCTTGACTGCCTCGGTCAGCGTCGGGTGGGCATGGCAGGTCCGGGCCACGTCCTCGGCACTGGCACCGAACTCCATGGCGACGGCCAGTTCCGCGATGAGGTTGCCCGCATCCGCGCCGACGATATGGACGCCGAGCACCCGGTCAGTCTTGGCATCGGCCAGGATCTTCACGAACCCGTCCGTGGTGTGGTTCACCTTGGCGCGGCCGTTCGCGGTGAAGGGGAACTTGCCCGCATTGTAGGCAATGCCGTCCTTCTTCAGTTCCTCCTCGGTCTTCCCCACTGAGGCGACCTCCGGATAGGTGTAGACCACGTTCGGGATCACCCCGTAATTCACATGGCCCGATTGCCCGGCGAGGAGTTCCGCCACGGCGACACCCTCGTCCTCGGCCTTGTGAGCGAGCATCGGCCCCGCGATCACGTCGCCGATGGCGTAGATGCCGGTGACGTTGGTGGCGTAGTGGCTGTCGGTCTGGATGCGGCCCTTGTTGTCGAGCTGCACGCCCACCGTTTCGAGACCCAGCTTCTCGGTGTAGGGCACGCGGCCGATGGCCACGAGCACCACGTCGGCTTCGAGCTTCTCGGCATCGCCGCCGGCGGCCGGCTCAATCGACACGGTGGCGGCGCCGTCCTTCACCTCGACGCCGGTGACCTTCGAGGACAGCTTGAAGACGATGCCCTGCTTGCCGAGGATGCGCTGGAACTGCTTGCCGACCTCGCCGTCCATGCCCGGCAGGATGCGGTCGAGATATTCCACCACGGTCACTTCGGAGCCAAGACGGCGCCAGACAGAGCCGAGTTCGAGGCCGATCACGCCGGCGCCGATGATGAGGAGCTTCTTCGGCACGGCCTGAAGTTCGAGGGCGCCGGTGGAGGAGACGACGATCGTCTCGTCGATGGTCACGCCGGGCAGCTTCGTCACGTCGGAGCCCGTGGCGATGACGATGTTCTTCGTCTCCAGCATCTGGTTGCCGCCATCCTCGGACAACACCTCGACGCGGCCGGCACCGGCGACCCGGCCGAGGCCGTGATAGGCGTCGATCCCGTTCTTCTTCAGCAGGAACTCGACGCCCTTGGTGTTGCCGTCGACGCCGTCCTGCTTGAACGACATCATCTTCTTGAGGTCGAGCTCGGGTGCGCTGACGATCACGCCCATATCGCCGAAATGCTTCGAGGCCTCCTCGAACGCCTCGGAGGCGTGGAGCAGGGCCTTCGACGGGATGCAGCCGACATTGAGGCAGGTGCCGCCATGGGTGGCCCGTTTCTCCACCACGGCGGTCTTGAGACCGAGCTGGGCGGCGCGAATGGCGCAGACATAGCCGCCGGGGCCGGTGCCGATGACGACGAGATCGTAGGTGCTCATGGGCGGTCGGTTCCTGATGCGGTGCTCTCCGGCGAACCGGAAAGCGAAGGTTGTACGGACGGAGCCCCGTTGCCGTCCTCGATGACGGACAGGTCGGTGACGAGGAGGACCGGCCGGTCCTCCTCGTCGAGGCCCCAATAGGAGGCGTAGACGCCGTCGCCCCAGCCGCTCTGGAACACGGCGAGCGTCGCCGGGTCGTCGGCCAGCGGCTTGAGCATCACCTCGGTGCCGCCAGCAGCTTCGAGGGGCGCGTGAATGATGTCGTCATAAGAGGACCCATAGCCGGGCCGCTTCTGTTCCCGGGCGTCGCGGCGCAGGAAAGCGCTCCGCGCCGCAACGTCCATCAGAGCGCCGAGCCCGGCATCGACAGGAAAGCCGTACACCTCGTCGTCCTTCAACGTCCGGGCATCCTGCCCGGGAAGCAGGGCCATCTGCCAGTGAGACGGCGTGCCTCGTGCGAAGCGGATTTCGGCGAGGGCAACCCGGTCCTGCGCCTTGTAGATCGTGATCGGGTAGCGCCCCGGCGGCACGCGGCGGGCGAAGGCGGGCCGTTCCGGCTGTACGGCCGGATCGGTGGCGACGATGGCGCCGGTCGGAAAGTCCGCCTCGCCGAGCGGCAATCGGGTGATGGCGCGCTCGGCCAGCATGGTGTCGGAGAGCGCCGTGACCGCGAGGTTCGGGCCGGCCGGTATGTCGACGGGGTAAATCGGCAGCTCCCTCGTCCGGCCCCACCATACCGCTGCCAGCGCCGCCAACCCCAACGCGGGGATGGCGGTGAGCACGAGGCGCCGATTCATCGCGTCTGCGCCGGAAGCCGGGTCAGAGATCCAGCACGAGACGTGCCGGATCCTCGAGCGCCTCCTTGACGCGCACGAGGAAGGTCACCGCCTCCTTCCCGTCGACGATGCGGTGATCGTAGGAGAGCGCGAGATACATCATCGGCCGCGCCTCGATCTTGCCGGCACGGACGACGGGACGCTCCTCGATGCGGTGCATGCCGAGGATGCCCGATTGCGGCGCGTTGAGGATCGGGGTCGACATCAACGAGCCGTAGATGCCGCCATTGGTGATGGTGAAGGTTCCGCCCTGCATCTCCTCGATGGAGAGCTTGCCGTCCCGCGCCTTCTTGCCGAACCCGGCGATCGTCTTCTCGATGCCGGCGATGGAGAGGTCGTCGGCATTGCGCACCACAGGCACGACGAGGCCCTTATCGGTGCCGACCGCGATGCCGATGTGATAGTAGTTCTTGTAGACGAGGTCGGTCCCGTCGATCTCGGCATTGACCGCGGGCACGTCCTTGAGGGCGCCGATCACCGCCTTGGTGAAAAAGCCCATGAAGCCGAGCTTGGTGCCGTGCTTCTTCTCGAAGATGTCCTTGTACTGGGAGCGGAGGGCCATGACGGCGGACATGTCGACGTCGTTGAACGTCGTCAGCATCGCCGCCGTGTCCTGGGCGTCCTTCAGGCGGCGCGCGATGGTCTGGCGCAGCTTCGTCATCTTCACGCGTTCTTCGCGCGCGGCATCGTCGGGCTTCGAGGCCGGGCGCGGCGGCGAGGGAGCCTTGGCCTGGCGGGCCGGCTCCTGAGCAGGGGCCGGAGCGGACGGCGCCTTGGAGGTCGCCTCGATCATGTCGCCCTTGGTGACGCGGCCGTCCTTGCCGGTGCCGTTCACCGTCGATGGGTCGATGCCGGATTCCCGCGCCATCTTGGCGACAGCCGGGCCGTTATCTCCCGCCGGGCGATCGGATGCCGGCGCGGCGGCGTCGCCGTGATTGCCGTAAGCAGCAGAGGATTCTTCCGCCGGCGCCTTCGCTGCCCCTTCGGGTTGTGACTTCGCCGGCTCCTCGGTGCGGGTCTCGGCCTTGGTCTCGGTCTTCTTCGGAGCGGCGGCCTTCGCGCCACCGCCGGCACCGGCCTCGACGATGGACCCCAGCAGGGCGCCGGGCTCCACGGTCTCGCCGTCCTTCGCCAGGATCTCACCGAGTTCGCCGGCGGCGGGAGCGTTGACTTCGAGGGTGACCTTGTCGGTCTCCAGCTCCACCAGGGGCTCGTCCGCCGCCACCGCGTCGCCCGGCTTCTTGAACCAGCGGCCGATGGTGGCCTCGCTCACGGATTCGCCAAGCGTGGGGACGATGATGTCGGTTGCCATGGTGTGTAGTCCGCCCGAATGGTTGGTCGTGTCGGATGAAGGGGAGTGCCGGAGGCGTCAGGCCGCCAGCGCCTCGTTGAGGAAGGCCTGGAGCTGGGCCTGATGTTTCGAGAGAAGGCCGACCGCCGTCGAAGCCGAGGCCGGGCGACCGACATAGCGGGCCCGCTTCACCTGGGACTGGGCCTGGCCGAGCACCCATTCGAGATACGGATCGACGAAGGACCAGGCGCCCATGTTCTTGGGCTCCTCCTGGCACCACACCACCTCGGCGTTGCGGAATCGCGCCATCTCGTTGGCCAGCGCCTTGAGCGGGAACGGATAGAGTTGCTCCACGCGCATCAGGTAGACGTCGGTGACGCCGCGCTTCTCGCGCTCGTCGTAGAGGTCGTAATACACCTTGCCTGAGCAGAGCACGACGCGGCGGACCTTGTCGTCCTTCACCAGCCGGACGCCGTCCTCCTCGTGCTCGGCATCGTCCCAGAGCACGCGGTGGAAGGTCGACCCTTCGGCCAGCATGTCGAGGTTCGACACCGCACGCTTGTGGCGCAGGAGCGATTTCGGGGTCATCAGCACCAGTGGCTTGCGGAACTCGCGGTTCAGCTGTCGGCGCAGGATGTGGAAGTAGTTCGAGGGCGTGGTGCAGTTGGCGACCTGCATGTTGTCCTCGGCGCACATCTGCAGGAAGCGCTCGAGGCGCGCGGAGGAATGCTCCGGCCCCTGGCCCTCGTAGCCGTGCGGCAGCAGCAGCGTCAGGCCGGACATGCGCAGCCACTTGCGCTCACCGGATGAGATGAACTGGTCGATGACCACCTGCGCGCCGTTGGCGAAGTCGCCGAACTGCGCCTCCCACAGCACCAGGGCGTTGGGCTCGGCCAGGGAGTAGCCGTATTCGAAGCCGAGCACGGCCTCCTCGGAGAGCATCGAGTTGATGACCTCGAGATTCGCTTGGCCCTCGCGGATCGAGTTCAGCGAGGTGTAGCGCTGCTCGTTCTCCTGATCGATCACGACGGCGTGGCGCTGCGAGAAGGTCCCGCGCTCCACGTCCTGGCCGGACAGCCGGACCCGGTGACCGTCGATGAGGAGCGATCCGATGGCCAGAGCCTCGGCGGTCGCCCAATCGATGCCCTTGCCCGTCTCGACCGCCTTGGCGCGGTTGTCGAAGAAGCGCTGGATGGTGCGGTGGAGATGGAAGCCCGGCGGCGGCGTGGTGATGCGCTGGGCGATCTCACGCAGGGTGTCGGCGGGCACGCCGGTCTTGCCGCGGCGCGGATCGTCCACGTCTTCGCGCACCGCCTTGAAGCCGGACCAGCGACCGTCGAGCCAATCGGCCTTGTTGGCCTTGTAGTTGCCAGCGACCTCCAGCTCCCCGTCGAGCATGGCGCGGAATTCGGCCTTGCGCGTGTCGAACTGCTCCTGCGTCAGCACGCCTTCGGCGATGAGCCTCTTGGCATAGGTCTCCAGCGCCGTCGGGTGCTTGCGGATGCGCTGATACATCTTCGGCTGGGTGAAGGCCGGCTCGTCGCCCTCGTTATGGCCGAAGCGACGGTAGCACAGCATGTCGATGACGACGGGCTTGCCGAACTTCTGGCGGTACTCGATGGCGATCTTGGCCGCGAAGGTCACGGCCTCCGGGTCGTCGCCGTTGCAGTGGAAGATCGGCGCCTCCACCATCTTGGCGACGTCCGACGGATAGGGCGACGAACGCGAGAAGCGCGGATCGGTGGTGAAGCCGATCTGATTGTTGATGATGAAGTGGATCGAGCCGCCGGTGCGGTGTCCTTTCAGGCCCGACAGGCCGAGGCACTCCGCCACCACGCCCTGGCCGGCGAAGGCCGCGTCGCCATGGATGAGAAGCGGCACGACGCTGGTGCGCTGCACGTTCGGCTTGGCCCGCTGGTCCTGCTTGGCACGGACCTTACCCAGCACCACCGGATCGACGATCTCGAGATGGGACGGGTTGGCGGTCAGCGAGAGGTGGACGTTGTTGTCATCGAACGTGCGGTCCGACGAGGCACCGAGATGGTACTTCACGTCGCCCGAGCCCTCGACCTCGGCGGGCGAGGCCGAGCCGCCCTTGAACTCGTTGAAGATCGCGCGGAACGGCTTCGACATGACGTTCGAGAGCACGTTGAGCCGGCCGCGATGGGCCATGCCGAGAACGATCTCCTTGGCGCCCAGCGCGCCGCCGCGCTTGATGATCTGCTCCAGCGCCGGGATCATCGATTCCGAGCCGTCGAGACCGAAGCGCTTGGTGCCGGTGTATTTGAGGTCGAGGAACTTCTCGAAGCCCTCCGCTTCCACCAGCTTGTTCAGGATCGCGCGCCGGCCCTCGGGCGTGAAGGAGATCTCCTTGCCCTTGCCCTCGATGCGCTCCTGAATCCACGCCTTCTCCTCCGGGTTGGAGATGTGCATGAATTCGACGCCGAGAGTCTGGCAGTAGGTGCGCTCCAGGATCTCGACGATCTCGCGGATGGTCGAATATTGCAGGCCGAGCACGTTATCGAGGAAGATCGGACGGTCCCAATCCTTCTCCTCGAACCCGTAATGCTGGGGATGCAACTCCTCGTGGTCGCCGCGCGGGGCGAGCCCGAGGGGATCGAGCTTGGCGTGGAGATGGCCGCGCATGCGGTAGGCGCGGATCAACATGATCGCGCGGACGGAATCCTTGGTGGCCTGCTCCACCGATACGCCGCTGGCGGCGACCACCGCCGCGCCGTTGGCGACCTTGGCGCCATCGAGCTTGGCGGTGTCCGATTTCGCGCGGATCTTGTCGCCCACCGCCTTCTCGACCGTGGCCCAATTACCGTCGAGGGCCGAGACCATCTCGCCATTGGCATGAACCGGCCAGTTCGGCTTCTGCCAGGAGGCACCCGCGGCGTTCTTCTCGGCAAGGCCGCTCTCGTCACCGAGGGATTTGAAGAAATCCTGCCACTGCTGATCGACCGAATGCGGATCACGGGCATAGGCCGCCTGCAATTCCTCGAGATAGGCGGCATTGCCACCGGTGAGGAACGAGGTTTCGAGAAGCGCGTCCTGGCGGGCCATCGTCGATCATCCTACCGCTTTTGTCGGGGAAGCCGCCCCTGCGGCCCGCCCCTGCTCCCCCCCGTGGCGCCGATGGGCGCTTCGATGGGGATGTCCGAGTCGACGCGGCGATCAGGCCGCGTCGCTTCCTAGATAGAGGCTGCGGGACGATTTTGCACCGCAACACAAGTGACAGATTCCCGTCAGCCTCAACCCTTGAGGACGTCGACGAGGGTGCTGCCGAGGCGTGCCGGCGAGGGCGAAACTCGGATGCCGGCGGCTTCCATCGCCGCGATTTTGTCCTCGGCGCCCCCCTTGCCGCCGGAGATGATGGCGCCGGCATGGCCCATGCGGCGGCCGGGCGGGGCCGTGCGGCCGGCGATGAAGCCGACCATGGGTTTCTTGCGGCCGCGCCTGGCTTCGTCGGCGATGAACTGCGCCGCCTCTTCCTCGGCGGAACCGCCGATCTCGCCGATCATCACGATCGACTCGGTCTTGTCGTCGGCGAGGAACAGTTCGAGCATCGAGATGAACTCGGTGCCCTTCACCGGATCGCCGCCGATGCCCACCGCCGTGGTCTGGCCGAGACCGGCATTCGAGGTCTGGAACACGGCCTCGTAGGTCAGCGTGCCGGAGCGCGAGACGATGCCCACCGAGCCGCGCTTGAAGATGTTGGCCGGCATGATGCCGATCTTGCACTCGCCGGCGGTGACAACGCCGGGGCAGTTCGGCCCGATGAGGCGCGACTTCGAGCCCTCCAGCGACCGCTTCACCCGCACCATGTCGAGGACCGGAATCCCCTCCGTGATGCAGACGATGAGCGGGATTTCCGCCTGGATCGCCTCGCAGATGGCATCGGCGGCACCGGGCGGGGGTACATAGACGACCGATGCCGTCGCGCCGGTCGCCTCGCGGGCTTCGGCAACGGTGTCGAAGACCGGGAGGCCGAGATGGCTCGCGCCGCCCTTACCCGGTGAGGTGCCGCCGACCATCTTGGTGCCGTAGGCGATGGCCTGCTCGGAGTGGAAGGTCCCGTTCTTGCCGGTGAAGCCCTGGCAGATGACCTTGGTGTTCGCGTCGATCAGGATGGACATGGGTACTCTCAGCCCTTCTTCACGGCGGCGACGATCTTCTGCGCGGCATCGTCGAGGTCGTCGGCGGGGATCACGTTGAGGCCGGAATTCCGGATGATCTCCTTGCCCTTCTCGACGTTGGTGCCCTCCAGTCGCACCACCAGGGGTACTTCGAGGCCCACCGTCTTCACCGCGGCGATCACGCCGTTGGCGATCACGTCGCACTTCATGATCCCGCCGAAGATGTTGACGAGGATGCCCTTCACCTGCGGATCGGCGGTGATGATCTTGAACGCCGCCGTCACCTTCTCCTCGCTCGCGCCGCCGCCGACATCGAGGAAGTTCGCCGGCTCCTCACCGTAGAGCTTGATGATGTCCAGCGTCGCCATGGCCAGGCCCGCGCCATTGACCATGCAGCCGATGGTGCCATCCAGCGCGATGTAGGCGAGGTCGTATTTCGACGCCTCGATCTCCTTGGCGTCCTCCTCGGTCTCGTCGCGGAGCGCCACGATGTCCGGATGACGGTACAGCGCGTTCGAATCGAACGAGATCTTGGCGTCCAGGCATTTGAGATGGCCGTCGCCGGTGAGCACCAGCGGGTTGATCTCCAGCATGCTCATGTCCTTGGCGGTGAAAGCCGCGTAGAGCTTGGTGGTGAGGTCGCCGGCTTCCTTGGCCTGCGCGCCGGTGAGGCCGAGAGCCTTGGCGACGGCCCGGCCGTGATGCGGCATGATCCCGGTGGCAGGATCGACCGAGAAGGTGATGATCTTCTCGGGCGTGTCGTGCGCCACGGTCTCGATATCCATGCCGCCTTCCGTGGAGACGACGAAGGCGACCCGTCCGGTCTCGCGGTCGACGAGCATCGACAGGTAGAACTCGGCGGCGATCTGCGCGCCTTCTTCGATGTAGAGGCGGTTGACCTGCTTGCCGGCCTCGCCGGTCTGGATCGTGACCAGCGTCTGGCCCAGCATTTCGCCGGCAAACTGCTTGACCTCGTCGATGGACTTGGTGACGCGCACGCCGCCCTTGGCACCGGCGGGCGCGCCCTTGAAGGTGCCCTTGCCACGTCCACCCGCATGGATCTGCGACTTCACCACCCAGACCGGACCGCCCAGTTCCTTGGCGGCTGCCTCGGCCTCTTCCGGCTTGAAGATCGGCACGCCGCGGGAGACGGGCAGGCCGAACTCCTTGAGCACCGCCTTCGCCTGATATTCATGGATGTTCATTAGGACATTTCCTCGCCTCGTCCCGCGGCAACGCGGGATTGGAAGACACGACACACCGGCCTCGTTCACGCCGACGGGAAACCCGCCGACGCGCGACGCTTCTTGTGAGATTTCAGGCCAGCGCCGGGTTCACGGTCTTGCAGGCTTCGATCAGGGTCTTCACGGCGCCCACCGACTTGTCGAACATGGCCTTCTCGTCGGCGTTGAATTCCACCTCAAGGACGCGCTCGACACCGCCGGCACCAATCACGATCGGGACGCCGACATACATGCCGTCGATGCCGTACTCGCCGCTGAGATAGGCGGCGCAGGGCAGCACCCGGCGCTTGTCGCGCAGGTAGCTCTCGGCCATGGCGATGGCGGAGGCGGCCGGGGCGTAGAAGGCCGAGCCGGTCTTGAGCAGGTTCACGATCTCGCCGCCGCCCTTCCGGGTCCGCTCGACCATGGCGTCGAGCTTCTCCTGGGTCGTCCAGCCGAGCTTGACGAGGTCCGGCAGCGGCACGCCGGCCACGGTGGAGTAGCGCACCAGCGGGACCATGTCGTCGCCGTGGCCGCCGAGCACGAAGGCGGTAACATCCTCCACCGAGACCTTGAACTCGTCGGCCAGGAAGTGGCGGAAGCGCGCCGAATCGAGCACGCCGGCCATGCCGACGACCTTGTTGGTGGGCAGGCCCGAGAACTTCTGCAGGGCCCAGACCATGGCGTCGAGCGGGTTGGTGATGCAGATCACGAACGCGTCCGGAGCGTGCTCCTTGATGCCGGTACCGACGGCTTCCATTACCTTGAGGTTGATACCGATCAGGTCGTCGCGGCTCATGCCGGGCTTACGTGGCACGCCTGCGGTGACGATCACCACGTCGGCCCCGGCAATGGCCGAATAATCGCTGGCGCCCGTATAGGTGGCATCGAACCCGTCGACCGGAGCGGATTCCGCGATGTCGAGGGATTTGCCCTGGGGAACGCCATCGACGATGTCGAACAGGACGACGTCGCCGAGTTCCTTCAGGCCCGCCAGATGCGCGAGGGTTCCGCCGATCTGCCCGGCGCCGATGAGCGCGATCTTGCTGCGTGCCATGGAAAACGAACCTCCAGTATCGGTGCCGATCCGCGATGCTCCGTCCGAACGGACGGGCTGATTGTCGAGGTCGCGATCGCACGTTGATTTCGCCGCGACGGTGTGGCGGAAAAGTCCCCATGCTTCAACCCGACGTGGTCGGCGCCAAGCAGAGTTCGGGCCAGAGGCGGATCGGGCCGAACGAAGACGGCCGAGATAAAATCCTGTTGGTCGAAGGATTTAGGCGGCCGAAGCTCCCGCCGGTTCGACGGCAAAGCTTCGGTGACAGGCTGAGATAATTGTCACTTTGCCTAAAGTGCGCCCATCCGCAGCACTTTCTGGATGGCCTGGATCACGGCGCCGAAGCGTGCCTGAATCAGGTCGACGGGCAGGTCGGAATCGTGCTGCATCGCCAGCGGATGGGTGAACCGGTAGCTCGCGTCGAAGATGTAGGCGATCGCCCGTTCGCGGTCCCGGGCTACGAAGGCGCCCGCCGCGATCCCCTCCTCCACCACCCGTTCGACCAGGCTGCGCAGGCGCACCCGATGACGCCGGGCGATGGGCCGTGCCGCAACTGTCGCATCGAGATGAACCGCGAACAAGTTAGGCTCCCGCGCCAGCACCTCGCGCTGAGCGCTCGCCAGGGCCATCAGCAGGCGCTCGATCTTGTCGTCGGCGGGGTCGGGCGCATCGGCGATGCGGGCGAGTTCCGCTTCCACATCCCGGAGCCAGCGCCCTGCGACGGCATCGAGCAGGGCGTCCTTGGAAGGAAAATATCGGTAGACGTTGGCGTGGGTCATGCCGGCTTCGGCGGCCACGGCCACGACCGTCACCCGTTTGTGCCCGAGGCGCGCCAAGTGTTCCGTCGCAATCGCGAGGAGGCGGGCATCCACCGAGAGCGGTGCGGGGCTGGACCGGCCAATTCGGGCCTTGGACCTGTCGGGTGGACGAAGACCCATCATGGGTGAAGCATCATCGCTGCCGGCCGAATCATAGCCGACCACAAAGGACGTACCTGCCGTCTCCATCGATACTCCAGCCGGCGCTGATAAGGAGGGCGGGCCGTATCCGGAGTCGGCGTCGCCCCCGCTCGTCTCGCTGAGTCCGAGACAGCAAGAGGGCCATAGCCGGTCAGAAGCTGTTCTTCCAGGCCCTTAATGCAGTGAACACTACCTCAGCGGGTGAATTAGGCGAAAGATTCACTGCTTTAGCCAAAGCGGGCTCCGTGGAACGGAGGAATGGATTGGTCGCCCGCTCGTGTTTCATCGTCGTCGGAACGAGAAAGCGGCCGGCTGCCTTGGCCTCCTCAGCCTGCGCCATGCGATCCCTCAACGACTGGTTGTCGGGATCGGCGGCGAGGGCGAAACGGGCGTTGGCGAGGACGTAATCGTGGCCGCTGAAGACCTGGGTGTCGTCGGGCAGGAGAAGAAACCGCTCGAGCGAGTGCCACAGCGATTCGGGGCGGCCCTCCAGCACCCGTCCGCAGCCGAGGGTGAACAGAGTGTCGCCGGCGCACACGATCCCCGCCTCCGCGAACCAGTAGGTGACGTGGTCGAGGCAATGGCCGGGCGTCTCCCAGACTTCGGCTTCGAGGTCGCCAACCCTGACGAGATCCCCCTCGGCGACGGAGACGTCCACCTCCGGCACGTCCGGGCCCGCCTTGCGCGGAGCGGTCACCCTCGCACCCGTGCGCCGCTTCACCTCCGGAATCCCCTCCACATGGTCGAGATGCCGGTGCGTCACGAGGATATCCGTGAGAGTCCAGCCCGTCTCGTCGAGGGCCTTCAGCACGGGAGCCGCCTCGGGCAGGTCGATGGCGGCGCAGGCTCCGGTCGCGGGGTCGCGGATCAGCACGCCGATGTTGTCGCTGCGGCAGAGGAAGGTGCGGATCTCGGGGCGGGAGACGGTCACGAGGCGTTCCTGTCTGTGGCGCGGGTCGCTCGCGGAAGAACCGGACGCGGCGGCGAGGAGTTCCGCCCTCCGCGGCATGCCGGCTTGTGGGCGAACGGTCTCGTCCCCATTGATCCGATTCCGACCCTGCGTCAAAGAACCCTGCAACCTCGACAACGTCCGGCCGCGCCGGAGCAAGCCGCCCCATGCGCCTCGACGTGACCGATCTGCGCGCCTTCTATGCCAGCCCGCTGGGCGGTGTGACCCATCGCATCGTCGGGCGGGCGATCCATGGGTTCCTCGGCTCGGTCTCGGGCCTGAGGGTTCTCGGCCTCGGCTATGCGACGCCCTATCTCGGGCCGGTCCACGTGATCGCCGAGCGCACCCTCGCCTTCATGCCGGCGACCCAGGGCGTCGTGAACTGGCCCGGCGGCGGACGATCCTGCTCGGCCCTCGCCGACCCGACCATGATGCCCCTGCCGGAAGCGGCGGTGGACAGGGTGATCCTGGTCCACGCCCTCGAATCGGTGGAGAGCCCCACCGAATTGCTGCAGGACGTCTGGCGAGTGCTGACGCCCGGCGGGCGGATGATCCTCGTCGTGCCCAATCGGCGCGGGGTCTGGGCCCGCCGCGATACGACGCCGTTCGGCCACGGCCAGCCCTACAGCCGCTCCCAGCTCGGACGGCTGATGCGGACCACCCAGTTCTCGCCGGAAGGATGGGCCGAGGCCCTCTACATGCCTCCGGTGAACAGCCGGCTCTGGCTGAGGACGGCCGGCGCCTGGGAGAAGGTCGGCACCGGCCTCTCCCTCCCCTTCGCAGGCCTCCACGTCATCGACGCCACGAAGCAACTCTACCGTCCGGTGGCGGTCCGTCAGGTGCAACGGGCCGCCCGCTTCGCTCCGGCGAGGGTCCTCGTTCCCACCCCTTCTCCGGGTTGAACCCGAACACCCGCTTCAAGGCATTCGCTTCCATGTTCAGCCTCATCGACCCGGAGGCGGCGCTCCACAGCTTCGTCTTCGCCTTCTCCAGCCTGTTCTCGATCGTCAACCCGGTGGGCTCGGCGCTGATCTTCTCACAGATCACCGCCCAGAACTCGCATCAGGAGCGGGTGGAGATCGCCAAGCGCATCGGCTTCTACTCCGCCTTGATCATGCTAGCTGCACTATGGGCGGGGGCGCCGATCCTGAACTTCTTCGGGGTGTCCCTGGGTGCGCTGCGGATCGCCGGCGGCCTCGTGGTCGCGGCCTCCGCCTGGACGCTGCTCAGCGCACCCGAGGTCCGCGAGGCCCGGAAACATGCCGAGGCGACCCATGACACCACCGACAGCGTCGCCGACGTGGCGTTCTTCCCCCTGACCCTGCCCTTCACCACCGGCCCCGGCACCATCGCGGTAGCGATCGCCCTGGGGTCGAACCGGCCCGCTCCCGGCCCCGACCGCATCGGCTTCTATCTCGGCATGTCGCTGGCGGCCCTCGCCCTCGCGATCCTGGTGAGATTCACCTACGGGTCGGCCGACAGGGTGGTGACGGCCATCGGTCCGGTGGGAGCGCGGGTCCTCGGCCGGCTCTTCGCCTTCCTGCTGCTGTGCATCGGAACTCAGATCACCGTGAACGGCGTCGGCGACGTGCTCGGACCGATCCTCGCCACGAGACACTGAGCTTTCACCCCTCATCCCCCTCGCCTTGGCATAGGCCGGCCGAGGCTGTACCGCAGGCGCGACGTTTCGAGGAAGGGCGACAGGATGCGGCTCGCAGTGGTCGGCGCCGGGGGGCGCATGGGGCGGATGCTGATCCGGGCGGTGGCGGAAGCCGAGGGATGCACCCTGAGCGGCGTCATCGCGCGCGAAGGTTCGCCGGCCCTCGGCCAGGATGCGGGGGCGCTGGCCGGCCTGCCGCCCCTCGGCGTCGCCGTCTCCGACGATCCGCTCACGGTCTTTGCCGCCACCGACGGCGTCCTCGACTTCACCACGCCGGCGGCCACGACGTTCTTTGCCGAACTCGCCGCCCAGGCCCGCATCGTCCACGTCGTCGGCACCACCGGCCTCGCCGACGCGGACATCGCCAAGCTCATTGCGGCGGCGCACCATGCCCGCATCGTGCGTTCGGGCAACATGTCGCTGGGCGTGAACCTGCTCGCCGGGCTAGTCCGCAAGGTCGCCGCGGCTTTGGGCGAGGATTTCGACATCGAAATCGTCGAGATGCATCACCGCATGAAGGTGGACGCGCCCTCCGGCACGGCGCTCCTCCTCGGGGAGGCGGCCGCGGAGGGGCGCGGCGTCAGCCTCGCCGAGACCCGCGTCTCCACCCGTGACGGCCATACAGGCGCGCGGCGTCCCGGCGATATCGGCTTTGCCACCCTGCGCGGCGGCACGGTGGTGGGCGACCACAGCGTGACCTTCGCCGGCCCCGGCGAGCGCATCACCATCAGCCACCATGCCGAGGATCGCGCGATCTTCGCCCGTGGCGCCGTGCGGGCGGCGTTGTGGGCCCATGACAAACCTCCGGGCCTCTATGGCATGGCCGACGTCCTCGGGCTCTGATACGAGCGCCCGGTCATTGACTGTTCAGGTCGGCCGGTACACCAGCCCCGCAGGCGCAGATTCTGTTGCGTCGCACCATTCACCGAGAAATAGGATGGACGTCCGATGGAGCGCCTGCTCGTCCTCGCTCGCCACGGCCAGAGCGAATGGAACCTCAAGAAGCTTTTCACCGGCTGGCGCGATCCGCAACTCACCGAGCTCGGCATCACCGAGGCCAGGACCGCCGGCCGCTGGCTGAAGCAGCAGGGCTATGCGTTCGATGTCGCCTTCACCTCCAACCTGCAGCGGGCGCAGCATACCTGCGCGCTGATTCTGGAGGAGATGGGCCAGGGCGGCATCGAGACGGTCCGGTCCGAGGCGCTCAACGAGCGCGATTACGGCGACCTGTCGGGCCTCAACAAGGACGATGCCCGTGAGCGCTGGGGCGACGCCCAGGTCCACCAGTGGCGCCGGTCCTACGACATTCCGCCCCCCGGCGGGGAAAGCCTGAAAGACACCGCGGCGCGCGTGCTGCCCTATTACATCCAGACCATCCTGCCGCGCGTGATGGCCGGCGAGCGCGTCCTGGTGGCCGCCCACGGCAATTCGCTGCGCGCGCTCGTGATGGTGCTCGACGGCATGACCACGAAGACCATCGCCAGCCTCGAGATCGCCACCGGCATCCCGCTCGTCTACCAGCTCAAATCCGACACCACGGTGGAGAGCAAGGCCGTGCTCGAGAGGGACATCGACCACGACGCCTGAATGCAAAGTGCGGCGAAGGCCGCGCCGGGCATCGGTGCGTAGTTCGGGAACGGACATCCGGAACGCCTCTGTGCCCTCCCTCCCTCATCCGGGAGACGCGGGGCCAGCGGCGTGGAGCCACGGCCCGGTCGCGGGGCGACCGCAACGCTTGACAGCGGGAAGGCGTGGGCCGACCCATCGTCGGCGAGCCTTCCTCACGGAGGCCGCGCGAGCCCTTCGCCTTGAACGGAGACGTCTCGCATTCGAACACATGGCCCGGAGCCGCGAGAGGCGGCTCCGTCGCGGAGAATGGATCCGATGCGTCTGCGTAATCTCGTCCGTCCGGTCGTGGCACTGGCCCTGATCGCCGGGCTCTCGTCGGGCGCCATCTCCGTGGCCTGGGCCGCCGATGCGATCTTCCCGCCGAGTTCGCGCTTCGGCTTCACGCCGGCCTCGGACATGGCGCTGTCCAAGCGGTTCTCGGGATTCGAGCGGCTGGAAGGCGGCGCGACGCTCTCCATCGTCGAACTGCCGTCGACGGCCTTCGTCGACCTGGAGAAGAGCTTCACCGACGAGAACCTGCGCACGCAGGGGTTCGTCGTCGCGACGCGCGAGGCCATCAAGGTCGCGGGCGACGTGGACGCGGTACTCTTCACGGGAGAGCAGCCGGCTCCGGAGGGCGCGGCCACCCCGGCCATCAAGAAATGGCTCCTGCTCGTCGGCGACACCACGGTCACGGGCATCATCATCGCCCAGACCGTGCCGGATGCCGAGACGCCGGAAACCATGCGGAACATGCTGACCAGCGTGAAGATCCGGCCGGAACTCACCCTCGACGAGCAGGTCGCGGCCCTGCCGTTCCGCATTCGCGAGTCGGCCGGGTTCCGGCCCGTCCGGGTGCTCGCGGGTAATTCGGTCCTGATGACGCAAGGCCCGAAGGACCAGATGCTGAATCTCGAACAGCCCATCCTGGTCCTGGCCCAGGCCGTCCAGCAGCCGCCGCAGCCGGAACAGCGCGATGCCTTCGCCCGCGCCGCGCTCTATTCGAACCAGACGATGAAGGATTTCGCGGTCGAGCGCTCGCAGACCTACCGCCAGAACGGCGTCGACTGGCACGAGATCGTCGCCCGCGCGGTCGACGGCCCTTCGAACACGCCGGTGGTGGTGTCCCAGACAATCCGCTTCGCGCCGGACGGCTACCTCCGCGCGCTCGGCGTGGTGAGGGCCGACCAGCGCAGTGCCATGCTGTCGAAGTTCCGGGAGGTCATCGACAGCGTCGAGGTGAAGTAACGGCCTCGTCGCCTCGTCGCGGATTCATCAACCGGGACGAGGCCATTCGTTCGGGCGGATGCCTCAGGCGGCATCCGCAGGATTGGCCGCCGCCTTGGGTCCGCCCTTGGCGACACCCACGAGGGCCGGGCGCAGGACCCGGTCGCCGATGACGTAGCCGGACTGCATCACCTGCACCACCGTGCCGTTCGGGACCTCGGCATTGGGGACTTCGAACATCGCCTGATGCCGGTTGGGATCGAAGCGCTGGCCCTGAGGCTCGATGAGTTTCACCCCGTGCCGCTCCAGGGTCTTGGCGAGATCGCGCTCGGTGAGCTCGATCCCGTCGATCAGCGCCTTGAGCGGACCCTCGGCGGTGGAGGCGGCCTCCGCCGGCACGCTCTCCAGCGCACGACGGATGTTGTCGGCCGCGTTCAGCATGTCGCGCGCGAAATTCGTGACCGCATAGGTCCGCGCATCGGCGACCTCGCGCTCGGTGCGCCGGCGCAGGTTCTCCATTTCGGCCAAGGTGCGCAGGACGCGATCCTTCAGCTCGTCGCGCTCGGTGATCAGGCTCGCCAAGGCGACGGCGTTGTCCTCCGCGCGCGCCTCGGGCTTCACGTCGGTCTCCGGCGCCGTCTCGGCGCGCTGCCCGTCATGCTCCATGTCGTTCGCCATCATCGCTCTTCGTCGATCGCAAGGTTGCTCGCCCCGCGCCAGTCGCCGGTCTCTGTCGCCGGAGACCGTCGGCACGCGGTCGATCGGAATGGGGCCGGGCCACGGCGCCGAGAACCCGCTCGACGGGGTTCGGCACCATGCTCCGGGATCGCAGCTGATATCAGACGCGCGCGGGATGAAATCAAGCCGAGCGCCGTCCCGCCCCTCTTCTCCGCCTCAGCCCCCCGCGAGATTCAGGTCTGCAGGGGGCTCAGGCTTCCCGCGGAGGCGGGGACTCCACCAGTGCTTCCAGCCCCTCCGCCCTCAAAGCGGCAACGTCGCTGGCGAAGATCTCCATCACCGCGTTGCGGATCGCGGCCTGCCGGTCGGGCTGGGTGACGCGGGTCCCGGTGAGGTCGGTGACGTAGAAGACGTCCACCGCCCGCTCGCCGAAGGTCGCCACATGGGCCGACGTGATGTTGAGGCTCAGGCGTCCGAGGGCGGTGGTCAGCTCGTAGAGCAGGCCCGGCCGGTCGAGGCCGGTGATCTCCACCACGGTCTCCCGGCTCGACAGGGCGTTGTCGATCGCCATGTCCGGAGGGATCAGGAAGGTGTTGGAGCGGTTGCTCGGCGGGTGCCGGTCCGCCACGAGATCGGCGATGCGGATCTCGCCCCTCAGCGCCCGCTCGATCGCCGTGGTGATGCGCTTGGCGCGGCGCAGTTCGTCGTCGTCCCGCTCGAAGGCGCGGGAGATGAAGATCGAGTCGAGGGCGAAGCCGTCGGTGGTGGTGAAGATCTGTGCGTCGACGATGTTGCCGCCGAGCGCCGCGCAGGCCCCGGTGACGATGGCGAGAAGGCGCGGGTGATCGGGCGAGTAGATCGTGATCTCTGTCACGCCCCGGGTCGGATCGGTCTCGTAGACGGTGGCGACGGTGCGCCCGTCTTCCATGACACCGCGCACGAACCCCGCATTCTTGAACTGGCGGACGGCGTCGACCTTCAGCCAGTAAGCCTGGTTGTGCCGGGCGGAATAGGCGTCGAAGAAGGCCGGATCCCAATCCGCCAGCTGCTCGCGCAGTCCCATCTGGATGAGGCGGACCCGATCGGTCCGGGCGATCTCGGAATGACCGCCCGACAGGAGCACCTCGGTCTCGTCGTAGAGGGTCCGCAGCAGCGTCCCCTTCCAGGCGGTCCACACGCCCGGTCCCACCGCCTTGATGTCCGCGACGGTGAGGATCATCAGGAGCTTCAGCCGCTCCATGGTCTGCACCACGGAGGCGAATTTCTGGATCGTCTTGGGGTCGGAGAGATCGCGGCTCTGGGCCGTCATCGACATCAGCAGGTGGTGCTCCACCAGCCAGGCCACGATCTCGGTCTCGGTCTGGGTGAGGCCGAAGCGCGGGCCGATCTTCTCGGCGATGGCCGCGCCGGCGATGGAATGGTCTTCCGGGCGCCCCTTGGCGATGTCGTGCAGGAGCACCGCGACGTAGAGGGCGCGCCGGTGGCTGATCGTGTCGATGAGCCGCGTGGCGATGGGGTGGTCCTCGGAGACCGTGCCGGAATCGATGGCCGCCAGGACGCCGACGGACCGCAGCAGATGCTCGTCCACCGTATAATGGTGGTACATGTTGAACTGCATCAGCGCGACGATACGGCCGAAATCGGGGATGAACCGGCCGAGCACGCCGACCTCGTTCATCAGCCGCAGGATCGTCTCCGGTGAGTTCTTCGACGTCAGCACGTCGAGGAAGAGCCCATTGGCTTCCTTGTCCGAGCGCAGGGAATGCCCGATGAGCCGGAGCGAACGGGTGGCGGCCCGCGTCGCATCCGGATGGATCGGCAGGTTGTGGCGGTCGGCGAGCCAGAACAGGCGGATCAGGTTCACGGGATCCCGCGAGAAGGCATCCGCCGTGCGCAGGTTGATCCGGCCGTGATCGTCGATGAAATCCTCCGCCTCGATGGCGGTGGCGCGGAAGCGATCGCGGAAGCGGCCGATCCAGCGGTCGAGGACCGGGGTGCGCTTGGCGTGGCGGGCCTCGAGGGCGGCGCAGACGATGGCGGTGAGATCGCCCACTTCCTTGGCGATCAGGAAATACGCCTTCATGAAGCGCTCGACGCCCGACAGGCCGCCGCGCGGCTCGTAGCCGAAGCGCTCGGCGATCCTCGGCTGCAGGCCGAAGGACAGGCGCTCCTCGGACCGGCCGGTGACGAAATGCATGTGGCAGCGGACGCGCCAGAGCAGCTCCTCGCAGCGCTCGAACACCCGGTACTCCTCCGGCGTGAACAGGCCGGCGGGGACGAGTTCGCTCTGGTCGCGGACGCGGTAGGTATATTTCGCGATCCAGAACAGGGTGTTGAGGTCGCGCAGGCCGCCCTTCCCGTCCTTGACGTTGGGCTCGACGAGGTAGCGCGAGGCGCCCGCCTTCGTGACGCGGGTGTCACGCTCGCGCAGCTTGGCCTCGACGAATTCCGGCGCCGTCCACATGACGAGCTCGGTGTCAAACCGGGTCACCAGCTCCTCGTACAGCGCCCTCGCGCCGAAGAGGTAGCGCGCCTCGAGGAGCGAGGTGCGGATCGTCATGTCGGCCCGCCCCTCGCGCAGGCACTCCTCCACCGAGCGCGTGGCATGGCCGACCTTCAGCTTGAGGTCCCACAGCACGTAGAGCATCGCCTCGACGACGCTCTCGGACCAGGCGGTCTGCTTGTAAGGCAGCAGGAACAGGAGATCGATGTCCGACCCCGGCGCCATCGTCCCGCGACCGTAGCCGCCGGTGGCCACCACGGCGAGCTGTTCGCCGGTGGAGGGATTGTCGTTGGGGTAGAGCCGCCACACCACCGCATCGTGGATCGTGCGGATCACCGCATCGGTGAGGTTGCTGATCCGCTGGGCGCAGGCGGTGCCGTCGCGCTCCTCCATCAACCGGGCTTCGGCATCGGCATGGCCGAGCTCGATGATGCGCCGAAGCTCCGGAACGAGAAGCGCGCGCAGCTGCGTCGCCTCGCGCACGTCGCGGTCGAGAGTGGTGAGGACCGTCTTGAGGGCGTCGGCGGCGTCGAACATGCGCAAACCCGTTATCATGTTCCCGGAGGGACACCAGAGACAACGCTAGGCAGCTGCGTAGATGTGATAGGCAATCCGTAGGATATCGTTCTCTCTGCCGGAAAATTCGTTTGACGAAACGAACGGTCCTGGCTACCTCGGATGCCCCGCGTCACTGCCGGGACCATGGAGACGATTGACCGATGACTCTGTCCCGTCGCGCCATCCTGAGTGTCATCTGCGGCGCCGCGTCGCTTCTGCTGATGCCGCGCCCCGGTGAGGCGGCGGAGGTCAAGGAGATCCGCCTCGATTGGGCGACCTACAACCCGGTGAGCCTGATCCTGAAGGAGAAGGGCTTCCTAGAAGAGGCCCTGAAGGAAAAGGGCATCACGGTCCGCTGGACCCAGTCCCTCGGCTCCAACAAGGCGCTGGAATTCCTCAATGGCGGCGCCATCGATTTCGGGTCCTCGGCCGGGGCCGCGGCCCTGCTCGCCCGGATCAACGGCAACCCGATCAAGGCGGTCTACGTCTTCTCGCGACCGGAATGGACGGCGCTGGTCACCCGCAAGGACAGCGGCATCACCAAGCCCGCCGATCTCAAGGGCAAGCGCATCGCGGTGACCCGCGGCACCGACCCGCACATCTTCCTCATCCGTGCGCTCCAGGGCGCCGGCCTGACCGAAAAAGACGCCAAGCTCGTCCTGCTCCAGCATGCCGACGGGCGTACCGCCCTCGACCGGGGCGATGTCGATGCCTGGGCCGGCCTCGACCCGATGATGGCGGCCTCCGAGATCGAGAGCGACGACGTGCTGTTCTACCGGGACGCCGCCGCCAACACCTGGGGCGTCCTCGACGTGCGCGAGGATTTCGCCAAGGCCAACCCGGACCTCGTCCGCACCGTGATCGCCGCCTACGAGACCGCCCGGACCTATGCGATCAAGAATCCCGACGCCCTGAAGAGCGCGCTCGTGGCGGTGACGAAGCTGCCCGAACCGGTGATCGCCCGGCAGATCGAGCGCACCGACCTGACCCAGCCCGCCATCGGCAAGGCTCAGGCCGAATCGATCGCCGCCGCCGGCATCGCCCTGCAGCAGGCGGGGGTGATCCCCGCCGGTACCGACGTGAAGGCGGCGGTGGACGGGCTGATCGATCCGCAATTCGCGCCTGCCGCCCGCTGATCCGTGGCCGGACCCGAAGCGGACGACACGAAGGCGGCACCGAAGCCTCGGCGAGAGACGGTATGGGACCAGGGCGGCCGCGTCGCCCTCGGCCTAATCCTGCCCCTCGCCCTGGTGATCGGCTGGGAATCCGCCGTCCATACCGGCCTCGCCCAGGGGCGGCTGATGCCCCCGCCGAGCCGGATCGCGGTGACCCTCTACGATCTCGCCGCATCCGGCGACCTCTGGATGCACGTTCAGGCGACGCTGGTGCGCGTCGCCCTCGGCTTCGCCTTCGGCGCGGTGGCCGGCATCGCGGCGGGCGCCCTCACCGGGGCGCTTCCCACCGCCCGCCATATCCTCGATCCGACGCTCCAGGCGTTGCGCGCCGTGCCGTCCCTGGCCTGGGTTCCGCTGTTCATCCTCTGGCTCGGCATCCTCGAGACGCCGAAGGTGGCGCTGATCGCGGTAGGGGTGTTCTTCCCGGTCTATATCGGGGTAGCGGGGGCCATCGCCTCCGTCGACCGCAAGCTGATCGAGGTGGGCCGCATCTTCCGGCTCTCGACCCTGCAGCTCGCACGGCGCATCCTGCTCCCCGCCGTGCTTCCGGCGACCCTCACTGCGCTCCGCACAGGCCTCGGCCTCGGCTTCCTGTTCGTGGTCGCCGCCGAGCTGATGGGAGCCTCCGAAGGGCTCGGCTACCTCCTCATCGACGGGCAGCAATTCAGTAAGGCCGACCAGATCCTTGCCGCGATCATCGCCTTCGCCATCCTCGGCAAGCTCGCCGATACCGTTCTCGTCGCCGTGACCCGGCCTCTCACGCGCTGGCAGGACACGGCGCGGGAGACGTTGTAGGTCCCCTCACCGGTTCGAAGAAGGCTGGCGCCCCGCGATGCTCACCCTCGATAGCCTGTCCAAGACCTATTCCGACGGCACGCGGGCGCTGGAGCGCATCGACCTCGCCGTGCCGCAGGGCGAGATCGTGGCGCTCATCGGCGGATCGGGCTGTGGCAAGACCACCTTGCTACGGCTCGTCGCCGGGCTCGACCGGGCGAGCGAGGGCAGCATCGCCCTCGACGGGGAGACGATCGCAGCGCCGCATCCAGGAGTCGGCCTCGTCTTCCAGGAGCCCCGCCTGCTGCCCTGGCTCGATGTCGCCGAAAATGTGGGCTTCGGACTGAGCCATCTCCCCAAGGCCGAGCGCAGGGCTCGCGTCGCCCATGCCCTGGAGATGGTCGGGCTCGGCGAACATGCCCGCCGCTGGCCGAGGGAACTCTCGGGCGGGCAGCAGCAGCGCGTGTCCATCGCCCGTGCCTTCGTGGCGAACCCGCGCGTGCTCCTCCTCGACGAGCCGTTCTCGGCGCTGGACGCCTTCACCCGAAAGGACCTGCACGGCCATCTCCTCGCCCTCTGGCAGGAGACGAAGCCGACGATCCTCATCGTCACCCACGATGTGGGAGAGGCGGTGGCGCTGGCCGACCGGGCGGTGGTGATGCGCCCCAAGCCCGGCCGCCTGGACGATGCCATCCCCCTGGCGCTGGCCCGCCCGCGCGATCCGGCCTCGCCGCATAGCGAGGCCGCCACCCGGCGCATCCTCGCCGCCCTGGACCGCTCGCTGAAGCCGGCCCAGGCGGCGGCGCCCACCGAGGCGGCGCAATGGTGGTGAGGGCTTCTCTGGCGTCTGCCTCCATCCCAGGTTAGATGCCCAAGCAAACAAAAAGATCACAATCGCACCAAGACGATCGAGGACACACCCGATGGACGCCACCACCCTGCGCTCGCTCCAGGCCCCGCTGAAAGACCAGTACCGCAGCGCGCCGGAATCCGCCGTCATCACGCTGAAAGCCAAGGGCACGCTGGACGACAGCTCCATCGCCTGTAAGGTCGAGACCGGCCGGGCGCTCGCCGTCGCCGGACTTCACCCGGCCACCGGCGGGTCGGGGCTCGAACTCTGCTCGGGCGACATGCTGCTCGAGGCGCTGGTCGCCTGCGCCGGGGTCACGATCAAAGCGGTGGCGACCGCCCTCGAGATCGAGCTGCGCGCCGGAACTGTCAGCGCCGAGGGCGACCTCGACTTCCGCGGCACGCTGGGCGTCGACAAGGAAGCCCCGGTGGGCTTTCGCGCGATTCGCCTGAACTTCGCCCTCGACACCGATGCGCCGCAGGAGAAGCTCGACCAGCTCTTGAAGCTGACCGAGCGCTATTGCGTCGTGTTCCAGACCCTGAACCACAAGCCGGAACTGGCGGTCCGCGCCTCGAAGGGCTGAAGCGACGAGGCCGCTCCGTCCGAAGCGGATCCCGGCCGGCATTCGCTTCGGCCGGGGACATACGGGCTGTTACCGCGCGGCGGGCGCGTCGCCGGCCTGATGATACACCGCAGCGGTCTCGTCCTCATGGAGGAGGCGCCAGCCCTCCAGGCGGCGCAGCTGATCGGCGCTTCGCCCCTCCCGCCGCACGAGCGCCCAGGTGACGCGGTAACGCGCCAGCAGGGCGGCGAAGCGGTCGGGCTCCGATGCGGCGAGCGCCCGGTCGAGGCCGTTCATGAAGCCGCCGAGGAAGAGCTGATCGCTGCGCCCGTCGATGAAGGTCGGCACGCCGGAGCGGATCAGGAAACCGCCGAAATCGTAGTCGTTGTAGACCGGGCCGGTGAGGCGCAGTGCGCGCGCCGCGTCGAGTGCGGCCTGTGGCGTCATCGCTTCGCTGGGGCGCGGCGAGACCAGGGCCGCCATCGTGATCGCCGCGACGGTACAGGCCAGGATAATGAGGCCGAGCCCCCGTGAGGCGGCGATGGTCGGAGCGCCACGCAGGGCAGGGAATCGCGCCATGGCAGGCCCCGCCACGAGGATCGGCGCTGCCAGGACGAACAGATCCGCGAAGCGCGCGTGGCGGATCATCATCACCCCGAGGAGCGTGACCACGCCGAGCCGGAACAGGGTTTTTCGGGGGGCTGTCAGCAGCACCACGATACTGCCGATGAACATCGCAACGGCAACGACGCCCGCGCCGTTCAGTCCGAGGGGTTGCCATTCGTCGATGAAGGGCAGGGATTCGCCACTGTTGAACAGGCCGAGATTCACGAGAAACGGCACGTAGCCATAGGGCGTCAGGCAGGATGCGACCGTGGCGAGGGCGAGGAAGCGTGCCCATCGCAAAGCCCTGCCGATCCATTCGGAGCGGGAGCCGGAGAGCACGCCCTCGCCTGCGAGGATACCGGCGATGACGAGGCCGATCGGGTAGCTTCCGTGTAGATTGGCCCAGGCCACCATCACCGGGATGAGCCAGAACGACGGCGCCCTCCCCCGCTCCAGTGCCGCCACGAGGCCCGTCATCCAGACGAGGAGGACCGGCACCGTGAGGATGTGCGGGCGTGCGAGCAGGTGCGGCGCGAGGACCACGAACACGGCCGTGATCGCCAACAGCGCCGCGGTGGCGGAAACACGGCATTGCAGCCACAGGTGCAGGCCGGCCAGCGAGCCGGCAACGACCAGGATGGTGAGCATGCAGACGCCCCACCAGCCGGCGACCGCATAGGCCCCATAAAACAGCACCTGCGAGGCCCATTCCTTTGCGATCCAGGGCGATCCGGCAAAGGTGTGGGAGAACAGGTCCGTCCAGGGCACGGTGCGATGTGCGACGATCCAGCGGCCGATGGCCATGTGCCACTGGCTGTCGGGATCGTTGAGCAACTGACCGGCGCGGATGGACAGCGTGAGGACCACGACCAGGAACACGAGGATCGACGAGGCTCCCCACGCCCCCGGCACGAACGGTCGCGACGCCCCGCCGGGGGACTGCCTCGAGACCGGGATGGAGGCCGGATCGGATCTCATCCCGTATGCCCTACCGGCTGTCGAGGATCCTGTGGCATCTCGGAAAAGATGTGCCGGCTCAGGATCACGTAATTCCCAGCGGGAATCCCGGTGCAGACGGCGAGGATCGAGAGCCAGGAAGGCCCCTCGAAGATCCCGCCGACGATGGCGGGGATCGCTGCGGCCGCGCCGTAGCCGGCCATCGTCAGAAGGGAAAACCGCAACGCCGCGCGAGGCGCCGGCCGTCTGTCGCCGAAGGTCAGCCAGCGATGACCGGCATAGGACCAGAGCGAGGCGAGGGCGTAGGAAAGGGGCGAGGCCAGGGGAAGCGGAAGCCCGACCACCGTCGTCCCCACTAGGCTCAGGCAGGCATAGAGCAGGGTCGCGATGCCGCCGACCAGGAACATCCGGGCGAGCCGTATGGGCAGGGCGCGACCACTCACCGGCAGGTTCCGGAGAACCAGCCGGAAGAATGGCTTTGCGTGATGGGGTGCATCGACCGGGCCGGAGGGTTTGAAACCGGCCCCGAGCGTTAGGCTGCCGCGCTTAAAGGCGGCTTAATCCCGTCAAACCGAGGCGGAGAGCCGCCCTTCGATCGCATCCCAGACCGAGACCGCGAGATCCGGTCCACCGAGCCGCTTGATCGCGCGGATACCCGTGGGAGAGGTGACGTTGATCTCGGTGAGGTTGCCGTCGATCACGTCGATACCGACGAGGATGAGGCCGCGCCGGCGAAGCTCCGGCCCGATCGTGGCGCAGATGTCCCGCTCGCGCTCGGTGAAATCGGAGGCGGCGGCCGCCCCGCCGCGCACCATGTTGGAGCGGATGTCGTTGAGCGCCGGGACACGGTTGATGGCGCCCAGAGGCTCACCGTCCACCAAGATGATGCGCTTGTCGCCCTCGGTGATCTTCGGCAGGAAGCGCTGAACTACCCAGGGCTCGCGGAACGTCACCGAGAACAGGTCGAACATCGAACCGAAATTGGCGTCCTCCGGCAACACCCGGAACACCGCCGCGCCGCCATGCCCGTGCAGGGGCTTCATGACGATGGCGCCGTGCTCGGCGCGGAACGCCTCGATCTCCGCCTTGTCGCGGGTGATCAGGGTCGGCGGCATCAGCTGCGGGAAATCGAGGACGAACAGCTTCTCGGGCGCATTGCGCACCTCGGCCGGGTTGTTCACCACCAGGGTCCGAGGATGGATCCGCTCCAGCATGTGGGTCGCGGTGATGTAGGCCATATCAAAGGGCGGGTCCTGGCGCATCAGGACCACATCCACATCGGCGAGATCGACACGCTGCATGGCCCCGAGGGTCGCGTGGGCGCCCTCCACGTCCTGGACCCGGAGGGGCTCGACCCGCGCCGTCACCACCTGACCCTGCATGGAGAGCCGGTCCGGCGTATAGAACAGGAGATCGTGTCCCCGCGCCTGCGCTTCCAAGAGCAGAGCGAAGGTGGTGTCACCGGCGATCCTGATCGCCTGGATCGGGTCCATCTGAACCGCGACGGTCAGGGCCATGGCGCACGAGCCTCATTCACGATCGAGCATGGTCGAAGGTCGGGGGAGCCGCCCCCCGGTCTTCCACCGGAGTCGCAGGCCTATTCGATGGCCTGGCTTCCGTCGACAGGCTTCTTGCCGGGAGATGTCGGAGACCGGGCCTGACCCTTACCGGGACTTGCCACCGCTGCGACGGTCGTAATCGCCGATGGCGTTGCGGCATTCGGCCGACAGGCGGGGACGGTTGCGCTCCATGCACTTTTCGGCCTCGTTGCTGTTGGGATCGACGCCGGCACAGAGGCGGAAATAATCGTTGGCGCAGCCGAGTTGCAGGCCCTGGTCTTCGCGCTGGGCCTGGGCCGGGCCGGCGGCCAGAAGCAGAAGGGCGAAGGGTGCAGCCTTCAGGGCCAGGGACCGGCCCTTCGAGGGGCTGGAGGATCGTGTGGTCGCCACGCGCATTCTGCGTTGTCCTTCGCTCGGATCTGAGTGTGGCGGCATATCGGGCGCAGCCATGGCTTAGCAAGCGCGCGGGACACCGTCCCGGTTCCGGCTGGATATGAGCGGAACCATGGGCGTGGCGCCCCGGTCACAGTTTTTCGAGATCCCTCGACAAAAAGGCCCCGCTCATTTCGGAGCGGGGCCGAGTGCAAGGGAGGAAACGCCCGCCATGGGCAGTAAAATTCAAAGCAAGTTGCAAGCCAGAGCAGATTCCGCGGCTTCAGTTCCGACAGTCGTCGCGGCTGCGGCGATATTGCCACGGAGGTTCGGTCCCTGCCGCCGCCGCCTGGCGCTCTCCCGCGATTCGATGGAGAGCGGAAACTTTTCATTAACCACCTCGTGATGCTCTCCGCTCTGCATCACGATCGATTGAGAATTCGACGGGATCCGCCCCGGGAGAGTTCGAGGGGACGTTTCCGACGGGTTCGGGTGGTGCGTATCGAGGATCGATGGGATCGCCAGCGATGACGCCTGACCGCAAGTCCCAGAGTGCCAAAACACACCCCGGTGAGCCATCGGTCGGTCTGGGAGACCGTTCGCTACCGCTGCCGACGGCCAGCGTCGTGGCGTTCCGCCAGGGCTCCGGCCGCCGGTTCCGCCGGGACCACGAGAACGACAGAGCCACGCGCGGCGAGATCCTGCTTTTCACCGGCGTCCGCTACGAGCGCATGCCCGAACCGGCGATATCCGCTCCCCGGCAGCGCCGGCACTCCTGACACCCCACGCCTCCGGTCACCGTGAGGCCCGAGCAGGCACCGTCAACCCGAGGAAGTGCGATGCCGGCGTCCCACCCCGTCCCCCCCACCGGGCGCTTGATCAAGACCGCATCCGCTGCCGCGATGCTGCTGATGGGCGGCTGCGCCCAGAAAGGCGATTTCGGCCGCCCGGCCCCGAGCGCCTGGAACAGCCTCGTGGCGACCACCGGCACCTTGGCCGCGCAATACCGCAACGAGCCGGCCTCGGATTTTTCCCTCACCGACGACGAGCGCACCCTGCGCGACCGGGCCTGGCGCTTCCTGATGCCGGCGGCCGAGAGCGAGACCTTCACCGACGCCCTGGCCAACCTCACCCGCACCCGCGTGCTGCCGCCGAGCTGGCGCGAGGACGACGTCACCAGCTATCATGCCGCCCTGGTCGCGGAACCCTTTCGCTCGCCCGTCTCGCGCTATCGCCGACTGGCGGACGACATCACGGCGGATGCGCGCCTGATCCCGCTCTTCGTGGCCACGGCGGCGCGGGTGGCGAATGCCGATACCCTGCGCCTGCGCAGCCTGCCCTTCGTGAAGAGCCTCGACGACGAGAGCATCCGGCAGGCCGCCATGCGGGTGGCCGAGAACCGCTGCCTCGTGGCCTGGGTCCGGCTGGAGACGGGGGTTCGCGCGGAGCGTTACCGCTACGCCCTGCAGCATCTCCTCGTGGAGGTCCCCTCGGTCGAGGCCGTATCGGTCGAGCGCAGTCTCGCCGGTCTCGACGGGCGCCGGGTGATACTCGACCCGCTGCTCCCGGCGGCGGCCGAAGCGCGGTGCGGATTGGTGGAGGCACCCGCCCCCCAGGCCGCCCGACCCATCGTCGCGAAATACTGAGACGGGCCGCCCGCCCGGACAGGGCGTCGGTCGGCCGTCAGCCGCCGGATTTCGCGGCGTCCTCGGTGGGACTGTCGATGGTGCAGGAGACGGCCTGGACCGCCTCGTTCGCCGCCTGCCGCTGGCTCGGAAGGGCCGCGACCACGCGCACCACCACGAAACCCTCCCGTTCTGTGGCGACGATGCGCACGTCGCGGCTCACGTCGTTCTCGTCCTCGTTGGCCAGGGCCTCGTCGTATTGGGCGCGGGTGAGGATCACGAGGTCCAGGGCGCCGCGAACCGCCGCCTGGTCGGTGACGGCGTAGAAGGCTCCCCGCCGCCCATGGACGGCCAGGGACAGCATCAGCGCGCCGGTCCGGGCGGAGACCCGCATCGGGCCATCGGCGAGGTTGTAGGCGCAGATACCCACCGCGACCGAGGGATCGGGGATCGGCAGCCACGCCTCGGTGGGGGCCGGGTTGATGCCGGTGGAGAGCGTATAGACCGGCATCGCGTGGTCCAGGGCCTCGCTGGTGCGCGCCTTCGTCAGGGCGTCGGATTCCGACAGGCTCGGGATCGCGAGCACCACGGCGATATGGACCAGCCCCGCCAGGACGAGGCCGGCGAGGGTCGCGAGAAGGAAACGGCCGGTCGGGTTCATTCCGCGCATTCCGTGCGGGAGATCGTGGGAACCGCAGACCGCTCCACCGTGCCGGCGCTGGCCGCCACCGGCGTGTCGTAGAGACGGAGCGCGAGCCGCACCGGCCCGGCGGCGCGCGGCATGGGCAGCCAGTTGCCGGGCTGGACGTCCGAAGCGAGCACGATGGAGAAGCGCCCGTCGACGTCGCGCAGAACCTCCGTGGAGGTGAAGCCCTCGCGCAGCACAGGCCGTTCGGAGTCACGCTTGCCGCGCCCGGCGACGGTGATGGTCCAGGCCCTGGCGGGAGGCGTCGCGCCGGCGATCCGGTAGGTGCAGGCGGCATTGAGGGCGCGGCCCTCGTCGTCCTGGGAGGCGGTGAGAAGCAGCCCCTCTCCCACCGCCAGGGGAATCTCACCGCGCCGGGCATTCACCGCGCGGGCATAGGGGTCGGCGCCGAGGGAGCCCGTGCGCGGCCACGCGATCCAGCTCCCCACCGAAACGCCACCGAACGGATAGCCGCCCCGCGTGGCGTAATCCGCCGTCGCCAACCCCAAGCCCGCGCCGAGGGCGAGGGTGTAGAAGACGAGCCCGACGCGCGAGGTCCGACTCAGGACGGCGCGAAAGACCCGGCTTCCCCGGCCGGCGACGCCCGCGATGCCGGGCATCGCGCCGGACCGGGCAGGGTGATCTGTGGTGCTCATGCGGCGGCTGACATCCTGGGGCCGTGTGGACACCGTCGCTACGGAATGCCGATGCGGCCGACCGGGCGGGCGCCATCGACGACGGCGCCCGTGGTCTCCCCAGCGGCGGCGCGGGCGCCGGCGGGCGTCCCCGCCTCCACGGTGCGGAACAGGCCGTTCATGCTGCCGATGACCTCGAACGAGCGCCGCGAGAGCTTGCCGGCCGCGCTGGCGGCCGCGTTGGGCGGCGAGGACGACCCCGCCTGCGCCATCGGACGGGTGTTCTCCTTGAGGCCCGGCATCGCCTTCAACTCGATGCCCTGGTGGGCCGTCTCCATCACGTCGTGCCAGGCCATGGCGGGAAGCGAACCGCCGGTCATCTTGTTGGTGGAGGTGGAATCGTCGTTTCCGAACCAGACGGCGCCCACGTAATTGCCGGTATAGGCCACGAACCAGGCGTCCTTGTAGGCGTTGGTCGTCCCGGATTTACCCGCGACCTTGATGCCGTCGAGCTGCGCGCGACGGCCGGTCCCCTCCTCCACCACCTTGTTCAACATGAAGTTCATGTCGGCCACAACCTGGGGCGAGAGGATCTGCTCGGGCTTCTCGTCGGCATGGCGGTAGATCACTTCGCCCGAGGAGTTCTTCACCTCCATGGCCGCATAGGGCTTGGCTTTGCGGCCGCCATTGGCGAACACCGCATAGGCTGCCGCCTGATCGATGACGTTCACCTCCGCCGAGCCTATGGGAAGCGAAACGGAATCGGTGAGCGGGGTGGTGATGCCCATGCGATGGGCCATGTCGATGATCTTGGCGCGCCCGGCCTTGGCGGCGGGGAAGTCGCCCTTGATGCCGATGGCCTTGCCCAACGCGACCGAGATCTGGATCGGGATCGTATTGATGGATTTCGCCACCGCCACGGTGAGGTTGGTGGCGCCGGAGAACGAGCGGCCGTAATTCTGCGGGCACCAGTTCCCGAGGCAGATCGGCCGGTCCACCACCCGGGTGTCGGGCCGGTAGAGGCCGGCGGCGAGGCCCGCCGCATAGACGTAGGGTTTGAACGAGGAGCCCGGCTGGCGCAGGGAATCGGTGGCCCGGTTGAACTGGCTCTCGCCGTAATCGGCCCCGCCGACCATGGCGCGCAGCGCCCCGTCCGGATCGAGGATGACCATGGCGGCCTCGTCCACGTCGTACTGGTCGCCGTACTGGCGCAGGATGTTCTCCACCGCCTGGTCGGCACGTTTCTGGATACCGATATCGAGGGGGGTCTTCACGATCAGCACGCGGTCGCCGCGCAGTTTGCCGGCATCCGCCATGCCCTTGATCTCGCCGAAGGCCCAGTCGAGGTAGTAATCGGCGGTGATGTCGCGGGTGCGGGTCACCGGCGTCGCCGGGTTGCGCAATGCCGTCTGGATCTGGCCTTCGGTGACGAAGCCGGCTTCCACCATGTTGTGCAGCACGTCCACGGCGCGGGCGCGGGCCGCCGGCAGGTTCACATGCGGCGCGTATTTCGTCGGTGCCTTGAACAGGCCGGCCAGCATCGCGGCTTCGGCGAGGCTCACGTCCTTCAGCGGCTTGCCGAAATAGTAATCGGCCGCCGCGACCGCACCGAAGGTGCCGCCGCCCATATAGGCACGGTCGAGATAGAGCTTGAGAATCTCGTTCTTGCTGAGATGGCTCTCGAGCCACAGCGCCAGGAACGCCTCGTTGATCTTGCGCTCCAGGGAGCGTTCGTTGGTGAGGAACAGGTTCTTGGCGAGCTGCTGGGTGATGGAGGAGCCGCCCTGCGTGTTGCCGCCGCCGCGCGAGTTCGACACGAGTGCGCGCGCCGTGCCGATCGGGTCGATGCCCCAATGCTCGTAGAAGCGCCGGTCCTCGGTGGAGACCAGCGCCTTGATCATGCTGTCGGGAAAGTCGTCGAGTTTCAGCGAGTCGTCGTGCTTGATCCCGCGCCGCCCCACCTCGACGCCGTAGCGGTCGAGGAAGGTGACGGCGAGATCCTGCTGCTTCAGCCAATTCTCGCTGGTGAGGTTGAAGGCGGGCTGCGCGAGGGCCAGCATCAGCACGGCGCCGCCGGTGCCGAGCGTCACCCCCTCGCTGGTGAGGTCGAGGGCGACGCGCTTCCAGCCGCGCACCGAGAAGACCTGCATACGCTGCTGGAAACGCTCGTAGATCTCGGCAGTGGAGCGGCCGCTGTCGTACAGGCTCGCATTCACCCAGGCGTCGAAGCCGAGGGCGGCGCGTTTCAGGCGCGTCAGGAGCGAGGTGGCTTTGGGCAGGCGCACGACGTGATCTCTGTCCCTCAACGCACGGCCGGCACCGCTCACCGATGCCGCAGGTCAAGCACTACCAAGCTCCGCGCGTCTTCGCGAGGCCCGGCAAAGCACATCGTCCGCCCTTCCGCGGGGGCGGCACGGCCGGCTTCCCATCATAATGCGTCGGAAAGCGAAAACGTCGCGACGTCGGCGAGAATAACCCTTCGTCAACCTTGATCCGGGAATGGGGCACGGAGGTGGCGCGGCTTGCCGATCACGCCCACATGCGTCAAGGAGCCTGCGCGCTCCGCCCTCCCGTTCCGAACCCCGAAGGTGCTCCCGATGAGGGACCGCACATCCCCCCTCCTTGCCCCGGACGCGGTGGCGCCCGAGCCATCGAAGCCGTTCTGGCGGGAGAAGACCCTCGACGAGATGTCGTCGTCCGAGTGGGAGAGCCTGTGCGACGGCTGCGGCCGGTGCTGCCTGCTCAAGCTCGAGGATGACGATACCGGCGAGGTCTACCACACCGATGTCGGCTGCACCCTCCTCGACGGGCTCGCCTGCAACTGCCGCGATTACGTCAACCGCCAGAGACGGGTGCCCGATTGCGTCCGCCTGACGCCGGAGGCGGTCCGCACCATCCCCTGGCTGCCGCCGACCTGCGCCTATCGCCTCGTGCGCGACGGGCAGGATCTCTATCCGTGGCATCCCCTCGTCTCAGGCCGCCAGGCCAGCGTCCACGAAGCCGGCATCTCGGTGCGCGGCCGGATCTCGGGCAACGAAGAGGAGTTCACCACCGACGAACTCCTCGACCAGATCGTCACCTGGCCCGGCCGCACCCCGGAGACCGAGGACGAGGATTAGGCGCCGCGAAGGCGCCTCACGGATCGAGGCGGAAGCGGTCCACGTCGCGCAGAAGTTCGAGGAAGGCTCTCGCACCGTGGTCGAGGGCCGCGAGGCCGGCCTCGCGCGTGCCGAGCGTCGCGTTGCCGATGGCGCCCGAAGGGTGAAGGTCCTGCGACTTCCAGGCGAAGGCCGCCGGGCGGCCGGCGCGCAGATGGGTGAAGTCTCGCTCTATCGCCACCGTGCGGGGCTCGAAATCGGCGATGGCCGGACGGCGCACCGCATCGGGCTTCAGCGCCAGCATCAGCGCCGTCTCGACGGCGCCGGCATGGATGCCATGTCTGATTTCGTCGTCGGGAAAGAGGCCCGGCGGGTAGCCGAACCGGCTCCAGGCCGTGGTGACGGCGAGCATGCCGAGACTGCGCAGGTCGCTCGCCACGAGATCGATGAGCCCGCTATTGCCACCATGGGAGGTGACGATGACGAGCTTGCCGCATCCGGCGCGATGGAGGCTGTGGCCGATCTCGCCCCACGCCCGCAGGGCCGTCTCGGCCGTGAGGGTCAGCGTGCCGGGAAACGCATCGTGCTCGTCCGATTTGCCGATGCTCTGGACCGGCAGGACCAGGATGTCGAGGTCGCCCGCATCGAGTTCGGCCAGCCGGGCGAGATAGCCCTCAGCGATGGTGACGTCGGTGGACAGCGGCAGGTGCGGTCCATGCTGCTCCACCGCTGCCACGGGGAGAACCGCGATCGAGCGGTCCATGGCGGACGCGATCTCGCCGGTCGTGAGATCGAACCAGTTCCGCACCGCCATGGTCGTCGTGTCCCTCGCGGCCCCGCGCCGCCAGGGTGGTCTTCTAGGCCGAATGGGGCTCTACAAGAAGGGTGTCCGGATCTCGGAACTCAGCGCGAGGGGCGCAGCAGCCATCCCAGCCCGAAGGCCGCCGCCGCCACGAGGGCGAGCGTGACGGCCTTGTTCTCGTCCGCCCGAGCCGCCACGGCCCGGCCGTGCCGCACGGCTTCACCCCGGTAATGACGGCCGCGGCGCTGAGCTTCGTCAGCGAGCGCATACCCACGGTCGGCGATCGCTTGGCGACGCTGCTCTGCTTCGTCGGCCAGGGCATGGGCACGCGCGCTCGTCTCGTCGATGAAGCGCTCGCCATCGCGACGCAGGTCGTTCACCGTGTCGCGCGCTTCGCCATACGCGTATTGGGCCGCGCCGGCGGCCTGATCGTACGCGCCTTCGACCTGCTGACGCGCGCGGCCGGTCACCGCGCCGAGAGCCGTCTTGCCGCGACCCTGAAGGTTGCGGACGCTACCGTCGAAATGATCTCTGTTCATGGACACATCTCCTTTCGCGATCCGATGGACGGGCGTGAGCCCGATCCATCCTGCCGTCGCACCGATCCGGGTCTCGGCCCTGAACCATGGTCTAGGCCCCGGAATCGTTGTTCGGTCTTCGATCTTGTCTCGGCCGGACGTCGCCTGGACGTCGGTCCAACGGTGAGTGGACAGATACTCCCCTCTCCGGACTGGCCTTCGGGCCGGATCGTCAGATCTTCTTGACGGCGTCGGCTGCGCTCTGAGCCGCGCCCTTGATCCCGTCCTTGGCATCACCCACGGTCTTCTGGGCCTCGCCCTTGAGCTCCTGCGCCTTGCCTTCGGCCTGCAGTTTCTCGTTGCCCGTGACCGAGCCGACGCCCTGCTTGATGTTGCCGACGGCTTCGTTGGCGAGACCCTTGATCTTGTCGGTGGTGCTGCTCATCGAAATGATCCTCATGATCGCGTGGGAGGCCGGGACACGGCATGCGCCGGGCACCGCGAAGTCGAAAGCCGAACGATAACAATTGCTGAAATGTTCCGATCCGAGGCCGTGGAATTGTACGATTCCCGACCGATCCGGGTGAGGAACTCCGCATCGCAGCACTGGTGTGAAGTTAAAGGCCTCGGCAGCAAGAGTTTGAATTTTTTATACGCGTGATCCAAATTTTTTGTTTCGGCTTGCGGCGCCATTGCCAGCAAAGTTTCTTGAATTCAAAATATTCCCGGCTAGAACTCCGCAAACAACAGACGAGACACCGAGGAAGACGGTCATGACCGTTCGCGCCGCCACCCCACGTTCGGGCGGGACCGCCCAACCGACCCTGGGCACGGCGTCCGCACCGCCCTTCGGGCGCTGGGGTCAGCTGGTGATCGGCGTGATCTGCATGGTGATGATCGCCAACCTGCAATACGGCTGGACGTTCTTCGTCCCCGACATCCAGAAGAAGTT